>PMHI01000737.1:0-8388 GCA_003156615.1 Acidobacteriaceae bacterium | reverse complement strand
ATCTCTCGCGGCACACGGAACCAATGCGCCTTCTCCTCCAACGCGTCCTCTACACCCTCCCAGTAATCTGGCTGGTCGTAAGCCTGGTCTTCCTGCTCATCCATCTGGTCCCCGGAGACCCCATCCAACAAATGCTAGGCGAAGGCGCGCCCCCCGCTGACATCGAAGCCACGCGCCACGCCTATGGCCTGGATGCCCCGCTCGGCCAGCAATACCTCCATTACTGGAAAGGAGTCCTCCACGGCGACCTCGGCCCCTCGTTCCGCTACAACCAAAGCGTGACCCGCCTTCTAACCCAGCGCTATCCCTACACGCTGCAACTAACGCTGGCATCGCTCGTCGTAGCCATCATCTTATCGATTCCCGCCGGCGTGCGCAGCGCCCAACGGCGCAACCGCTGGGACGACCGCCTGCTCNNCTCCCGGCCATCACCATGGGCGGGGCTCTAGCCGCCATCCTAACCCGCATGGTCCGCACCTCCATGCTCGAAGAGCTCAACCAGGACTACATCCGCACCGCCCGCGCCAAAGGTCTGCCCGAGCGCACCGTGGTCTACCGCCACGCCCTGCGCAATGCCATGATCCCCATCATCACCGTCCTAGGCCTGCAATTCGGCGCGTTACTAGCCGGCGCAATCGTGACGGAAACCATCTTCTCCTGGCCCGGCATAGGCCGCCTAACGATCCAAGCCATCTCGAACCGCGATTACTATCTGG
Source organism: Acidobacteriaceae bacterium (assembly GCA_003156615.1). The sequence goes on along the minus strand of PMHI01000737.1, from coordinate 7,672 downwards.
TCCAAGGCTGCATCCTGGCCATCGGATTGACCTACGTCGCAGTGAATTTCTTGACCGATGTGCTCTATTCGGTGACGAACCCGAGGATCAGACAGTGAGCTGCGCTTGATTCATCCAGCTTGATCGATATCGTGGGGCGTTCAATGATCCCGGCTGCGCCCCTGAGAGTGTGCGGGGCCGACTTCGCGGGCAACGACGTCCTGCTGATAACGGCGCCTCGATTCATGCGACCGGCCATTTTCGTGACCGGCTACGGTGCGTGGATAACGATAAAGAATGTTGGACATGAAAAACGGAAGACTCTCCCCTCATCCCTGGTCTATCCAGCTGTTCGCGTAGTGAATCCTGCGCAAATCTTCGAGCGAGTCGCGAGTTTCTGCTTGACATCCCAAAGTGTATGGAGTATGTATACACAGTACAGTGAATGCTGCTGACCATTACTACTGAAGATCCGCGGCCCATCTACCAGCAGGTGGCCGATGGGATCAAGGAACTGATCGCCGGAGGGAAGCTGGCGGAGGGCGCAGCGCTGCCGCCGGTGCGGCAGTTGGCGGCCGACTTGGGAGTCAACCTAAACACCATCGCCACCGCTTATCGCGAGTTGCAGAAGGAAGGGTTGATCCGGGTAAAACATGGCTCGGGGTCGGTTGTGGCATCGTTGACGAGCGCGGAGCGCAGCCAGGAGGAACTGCTCCGCCCATTGCGCACGGCACTGACGCAAATGGTGCTGGCCGGTTTGCCGGAAAGCAAGATTCTGACACTTGTCATCAGCGAACTACACCTAGTGGGGAAGGGTAACAAATAAATGCCGCAGACCAACCTTATCTTGATCTTCTACCTTTTCTGGTGGGCGTCACGCATCCGCGGGTGCTTCCGTCGCTGGCCACAACCACTCCTGCGGGGCCCAGAGTGGTTCTTCAACGTTGCCGTGCAGGCCGGTTTCTACGACGGCGCCGGCAAAACAATTCTTCTTCACTACCGGATGCGGATGTTGATTCCCTTCGCGCTCGACATCCCGATCGTGCTCGCCATGTTGCACCCCGCTCATCCGACGTATTTCGTCGGCCTTTTGCTGGCGCAGGCCGCTCTGATTCACCTCAATCACGTCTACTCGGTGGATATCGCGGAGCGCGAGGCCCGGCGTTTCGCAGTCCCTGAGGACGAGCAGCCGGCTACTGCCGTATCACTTTCGCTACAGCCTCGACGCTTGCGCGACTATACCAACCCAAGGTTAGAGTGGGGGTTGGCGCTATCCACCCTGGCGGCGTTTCTCTGGCTGCTCCGCGATTACTTCGCGGCACCCGATCACCACGATCTTCGCTATGTTTTTTCCTTTCCGATTCTTTATCTCTACGCGCAACTGGGCCTTTTGTTCGTGAAGCGTGTGATCGTGGCGTGGCGCACCCCGGTGCCGCAGACGCAGATGGCAGAGCACATGCAGGTACGCGAGGAAACTCGCAAGTATTACTTAATGATGTGTGATTGGAACCGCGTCGTGGTAGCCGCGGCGACCCTGTCCTGGCCGATCATGCTGAGCGCATCTCCGGCCGGCGTTGACCGGCTCCGCAATATCTGGGTTGCAATCTGGGTGATGAGCACGCTCGGGCTCGGGGTTTGGGTGGAGGTTAAGAGAAGGCAACTGCTGGCGATGGCTTTGCGTGCCCGTCCCGTGCAATTACCCGACTTTTTACAGCAGTCGGAAATCGCGAAATGGCCGGTGTGCTATCAACCTTCTGCGCCCATGCTGGTGCTGAAGGGCGCGCGCGGTTATTCCTTGAATCTGGCGAATACGCTGGCCCAGTTTGGAGCGGCCTACCTGGCCGGATGGGTGGCGCTGTTCGCGTTCTTACGCGTGGGTCACTAGACGGACCAAATCTAAGACAAATCGAATAAGAGAAATCGAACAGGAGAACACTCGATGAGAACGAGGCAGCAGAACTGTGTCTTCACGATTGCCGGCATAGCGATGATCGGGTTCATCACGACCTTGTTTACCATGGCCGCGGTGGGAGCGTCCCACGCAGCCCCAGCCGTTGCGCAGTCTAGCACCGGTCGCAGCGTCGCTGGCGAGTGGCAAGGGATGGTATCGCGGCTGCACTTGGTCGTGAAGATCGATCAAGCGGCCGACAATACCCTCAGCGGCAAACTTACCAGCGTCGATCAGGGAAACGTTACCATCCCGATCGATGCCGTCTCGTTAACGCCGGATGGAGCGCTAACCCTCGACCTCAAGAGCATCGGGGCGGCTTACGAAGCTAAACTCAGCGACGACGGCAAAGAGCTGATCGGGACTTGGAAGCAAGGCGGAAATTCGGTTCCGCTCGCGCTGCATCGCCCGGGCGCGGCCGCAGAAAAGCTCACGCTCAAAGCGAAAACTCTGGGGCGCATTCCGTTCGAACCGTGCCGCACGGTGGATGGCAACACTGAGGGACTGTGCGGAAACTACGAGGTCTACGAAAATCGATCCACGCAGAGCGGGCGCAAGATTGCCCTGAACATCATGGTGTTGCCGGCAATCTCGGACAAACCGGCGAGCGACCCGTGGTTCGCCCTGGCGGGCGGTCCGGGGCAAAGCGCGGTCGAGACCTTTCCGCTGGCGGGCTTCACGACGAAGGTGCGGGAGCAGCGTGACGTGGTGCTGGTTGATCAGAGGGGCACCGGCAAATCGAACCCCTTGCCGTGCCAGTTGCGCGATCCCAAAGACGCACAGGAAATGATCGCCGAATCCATGGCTCCGGAAAAGGCTCACGCGTGCCGCGTCGCACTGGAACAGAAATCCGACCTCACGCAGTACACAACCTCCATCGCGGCCGATGACCTCGATGAGATTCGGCAAGCGATGGGGTATGACAAGATCAACGTGTTTGGCGGCTCCTATGGAACGCGGGCCGCTCTCGTCTACCTGCGGCGGCATGGAGAACACGTTCGGACGCTGACACTCGAAGGCGTAGCACCGCCCGAGCACCGAATCCCTCTGGCATTTTCGCGCACCATTCAGAACTCGATTGATCAGTTGATCGGGCGTTGTGCCGCCGACGATGCTTGCCACAAAGCCTATCCCGATCTGAAGAAAGAGTTCGCGGCCATCGTCGACCGCCTCGACCAATCACCCGCCCATTTTGAGGTAAAGAACCGCAATGCCGGAGCAACCCAAGCCGTAACGCTTTCGCGCGGCATGTTCGTCGCAGAGCTACGCCCGTTGCTCTACGTTCCGGAACTGGTCAGCGAGTTCCCCTCCATGATCCACCGCGCCTATCAGAACGATTGGACGATGTATGGGGAGGCAGTTTTGATGGTGAGAGATGCCATTGACAAGACTCTCGACCGGGGCATGAGCCTTTCGGTGATCTGCGCGGAAGACATACCCGGACTCACCGAAGCCACAATTCGACGCGAAACCAAGGGCACTTACCTGGGCGACTTTCAGGTACGCGAGTATCAGAGAGCTTGTCGCGAATGGGCGCAGGGCGCGATTCCGGAGGATTTCCATTCGCCGATCAAGTCTGCTGTACCGGCACTGCTGATCTCGGGAGCACTCGATCCGGCTACTCCGCCTGAAGCATCGGCCGAAGCAGCGCATGATCTCGCCAACAGCCGCGTGGTTGTAGTAAAAGATGGAACCCATGGAACCGGTTCTCCATGCATCGATGGGCTCATCTCGCAGTTTGTGGCGCAAGGTTCGACGGCGGACCTCGCAGTCTCCTGTGCCGACCAGATCCATCTGCCGCCGTTCTCGACGCACACCCAAATGGATCAGTCTCGACAGAAGACAAGCNNGATGCGTAACCTGCTTCACGTTGAAACCGGTGCGGGGAATCGGCGACTGCGAAAAAGCGGAAGCATGCGCCGAGCTAGCCGTGCAGTTCTGACAACGCCTTGCGCGCGTCGCTGAAATTGGGACTGATCTTCAATGCCCGTTCCAGTTGCTGGCGGGCCTGCGCAGGCTGGTTCGCTTTCTCGTAAGCGAGACCCAGGTGGTAGTGCACGGTCGGATCGTCCGCAGCCCCTCTCTTTTCGTTGAGCCGCAGCGACTCCTGGAACATATCGATCGCGGACTGATAGACGCCCTTCTGAAAGTAGGCAAAGCCCAGGGTGTCAGCCGCAGCGGGCGAATCGGGCATCCCACGCCGCGCGGTTTGTGCCATGGCGAAAGCCACATCCACATTGCCGCCCCGCTCGAGGATCACGTAGGCAAGATTGTTGGAGGCCAAAGGATTATCCGGCTGAATGTTCAGCGCCTGCTGGTACATGACCTTGGCCTGATCAAAGCTGTCTTGCGATTCGTACATCATGCCGGCGAGAAGGTAGAACTGGATGTCGTGCGGGTGGTCCTTGATCGATTGCAGATCGGTGGCGAGAGCTTGGCTCACCGAGCCTGCCGCGACCTGCGCCTGGGCCAACTTGAAGAGCGCATCCGAATTGTTCTTGTCCAGCTCAACTGCCTTCTGGAAAGCGGCCTCGGCGCCGCTGAAATCTTTCTTCTGGAACAGCGCCGTGCCCAGCAGGTCATAAAATCCGCTGGTGCCGGGCGACTTGGCAATTTGCGTCCGGGCTGCGGCAATGGCCTGGTCCAGTTGTTTCTGGGCCAGATAGGTATTCATCAATCCCTGCAGGGCATCGGTCCAGGCCGGATCCTTGTCGAGCGCCTGCTGATAAAACTTGATCGCTTCCGGGTACTGCTTCTGCAACTGGTGAAGATTGCCCATCTGTACGTAAGGCGCGGGACTTCCCGGATCGACCTCGGCCGCTTTGCGCATGTCCTGCTCGGCATCGGAGAATCTCTGGCGGTTCATCTCGGAAAGAGCGCGCAGGAGGTAGCCGTCCGGCGCATTGGGCGCTCCGTAGATGATCTGTTGAGCGGTTTGGGCGAGAGCGGTGAAGTCCCTGTGGCGCAGTTCCAGGGTAGACAGAGCGCGCTGCGCATCGGTGAGTTCGGGACGCAGGCCGACGGCCTCGCGCAACTCCGATTCCGCCTGAGCCTCATTGTGCTGCATCTCAAAGGCCAGGCCGAGGTGATAGTGGGCCACCGGGTTCTTGGAATCGATCTTGAGAGCCTGCTGCAGGGAGTCCACGGCACCAGCGGCGTCGCTTCGCCGGAGCTGTATCTGGCCGCGATAGTCGAGCGCGTCACCGTCCTTCGGATTGGCCTTCAGGACTTCGTTGTTCAGGTCGGTGGCTTCATCCAGCCGGTTCTTCAGGATGAGAAGCTGTACGTAGTTTTTCTTGACCTGAATATCCTTGGGATGTTCGCTGTACAGCGAGGAGTACTCCGCAACGGCCGGGTCGAGCTCGCCGTTGGCGAAATAGAAATCGCCCAGCATACGGTAGCCTTCGGAATTGTCCGGGAAGCCGTTCTTGGTTTGCTTGAGGAAGGCTTCGGCTTCTGGTCTCTTGTGTTCTGCCATCAGCAGGCGAACGTAAGCGGCGCGCGGGGCCGGATCCTTGGGATCGACGTCGATGGCGTGCTTGAATTGCTGCTCGGCTTCCGGCATGCGGTTGCGCGATTGGTAGAAACCTCCCAGTGCAAGTTGGGCGTCCATGACTTTGGGCCCGAGATCGGCCGCTTTCTTGAAATTAATCTCGGCCTGATCGGGAAGGTTGGCGCGGGTTTGGAGCAAAGCCAGGCTCAGGTAAGAGTCCAGGCGGTTGGGGTCGGCGGCAATAGCTTTCTGCATCTCCCGCAGGGCCGATGCCATGTCGTCTTTCGCGGAGTAGAAGTTGGCCCATGCGAGATGGGTGTCCGGGTTGTCGGGCTGCTGTTCGCGCAGGAGGTCGAGGTGCGGTTGGGCGTCCTTCAGTTGGCGGTTTGCGATCAACAAGTTCGCGAGTTCGAGGTGCGAGGGATAATCGCCAGGCGCCAGATCAACAGCGCGGGAGAATTCGCCGAAGGCACGCTGATACTCCTTCAGCTTGAGATAAGTTTCGCCCAACTGATAGTGCCCTTCGGCGAAGCGGGGATCGACTTGAACCGCATTGGCGTACTGAATGGCTGCTTCGCGGAACTTGCCCTGGTCGCGGTAGCGGTTGCCGCTCTCGACGAACTTCTGTTTGCGCACATTGGGATCGCGATTGCAGCCGATAAAGATGGCAGGGAGGAGGAACCCGACGAGCAACAAACGGACGACAACAGAGCGGCTCATGTTTTCTCCAAAGCAGGCGCGAAGGCGCACACGACCACGAACCTGCTCACATCCCCAAAGGTACTGCAAGAGGGGGTGGTAAGAAAAGTGACTGCGGATACCGAAGTAGAAGGCGGGCTTTCGCGATTCTGCTGCCTATTATTTCAGAAATTTCTGAGCGAACTGTCAGAGGCCTGGCCGCCAGGCAGAGCTGCGCTCGTTCCGGTTCGACTCATGTGCCAGTGAACAAGCTCGGGCGCGACCACATTTCCGGCGAAGTAGAATCCGCACCACTGCCCCAAGGAATAGGGAGACAATCGTAGGCCGGAGTGAGAGGGTAGGGCCGATCGGAGGATTTTCTTTCTTTCTTCCCGGAATGGGAACGGGTGCATGGCGAGCAAAATCCCCGCCCTTTTGTCTCCGAAGAACGGAGAAACAAGGACGGGGCACGTGCGGAGAGGAATGTGGGAATGGCCGGGTCCACTCCCGCTTACTTGGATTTCCCGCGGCCGCCGGAGGGGAGGATGTGGTCGAAGGCGATGGGGCCGGCACCGAGGAAGATGAGGGCGAAGGCGAGGGCGGCTAGAGCCAGGGGGAATTCGTAGCCGCCGTTGCCCATCAGCCCGTTGTGGAAGTGCACCTTGGCGATGGCGACGGACATGTTGATGCAGATGGCGCAAGCAGCCACGCGAGTGAACAGGCCCAGCAGGACGAGCAGTCCGCCAATGAATTCGGTGAAGGCGGAGAGGTAGGCGGTCCAGGCGGGGAGTCCGAGGCTGGCGACAACCTGAGCATGGTGGTGGAGTCCGCCGAAGACCTTGTGATATCCGTGGCCGACCATAACCGCGCCGAGGGCGAGGCGCATGACGAGGAGCGCGAGGGGTTGCAGGCGGTCGAGGTAGCGCAAAGCGGTTCCTCCGGGGAGAGAAAGATAGATTACAGCAGCGGGTCGGCGGAGGGAAGTAGGGGTGGTCTCTCCGTAGTTAGCAAACCGCGGCGCCTATGGCCCTTAAGAATCATTGCGCGAGAAGCCAACTTCTGATAACGTTTTTTCGCCCCAGGGGTGTGGGCTGTCGGCGGCGTCTAATCGCAACTGGACTGTGCGTCCTGCAGTCTCCCCTCCGGTCTTGGAAATAATTCAAAGACGTGCGTGGAATCGGCGAGTTTCGTCCGTTGTCAGGGGTCGATGCGAGATAAACTCCAGAATCCGCAACTTCTGATGAAGGGCAGTGTTTCCGGGAATAGCGTGGCGGTGAGATGGTCGAAAGGTCCAGGAGGCGTTATGAATCAGACTTTGAAGAAGATGGTCGAGAAGTGGGGAGTGCTTTTGCTATTGCTGATGATTCCTGCAATGGCATTCAGTCAAAAAAAGGGCGGCAGCGCGCCGGCGCGTCCAGCGGCACGTCCGAGCGGTGGAGCGGCGTCGCATCCAAGCACGCAGTCGCACGCGGCGGCGGCGCGTCCGAGTACACAGTCTCATACGCAAGCTGCACGACCGAGCACGCAGTCGCATGCTCCTGCTGCTGGTAGTCACACGGCGGCAGGCGGCCAAC
>PMHI01000692.1 GCA_003156615.1 Acidobacteriaceae bacterium | reverse complement strand
TGGAGTCTACCTGCTGGACCGCGAGATGGATGCGGACCACAACCGGTGCGTGATTACGCTGGTGGGCGAGGGGGAGGCGATTCAGGAAGCGGCGATTCGCGGAGTCGGGAAGGCCGCGGACTTGATCGATCTGAATGCGCATAAGGGCGCGCATCCGCGAATGGGTGCGGCGGATGTGGTGCCCTTTATTCCGATTGATGGAGTGACGATTGAAGATTGCGTAGCCATGGCGCGGCATGTGGGCGAAGAGGTTTGGAAGCGATTTCAGATTCCGGTTTATCTGTACGAGGCGGCCGCGGCGACACCGGAGCGGCAGAATCTGGAAAACATCCGGCGCGGGCAGTTTGAGGGGATACGGGCAGAGATTGGGACGAATGCGGCGCGGAAGCCGGATTTTGGCGAGGCCCGGATGCATCCGACGGCGGGGGCGACGGTGGTGGGAGCGCGGAAGTTTTTGATTGCCTACAACGTGTTCCTGAACACTCCGGATGTCGAAATCGCGAAGAAGGTGGCGAAGGCGGTGCGGTTTTCGAGCGGAGGCATGCGGTTTGTGAAGGGTGCAGGATTTTTGGTGCGGGGTCTGGCGCAGGTCTCGATGAATCTGACGGATTTCGAGCAGACGCCGGTGCATCGCGTGTTTGAAATGGTGAAGCGAGAAGCGGAGCGGTATGGAGTGGTNNCGGCGGAGTGGTTTCTGCGGGTGGAAAATTTTGATTCGTCTTTGATTTTGGAAAACCGACTGACGGCGGTGATGAGTGGGAAGATGGTAGTGGGCGGATTGCGGGCGGGAGTGGAACCGTTCGTCGAACAACTGGCGGCGCCTACGGCTACGCCGGGCGGCGGCAGTGCAGCGGCGGCAGCGGGTGCGATGGCGGCGGGATTGGCAACGATGGTGGCGGCGATGTCGCGAGGGAAGAAGGCGTATCTGCTATACGAGTCACAACTGAGCGCGGCGATCGGGCGGTTGGGCCCGTTGCGGGAAGAGTTGAAGGCTGCGGTAGATAAGGACGCGGAGTCTTACAATGCTGTCATGAAGGCTTACCGGCAGGCGAAGGCGGATCCTGCGGGGGCCGACGTGCTGGTCGATGCCGCGGTTAAGTTGGCGACCGTTATTCCGCTCAGTGTGGCGGAGAAGGCGTATGAAGTGGCGGGGATTGTGCAGAGCCTGTTTGCCGTCAGCAATCCCAACATGAAGTCGGACTTGACTACGGCGCAAGCCCTGGCTGGGGCGGCGATTACGGGCGCGCTGGCGAATGTGGAAATCAATCTGGCCGCGCTAAAGGAGCAGGCTTTCGCGGCGGAGGTACGAAAGAGGATGGACCTCATCAAGCGGTGAACTCGATGCTTTATACTCGGGACGTGGCTGAAAATGACTGGGGCGGGGACAGCAAGAGACGACGCAGCTAGTCACGTCTCTACGGTATGCTGATCTCTGCTCCGGATGCCATTCAATAATTTTGCGCCAACCGAGTGGAAAGTTCCACAGCGGGGTTCAGGCGTGAGGGGTAGGAANNTGCGCTTCACATAAGGACCTCCGCCATGAGCCGCTCGGCATGGTTATCCATCTCAATCCTGCTGCTTTCTGCCGTATCATTTCTTTTGAGTCTGAGCGGCTGCGGTGGTGGCGCTTCATCAGGGCCGCCCCCCGCAAAGGCCAGCTACACGCTCGGTGCCGCAGGGTTGAGCCCAGCTTCGGTCACAGCTGGAGGCACGGCCACTTCGACCATCACCGTGACTCCGGTCAATGGGTATACCGGCAGTGTCAGCCTTTCTTGCAGCAGCATCACCGGCGCGACCCCGCCTCCCATTTGTTCCTTCAGCGCGTCTCCAGTCGTGATTAGCGGCACGGCTGCGGCCACGTCAACGCTGACACTCTCTACGTCGATCGGCACACCCGACATTAGCGTTACGATCACCGTCACCGGAAGCGATGCTAACGATTTGGCTCCCGGCAACGGCCCTCAGACGTTGACCTTGACGATGGCATCGGTGATTCAGCACGTGGTAATCATCTTCCAGGAAAACCGCACGCCCGACAATTTGTTTCAGGGACTGTGTCTTCCGCCGAACGGCAACCCCAGTAACTGCAACAGCACGAACCCGACCGCCTCCCAGTACGACATCGCCAGCAGCGGAACGGACTCGACAGAAGCGACGATCACGCTAGGTCCGATTGACCTCGGCACGACCGCCACCAATGGCAACCCGGATAACTACGATCTGAGCCACGCCCACAGCGCTTTCGTGGATATGTGCGACCTGAACCCGGCCACCGGAAAGTGTGCGATGGATGGCGCTAACCTGATCCCAAATTCGTGCGACTCGTCAACTGGCCACTGCCCACCACCCCCGAACCCGCAGTTTATGTACGTGTATCCGAACGACGTTCAGCCATACTTGACCATGGCCAAGCAGTACGCCTTTGCCGATCACATGTTCCAGACCAACGAGGGGCCAAGTTTTCCGGCTCATCAATTCATCATTTCGGGGACGTCAGCGCCAACGGCCACCAGCCCTTTGTTTGCGGCCGAGAACCCGGGAGGGGTTGCCGGCGCCGCGGGTTGCATCGCTCCCGCGGGCGCGAAGGTCGCTGTGATCGATGCCGCGGGCAGTGAGACCAGCAACCCGCCGATTTACCCCTGCTTTGAGCATCCCACGCTCACGGACTCGCTCGACAATGCAAACATCAGCTGGCGCTATTACGCGCCGTTGGCCGGCTCTATCTGGACTGCTCCCGATGCGATTGAGCACATGTGCGTACCGAGTGCCCCCACTGGGGGAGAGTGTACGGGATCGGATTGGACCGGCATGTCGCCGAAGGTTGTCCTCAACCAAACCCAGAGCAACGCGCAGATCCTCACCGACATCGCCAGCACTCAGCTCCAACAAGTGAGCTGGGTGATTCCTACTGGCCAGGATTCTGATCATGCCCGAATCAACAACGGTTGCGGTCCATCCTGGGTAACTTCGATTGTCAACGCCATCGGCGACAGCCCCTATTGGTCGAACACGGTCGTCATCCTCACCTGGGACGACTGGGGAGGTTGGTACGACCACGTTCCGCCGGCGGTCATCGTGAACAACAGCAGTTGGGGATCCGGATATGTGTACGGATTCCGCGTGCCCATGGTGGTGATGTCGCCTTACGCCAAGCCGGCCTTCATCTCACACATTACGCATGACTTTGGAAGCATTTTGAAGTTCATTGAGTCGAACTTCAATTTGCCGTCGCTGGGCTATGCAGACGCTCCGGCCGACGATCTCTCCGACATTTTCAATTTTGCTCAGACCCCGATCGGGTTTCAGACCATCCAGCAACCGCCACCGCCGCTCGATGCGGCAACGTGCGCCAGCGACTCGGGCCCGGCCAGCGATCCCGATGATGACTGAAGTGAAAACGGGCTGGCCTGGACAAATTCCTGGCGGCGAAGTGTGCAACGGTTGTGCCGGAGGGAATGCTGTCCCAAAGTGATCACTAGACTGGTACCTTTGGCTGGGCAGGGAACTGGTTGGCTGGCTTAGAATAGAGGGGAACTGGGTAACGGGAAGGCATGGACCTTGCATCTAAATCGCAAGACACGGGGGAAATCCCGTTCATTATTTTGTGAGTTCAGGGTTAAGAAAACTATTATGAGGACCGAGGCAGTTATGAAAACTGTGAAGTCTTGTTTATCTTTTGTAACGCTGATTGTGCTTTTCGTGGGCATGGCGAATGCCATGCCTCTGAGTTCGTCGACGCGCTCGGTGGTTCCGGCAGATTTGCAGCAGTTGATTTCAGTGGATTACCGGGCGCTCAGAGACTCTCCGACCGCGACCGCCTTGAAGAGCCAAATAATGGATTCGCAGGAAAGCGTAAAGCAGGCCGAGGACGCGCTGAAAGGTGTCGGCGTCAACCCCGACAAGGATATCGACACGCTCACCCTGCCCTCGTTTCGTACTGCCAAGCAGGGGGTCAAGGTGATCTTTATCGCCAGCGGGCCCTTCAACACGAAGGCCGTGCTCAAGAAGTTGACGCTGCTGAAGATCAAGCCCACAAAGTATCGCAACTCGAGTCTCTATCCCATGGATGGCGGCTTCGTGATGACCTTTCTTGATGACAGCACGCTGCTGTTTGGCGAACCTTCGGCGGTGAAACTCGGTCTGGACACCCGCGACGGAGATATCATGGGCGTCGATACGAACTCGACCATGGCCGACATGCTGTCCAACGTCGATGCAGCTCCTTTCTGGAGCATCCTGGACCAAATGGGTACGCAGAATATGGTGCGTTCGGCGCTGGGTGACGCGGCCAAGATCGCCGACTACGAGACGGTGAAGAAGCGAGTATTGGGCTCGTATTACACCATGGACTTTTCGAGCGGCGTGAACTTCGATCTGACGGTTGTAACGGCCGACTCGATCACTGCGGGGACGCTCTCCATGGTGATGAAGGCTGCCATTATGTACAAGAAAAGCAGCGCCACGCCCGTTGAAAAGGCAGCCATGGATATGGCCACGGTCGATTCTGACGGCCCGAAGTTCTTGATGCACTTCAAGGACAGCGACGCGCAGTTTCAGTCATTGATGCATTCGCCGCTATTTGCAGCGCTTTCGCACTAGGAAGGGCAAACCTTACCACGGGAGGCACTGAGACCACGGAGAAAAACCGTGGTCTCGGCGCCTTTGTTTTTGGGGCTCGTTCTTTCCCCACGTTTTTTCCTCTCCGTGCCTTCGCGTCTCCGTGGTGAAAAGCTACTTTGGTTTGCGCGTGGCGCGTTTCTCGCGGGCCCAGCCTTCCTTCACGATCTGTTGTGCGCGGCCGATCGCCAGCGCGTCCTCGGGAACATCACGGGTGATACACGACGCTGCGCCCACATAAGCGCCTTTGCCCACGCGCACGGGGGCGACTAGAGTGCTATCGCTCCCGATGAAGACTCCGTCGCCGATCACAGTCGTGTGCTTAGCCATGCCGTCATAGTTGCAGGTGATGGTTCCGGCGCCGATATTTACGCCCGCGCCGATTTTCGCGTCCCCGAGATAAGTGAGGTGATTGGCTTTGGATCCCTTGCCCAGCTTGATCTTCTTGGTCTCGACAAAATTGCCGACGTGCGCGCTTTCTCCGATATCGCTGCCGGAGCGCAGATGAGAATAGGGACCGAGGACCGCACTGGGGCCAATGCGGGCTTCTTCCAGAATGCATCCCGGACGGATCAGAACGCCGTCGCTAATTTCGGAATCGCGAATCACGCAATAGGAGCGAATGCGGCAAGCAGCGCCGATGCGCGATTTGCCCAGGATCTGAACAAAAGGTTCGATCAGGGTATCGGCGGCGATTTCAACGTCGCTATCGATCACGCAGGTGGCAGGATAGAAGATGGTGACACCCTCGGCCATGAGTTCATCGCACTTGCGCATGCGGATCTGGCAGTCAATGAAAGAGAGTTCGGCGCGCGTGTTGGCGCCGAGAACTTCGCGCGAGTTTTCCGTTTTCGAGACTACGACGCGCTGCCCGGCCTGGCGCAGGACTTCGGCCATGTCGGTGAGGTAGTACTCGCCATGCGGGTTGGCGGTGGAGAGTTTGCCGATGTGCGAGAACAACTGCGGCGCGGCGAAGACGTAGAATCCGGCGTTGATCTCGTGAATCTTTTTCTGGGCCGGGCTGGCGGCCTTCTCTTCGACGATGGCCCGAACCTCGGCGCCGTGGGCATTGTTCCGGATAATGCGGCCGTAGCCGGTGGGGTGGTCGAGGTCGGCGCTGAGCAAAGTCATGGCGGCCTGCTCATCGAGTTGGAAGTTGAGCAGGCGGGCGATGGTTTGGGGCGTAATCTGCGGAGCATCTCCCGAGAGAACGACGATGTGGTCGTAGGCGGAGAGGGCTGGCTGCGCGACCATCAGAGCGTGGCCAGTCCCGCGCTGCGCAGCCTGCAGGACGAAATTGACGCCGGTGTGGGCGACGGCAGAGCGGACTCGGTCGGCTTCGTGGCCGATGATGGCGAAGACATCGTTGGGCGGGACTACGCGCGTGGCGGCCGCAATCACATGGGCGAGCAGCGGCTTGCCGCCGACTTCATGCAGCACTTTGGGAAGCTGCGANNCACTATACCTTGAGCCGGAAGAGCGCAGAAGAGGGATGCTGGGTTCCTGGTCAAGTGGACTATTTCCTGCTCCACCACATAAATCTCTCGGCAGAATGGGCACGACTTGTGGTGAACCGTCAAGGGGAGGAAAGAAGAGGCTCCGAAATATGTCATTGAGCGCGAAATCCTCGATGCGGGAAGCTTGACGCAGGAGCAGGTTCCGGCGATTTCGCAAAATCCTGTGGCGTCTTGAAGAACCTGGGGCCGCAGTTTCAGTGGCTTGAGAGCTATGTCACCCAGGACCAGACTGCGTCGATATCACTCCTAATGAAGCGATGGTGCGGGAACATGCCAAAAGGGGTGGCTTTCCCGCGAACCCGTGTTTCGGAACTTAATCGGATCATCCATCCCACTTCGGCTGAAGGGATTGGCGGACTTTGGAGCTGTCGCGGGGAGGGGAAGCTTACCGCAAACGCTAAAGTGCGGATGTTTTTTGAGTGGCTAAGGAGACGACTCGCGTGCCCTTCCCAAACCTATCGAAGGGAGGATTTCCGACGTCCGCCTCCCTCAGAGGCCCAGGCCGCCGTCGACGGCCAGGATTTGGCCTGTAATGAATTGGGGCGCGGTGGCGAAGAACAGGACGGCCGCGGCAATCTCGTCTGCACGCCCATTGCGCCGCATCGGAGTCTGGTTGGCCATGCTTTTCATGAAGGCGGCGGCCGACTTCTCGCCGAGATCGATCATGCCGGGAGCGACCGCATTGACGGCAATTTCGGGTGCCAGCGCCTTTGCCATGACCTTGGTGAGCATGTGCAAGGCGGCTTTGGAGGAGCAGTAATGCGCGTGCGTGGCCCAGGGACGCAGGCCGCCCAGCGAACCCATGTGAATGATCTTGGCTGCGATTTCTTCCCGTCGCTTCGATCCGNNATCGCATCCCACTGGCGCAGGGTGAGGCGCTCGAAGTCAGCGGTGGCATAGTTGGCGGCGTTGTTGACCAGGATATCGATGTGGCCCAGTTCGCGTCCCGCCTCTTTCAACATGGACTTGACGCTGGCCTCATCTGTAACGTCGCAGTGCAAGGCGAAAGAGCGCACCCCAAGGCCGGAGAGATCGATGACAGTGCGTTGCGCCTCCCGGGCGGAATTGCGAAAGGTGATGGCGACATCGGCGCCAGCTTGGGCGAGAGCGAGGGCAGAGGCGCGTCCCAGACGCCGGGCGCCGCCGGTGATGAGGCAGGTCTTGTCGCGCAGAGGTTGGGAACCGAGGAGAGCCATTTTCGGATTTTACTCCTGAACTTTGCTCCTGATCCGGGAAGGCCATTTCATGCCAGGGACCGTCACCTTCGGTTTTTTCTTGCCAGAGGGTGAGGCAGTAACGGTAAAATCGCGGCGTGCCGGAGTCCCGCCAGGTCGTAGTTTATTCGCGCAAGGGATGCCATCTCTGCGAATTGGTGAAGGAGAGCCTCGCCAAGCTCTCTCGCCGCGGCGGATTCACCTGGCGGGAGGTGGATGTGGATAGCGACAGCGAACTGCGACGGCAGTTCAATGACGAAGTCCCAGTCGTGTTCATCGACGGGCGCAAGGCCTTCAAGTACCGCATGGACGAGCAGGAGTTTCTACGGAAACTGGCGAGCTAGGGGGGTGGACTTTCGTCAGTCTGCCGTAGGAGGGTATCGAGGTAGAATGTCGCCATGTCCAACCAGCAACCATCACCACAGAGAAGCTCTCCGCGCGTCAAAGTGAGCGTCCCGGTAGAGCTGCGTGTCCCTGGCAACGATATTCCCCATCGTGGCGCGACCTCCGACATCAGCGAAAGCGGTTGCTATATCGAAACCATGTTCCCATTTCCCATCGGGACCATTTTCGAAATGACTCTCCAGATTGACGTGACGATACTTGCGCTGGGCATAGTCGTCACCTGTCACACGCAGGTGGGAAACGGGATCAAGTTCACCAAAATGTTGCCCGAAGACCAGGAAGAACTGCGTGCCTACGTGGAGGCCGCCCAGCAAACCGAATAAGTCGTTTGCGGTGTGGCTCCGCTAGAACCAGACCGCCGCCCAAGTCTCCCACACAGCCTAAATTGGGCCCTTTCCGATACAATCTCTCCCTGCCATGTTGCGCACCCAACTCTACGCCGATCCCAACAACGTCTTTGTACACGATGCGATCTTTGCCTCCTGCCGACAGCATCCGGAGAAGACTGCGCTGGTGGATACTTCGTGCGGCCGCCGGATCACGTATGCGGAATATGGAGAGACGGTGGAAGCGCTGGCTCGCGGGCTGGTTGAGGCCGGGCTGAAGCCGGGAGAAGTGGTCGCCATCTTTCTGGCCAATTCGTGGGAGTTCTGTGCGTCTTACCACGCGGCAACTTTGGCGGGGGGGATTCCGACGCTGCTGAATCCGACATATCGCGAGCGGGAAGTGCGGCACCAGTTGGGGAACTCGGGGGCAGTGCTGCTGATCACCGATAGAACGAATATTGACGGCATCAATCTGGCGGGGCTGCCGAATCTGCGGCGAGTATTTTGCACGCGAGAGCAGGGAAGCGGAAGCGAGCGGTTTTCCAATCTGCTGAAGCCGGTAAGCGCGACGCTGCCGCGGCCCCATCAAGGCTCAGAGAAGACTTTGGCGGCGCTGCCCTATTCGAGCGGCACCACGGGGCTGCCCAAGGGGGTGATGCTTTCGCATTACAACCTGNNGACAATATTCTTTGCTTCCTGCCGCTCTATCACATCTATGGCTTGAATGTCATGCTCAACCCGGCGCTGATTCTGGGAGCGACGCTGGTGCTGATGCCGCGCTTCAATGTGGGACAACTGACATCGCTGCTGACGGAGGAATCAATTACCACCATGCCGCTGGTGCCCCCGGCAATGAACGCGCTCTGCCAGGCAGCGGAGGCCGGAGAGTTTCCGAAGAATCACAGGGTGCGCTGGGTGAAGTCTGGAGCGGCGCCGCTGGCGCCGGACCTGCCGCGAAGATTCAGGGCGCTGACGGGCATTCTCGTGTGTCAGGGTTATGGGATGACGGAAGCTTCGCCCGTGACCCATGTGGGTTATCTGGAGCCCGAACTGTACCGACCGGACTCGATCGGTCATCCGGTGGCGCAAACGGATTGCCGGGTAATCGGGCAAACCGATCCGGAGATCTCTGCGAGCAGTGCGGCGGAGGTTCCTGCGGGCGAGCCGGGAGAGTTGGTGATGCGCGGGCCGCAATTCATGCAGGGTTACTGGAATGAGCCGGAAGCGAGTGCGGCCGTGCTGCGCGACGGATGGTATTGGTCGGGTGATATCGTGACGCGCGACAGCGAGGGATTTTACCGGGTGGTCGACCGGAGCAAGGAAATGATCAAGTACAAGGGATTTTCCGTGGCGCCAGCGGAGGTGGAGGCAGTGCTGCTGGAGCATCCGGCGGTGCGGGAGTGCGGCGTTGTGGGCCGGCCCGATCGAGTGGCGGGGGAGATTCCAGTGGCGTTCATTGCCTTGCGCGAGGGATTTGTAACGGGCAGGAAGATGGNNCTGCGGCGCGAGCTGCGGCAGTTGATTCGGTGAGAGGGTTCCGAGTTCTGAAAGAATTCGTGAAAACGATTCAGGTTATCCATCACGCCGGGGCAGTCCCGCTAACGCGCAGGCCATGCAAAATTCGGGTGCGGATGAGGGAATCATTTCCCCAATATGAAGGCGGACTGATGACGGGACGGATGATCGCCAAGTTCTATCCCGGGGCGCACCCGAATCTGGAGTGAAGAGAAGCTGCTACTTTTCCACGGCGTTCTCGCCCGCGATTTTCCGGGTGACCAGGAAGCTCCAAATGATTTCGTTGGCGTTGAGGTCGCTGCTGGTCTTACCGACTTCTTTTTCGGACAAGTACTGCTCGCCTCCGGGCCAGGTATTGCCCCCGCCCTTGACGCTGTAAAGAACGACCTGTGCGTTGTCCTGGCAGCCGCCGTAGGTGAAGGTTTTAGTTTCCTTACCGTTCTTCTCTGAAGCGGGTAGTTTGCCTTGGGCTGGCTTTTCTCCGCAGCGGTCGAATTTGGCCCACGTCTTGGCGCTGTCTTCGGCGGAGAGCACGGCGAAGCGGCCTGGTTTGTAGGTGCCTCCGCCGTAGGAAATGATGGGGTCATCGGTGCCATCCATGAACAGTGCGGGCACGGGACGCGAGGGCAGGCAGATCATCGTCTTGGGAAGGGCGGCGCTGACTGCGGCAATCGCGGCGACGCGATCGGCCATGGCGCAGCCCACGCGCAGCGCCATGAAGCCGCCATCGCCTAGGCCCGTGGCGTAAGTGCGGTGGGTGTCTACGGAGTACTTGAGGGCGAGCTGGTCGAGCATCTGGTTAAGAAAAGCTACGTCGTCTGCCGGCTCTGGCTTGTTCTTGGTCTCGTCGGGATTCTGTCCCCCACTCTGCCCGCCCCCGGGGTATCCACCGCCACCCCCGGGATAGCCGCCTCCACCGCCTCCACCGCCAGGAAACCCTCCGTGACGGCCATACCCGCGCCGCGGCGTTGCCGTCGACGGCTGCTCCGGCCTCACTCCTATATTCCACTCTCCGCGGGTGGCGTTGGGATAGACCGCAATCACGCCATCCTTATCGGCGAGCTGGTTAAAGTGCGTGAGCCGTGGCATGTCGTCGGCATTCTGGTTGCGGCCGTGCAGAAGAATGACGACAGGATAGTGTTGCTGCGAGTCGTAACCCTTGGGCAAATGCACCACGAAGTTGCGGGAAATGTCATCGACGGTGACTTTTTCCTGGGCGTCCTGCGCCCGTAGAGGAGCCGTGAACAGCAATCCGGAGATGCAGATGGTGAGCACGCATTCGCGCCGCAGCCCACACCAAGGGTGTCGCCCCGTTCCCACCGCTTTAGACCTCATTTGCTGGTGACCTTTCCGAATCCTTGGGCCGGCGTGACACCCACTTCGACCCGGGCCTTGATTTCGGCAGCCCAAGGCTGAATGCCTACGCGCAGACAGTCCGTCGATTGGCCCGCCATTCGCATAAGAATCACCAGTGTATGCCCGGGTTGCTACGCGGATGTCGAGAGTTTTGCAAAGTTTTGTAAGCTTACTCGAATGGCTGAACGGAGGCGGGAACTTTCTTCTCGGGCACCGCGTACTTATCTAGGACACGGCGCTGAACCTTAAGGCTGAACCTGGCGCCGGCACCGGGAGGCATTATGGACGGCAACACTGTGGGACTGGCGGCAGTGGTCATGGTCTTTGGCATCCCCATGGCGGCCATGTACACCTTTTTCCGCGTGCGCAAGCTGCGCAGCGAAGAACGTTTGGCGGCGATCGCCCGTGGCGTAGAAGTACCGATGCAGCCGGAACTCTCGGAGGCGGCGCGTTCGCGGCGCTCGGGAATTCTGCTGGTGGCCGGGGCTCTCGGCTATATCGTGACCTTCGCTCTGATCGGACGCCAGGAACCGGACGCGATGATCGCGGCTACGTTTGGCGTGATTCCGTTGGCGATAGGGCTGGGCTTCTTTGTCGATCACGCTCTGATCCGGCGGGACGCGCGGGTGCACTGAAGTTCGCGTGCCGGACGACTCAAAAGCCAGTGACAAACTTGTACTGAGCGTCGGTTAAGGGCACGACGCTTAGTCGTCCTTGTCGCACCAGCGGTGAATCGGCGAACAGCTTATTTGCCTTGACCTGGGCCAACGTCACCGGCTTGGCCAGCGGCTTGCCAGCTTTGATTTTCACCTGGGGATTCTTTGCCTCCGACGCGTCGACCGACACAACCGACGCGGTTCCCACTGCGCTTTTCTCATCTCCGGTGTGGTAGATGACTAACTGCTCCCCCGGCTTCATTTCGCGCAGGTGTTTGACCGCGACAGGATTGGTGACGCCGTCCCAGACGGTGGTGTTTTCGCGCTGGAGAT
>PMHI01000137.1 GCA_003156615.1 Acidobacteriaceae bacterium | reverse complement strand
GTCGGTAGCGCTTTTTGGCGCGGGGCTTTTGCAATCGAGAGGGGGATTTGACAGGACGCTCCCGCAACCTGCAGACTGCGAACGTGCGCTTTGAACCATGAGATGCACACCGCGACCGCGCGGCTGCGGTTTCGCTCACGACAGCCCCGCCTGGGACGTCCGCTGGCCGTTGCCGGTCACAGAGCGCTTAAACAAACGCGATCCTGGTCAAAAGGATACGTCATGATGCGTCGACCTCTGCTCTCTCTGCTCCTCGTATTCTCCTCTCTGCCGGCTCTTGCTCAGAACGAACGCCATTTCACGTTTCATTACGCATTCACGGTGAAGAATGTCAGCCCCGGCGAGCGCTTGCGTGTCTGGATTCCTCTGGCCCACTCCGATGCCTTCCAGGAGGTGAAAGTTACTTCCAAGAGTGGAGACTTACCGCTGAAGCAGGTTCGGCAACCGGAATACGGGAACGAGGTGCTATACGCAGAAGCTCCGAAGCCCGATAAGGACGAGTACAAGTTTTCGGTTGACTATGACGTTGTTCGAAAAGAGCACGTCGTGCTGGTCAACGGGAAGCCAGCGGGTGCTGCGCCGTCCGCGAAGGTGTCTCGCGTCGAGTTGACGCGGTTTCTGGAACCGGACCACTTAGTGCCGGTCACCGGCGTTCCTGCGCAGCTAGCCGAACAGGAAACAAAAGGCGCAACCACACCCCTCGAAAAGGCGNNGGCACTGGCTGGGGACACGGCGACACGCTCTGGGCCTGCGATGCGAAGCACGGCAACTGCACGGATTTCCACTCCGTGTTTATCTCGATGGCGCGCGCGGAGAAGATTCCAGCGCGCTTTCAGATAGGCTTCCCGCTCCCGGCCGACAAGCATTCCGCCGAGATTCCCGGGTACCACTGCTGGGCCGAGTTTTATCTTGATTCAGTGGGATGGGTGCCGGTCGATATTTCGGAGGCGTGGAAGCACCAGGAGAAACACGATTATTTTTTTGGCGCACATGACGTGAACCGGGTGCAGTTCACGCAAGGACGGGATCTCAAACTCGTCCCCGCTCAAGAAGGCCCCCCGCTAAACTATTTTGTCTATCCATATGTGGAGATCCGCGGAAAAGAACATCCCAATGTGGCGATCGCATTTTCTTTTGAGGACGCAGGCTCGACGCCCACAAAGGTCAGCGCCTTACGTTAGAGATTGTACCGAATCGTTCGAGAATTTCGCTCCCATGGGCTATCCCGAATGCGGTCGGCTTCACCACGGATGGCGGAGAATTGGAATCTCTTCATGGGACGCCCCTCAGGAACTGGTCGGTCAACCCCCAACTGTCGCACGGCACGTCCAGATTGGCACACTTTCGACCTCGACCAAATCGTCGAGGCGCATCCCTGCATGGAAAGAAAACAAAGTGGTTGATCGATCGTACTTCTGAGGCAGCGAAATACAGGAAATCTTGCATTGTCGCGTTAGGCGATGTCTTTCGTGTCGGAGCGATCAGAGATTCCGGCGAATTAGTACTGGGAAACGCGCCAGGGTCTAGGAATGTCATTGAACGCATTTCGTCGCAGCAATCCACACGAGCGATTCGTCGCTATATCGGACAAAATGAACTCAAACCTGTTGCGGGCTTGCCGCCTAGCTTTGTGCATGATAAGGACGTTGTCGCCAAGATCGCGCAATCGCGAATTCCCCCGAGTTCCTGACTTCTAAGCCGCATCGTCTGCGACTGAGACTAGCAAGGGAGTGACGCTAATAGCTTTTCTCCGCGGCTTCGGGTGAACGAGGTTCGTGACTTCCCAGATGCCCGTTCGAGGGCCTATCGGAGTTGAGGGTGTGTGCTCTAAGCGACTTCCGGTTTGCTACCATCCATGAACTGGGTTCGGTTCTTGGTCTCGGTCTCTATGGTTAGGGACCGAATGTCGGGGTAAGGGATCGATCTGAGAAATATCCTGCAGCAACATCGTTCATCAGTCGAGGGTCACGATCGGTTCCCAGGTATTCGTCGAGAAAATCCAGCAGCACTTGCACTTTCGGCGTCAGCCGTGAGGGACTCGAGAATAACGCACAGAGAGTAATCGGCTCCGGGACCCACTGCGGCAGAATCTGCACCAGAGCCTTTCGAACTTCCGGACTTTTCGCCATCCACAACGGAAGAATGACGATACCAAACCCGCCCAGGGCGAGTTTCAGAGCAACCGTCGGATCGCTCGTAACCACTCGAAAGAGAATATCGGGCGTTACCACCTTTTTTCCCCTGCTCAACTTCCAGGGTGCGGAGCCGATGCAGTTGTGGAGCGGGAGGTGATCCGGGGTCGATAGATCTCCAGCGTCTTTGAGATAGTTTTGGCTGGCGAAAAGTCCTCGAACCGTCCCTGGATATGGCCGCACGCGCCGCAATGAGTCCTTCGGCGCCCGCAGTTTAAAGAAGACGTCCACGTCTTCTCGCGGCTCCTGATCCCAACTTGCTGCATAGGGTTCGATCTCAACGCGTAACTCGGGATAGCGTTCCAGAAATTCCTTCAGCAAGGGCGCGAGAGTATCGCGCGCCATGGTCACGGGACAAGCTACCTTCAACAGCCCGCCCGGGCTGGAGCGGTGGCCTTCCAAAACGTCCCGTCCCTGCTGAAGGCTCTGCAGCGCATGTCTGCACGATTGCAGGTATTCCTTCCCGGCGTCGGTCAGGGCAACGCCTCTGGGACCTCGATGCACCAGCAGAACCGCGAGGTGCTTTTCCAGTCGAGTCAACGCCCGGCTCACGGTCGAAGCAGGACAGCCCATCTCCTTCGCCGCAGCTGTCAGTGTGCCCGCCTGCGCGACCGAGACGAAGGTGCGTACATCGTTGAGATCCAAGTCATTCATGCAAAGCCACTCCGCAGCGTCTATTCGTTGAGCCTAGTAGCCACAGTGTTGCACTGACGCAATTCTATCTTGCGCCTATCGATCTATCAGAGATCGGCAAGAAACATCTATCCATAGACCTGCGCACCGGCAGAATGAAACAAACTGGGAGCGCAGGGACACGGAGGGCGATGAAGATTCTAGTAATTGGGGGCACCGGCAAGCTTGGTGCAGAAGTAGTGAAGGAACTGCAGAAGCGCAAGGCAGCCATTCGCCTGCTTGTACGGAAGGACGGCACTCCGACGCCGCAGGGCGCCGAGGTCGCTAGCGGCGATTTGCTGGATCCGGTTTCCGTAGAGAAGGCAATGCACGGAGTGGACAAGCTCTACCTATTGAACGCCGTCTCGCCCGATGAACTGACGCAAGGCCTCATCGCCTACGATCTGGCCAAGAAGCTGAGGCTGAAACACATCGTCTATCACTCGGTCTTCCGCGTGGAACACTTCAAGGATGTTCCACACTTTGCCTCAAGGCTCGCGATTGAAAGCGCCTTACGGGAGTTTGAATTTCCCTTGACGATTATTCGCCCAAACTACTTCATTCAGAACGATGCCACATTGAAAGACCCCCTCCTGAAGACTGGAATCTACCCCGCGCCGCTGGGCAACGCAGGCATCTCCGTGGTCGACATCCGAGACATTGCGGAAGCAACGGCAATCGTTCTGACTTCGGACGAACACGATGGCAATCCTTATAACCTTAACGGTCCGGAGGCTCTGAGTGGTCCGAAAGCGGCATCGATCTGGAGCAATTTGCTCGGCAAGGAGATTCGTTACGCAGGTCACGACATGGATGTGTTCGAGGAGCAGATGAGAAATTCAGCTCCGTCGTGGTCGGCATTCGACATCCGCATGATGTTTCAAGGGTATCTCGAACGTGGGTTCGTCGCTGAGATGGGAGATATCGAAAAGTTGACGAAGCTCTTGGGGCACGCTCCGCGCCGCTACGAGGATTTCGCCGCGGAGACCGCTGCGCTTTGGAAGTAATGAATCGCGTCAATGACTCAAAACAAGACCTTGAGGAGAACAAAATGTCATCCGCTCAGCCGATAATTCCGCCGGACGATCCCAAACGCAGCCTCACCCTTGCTCAACTCGAAAACCTGCCTCACATTGGGCTGGTCGGCGATACCTACACCATTACCGTGACCGGCGAGCAGACTGCCGGACGCTTCTGCGTCATCGACATGCACATCCCGCCCGGCGGCGGTCCGCCACCGCACCGGCATGATTTCGAGGAGACCTTTATCCTCCTCGAAGGCCAGATGGTAGCCACCTTCCGTGGCCAGAATTCGACCGTCCGCGCGGGCGAAACCCTGAACATTCCTGCCAACGCTCCTCATCAGTTTCACAACGCTTCTGGTGAGGCCGTACGCATGCTCTGTATTTGCTCTCCTGCCGGGCAGGAGAAATTCTTCTTGGAGGTTGGAGTTCCGGTCGCCACTCGTATCACACCTCCGCCCAAGCTCTCTGAAAAGGATCACTCGGCATTCATCGAGAAAGTAAAAGCGCTCGCCCCCAAGTACCGCACCGAACTGCTAAGAGAGGCGTAGACCGGCAAGCGAAGCGAAACGCACTGCATCGGGTTGTCGAAATGATCTTCCCGTAGGAACGAGAGGTTACTGGCATCGAAGACCCATACCGAGCTGTTGGATCTCAAGGAAGTGTCTGTTAAAATGACATTTCGCTAACCCAAGTCGCGGCTCGTTTTGTCGGGTTTAGTTACACCGGCCAGATAGCAGCCGAGAATGGGACTGGACTCGTTATTGGAGCCATTTGGAGCTTGGCAATGCCAAGCTATAAAAGGCAAGTGCTTGAAAACACAATGTAGGCGCGTAGCTCAGTTGGTTAGAGCGCTACCTTGACACGGTAGAGGTCAGGAGTTCGAGTCTCCTCGTGCCTACCATTTCTTTCAATGGGTTAGCAGCAAGCAGCCTGAAAACCTCAACCCATAATCCAGCCCACATTTCATTGCACCAGCTCCGAGCGAAGCTTCTGAAACGATCGAGCCTGGACGAGATGTGGACGGTGGCCAAGCTCAACAATGGGCAGCCGAACTCCGGGCACTACGGTTTTGGCTGGTTTGTCGTCACCAAGAACGGTCACCGGGTGTCGAACACGAAGGAGCGTGGCAGGGCTTCGAAACACAGATCTCCCGCTTTGTGGATGACAAACTCACGGTGGTCGTTCCGACCAATCTCGATGACGCCAAGCCTGAAGTCTTCGCAGATCGCGTGGTCGAGATGTATTTGTCCGGAACCGTGAAATAAGAAGCTGGGGGCGCCCCCTCTGGTTTAATTGCCGATAAGCCCCGCCGACGCTCCCGCAAGTAATAACTATTAAGACAATGACCTTATGTATGCACCTAGCACACGACCGCCGTGTGGTCGTCCGCATTGCAGCCCCCAACTGACCGTCGGTTTAANNTAGAGCGCTACCTTGACACGGTCTCAATCCACCCACCGGCCATTCACTCTAAAGGGGTTAGATAGGGTTAGTAATGGGAGGTGCCGGTATATTTGCCGGTATTTGGTACGCTTTTGGTACGGTCAGTCGGCCGCTGGCAAGACAATGGCGGGGTGCGGCTGCTGAAACGGCCATCGTATACCGACCCTCTCTAACCACCCCATTACGCAAAGTTTGTAGGATCGGCCCCTATGAGCACTAAGAAGCCAGGTTTATTGTCTAATCATCGGGGTCGATCGTCGGACTAGAAATTTGGCGAGCAGAACAGCCATCCACCTCTAGACCAGCCAGTTACATGTGTCTCCAAACCTCGGCGATAGCACAAGCTTGCCCCGTTTCTTCGCCAAAATCCTCGTCAGTGAGCGCTAACGCGATTTTTCACCACCTGACCTCTTCATAGACAGTCAACTCTCTATCTCTCATTGACTTGCCTGGACTCCTACCCCTAAGATTTCCCGCAATGATTGGACAGACAATTTCTCATTACCGCATCGTCGATAAGCTCGGTGGCGGCGGCATGGGTGTTGTTTACAAAGCGGAAGACATCAAACTCCACCGCTTCGTGGCCCTGAAGTTCCTGCCCGACGACGTGGCCAGCGACGCGCAGTCGCTTGCCCGGTTCGAGCGCGAAGCGCAAGCGGCTTCTGCACTGAATCACCCGAACATCTGTATGGTCTTTGAGATTGATGAGCGCGACGGTCAGCCCTTCATCGTCATGGAGTTTCTGGACGGCATGACTCTGAAGCACAAGATCGCTGGGCGTCCCATGGAGACCGAGTCAATTCTTTCTCTCGCCATTGAGATTGCCGATGCGCTCGACGCCGCACATGCGAAAGGAATCGTTCACCGTGACATCAAGCCAGCGAATATTTTCGTCACGGAGCGCGGACATGCCAAAGTTCTGGATTTCGGACTGGCCAAGGTTACTCTGACGGCATCTTCTTCCAGCCAGATTGCCTCTGCCAACACGCAGACGGTAGACGAGCAACACCTGACCAGTCCCGGCGCAACCCTCGGGACCGTTGCCTATATGTCGCCAGAACAAGCCAGGGGCAAGGAACTGGACGCGCGCACCGACTTGTTCTCATTCGGCGCGGTGCTCTACGAGATGGCGGCGGGAACACTGCCATTTCAGGGCGAGACTTCCGCGCTGATATTCACTGCCATCCTGACTTCTGATCCGCAGCCGGCAATCCGCTTCAATCGCAACCTTCCGGCGAAGCTCGAAGACATCATCAATAAAGCACTGGAGAAAGATCGGAATCTCCGCTACCAGAGTGCAGCGGAAATGCGGACGGACTTGCAACGGCTGAAGCGCGATACCGAGACAGGGTACCTGCCAGCCGCCGGTTCTGGGTCAGTTCGCGCCCTACAGGAAAGCGGGAAACACCCGCCGAAGAGAAATCTGTGGAAGATCGCGGTTGCCTCGGTTGTCGCATCCGTCGCAGTGATTGCGGGTGGCCTCTACTACCGTTCTCACAAACCCAAGCCGCTCACCGACAAAGACACCATCGTCCTTGCCGACTTCGCCAACACCACAGGCGATGCAGTCTTCGACGACACACTCAAAACCGCGCTCAGCGTTTCCCTGAACCAGTCGCCATTTCTGAATGTGCTGCCGGAGAATAAAGTTACGGCGACCTTGAAATTGATGTCCCGCCCGGCGGGGACGAAACTCACGCCTGAGGTCACCCGCGAGCTTTGCCAGCGGGCGGGCAGCAAGGCTTATCTTGCCGGGTCAATTGCCAGTCTGGGCAGCCAATNNCGCTGGGCGAGGCGGCATCGAAGCTGCGCACTGAGTTGGGCGAATCGCTGGCGACGGTGCAGAAACTCGATGTTCCCCTGGAACAGGCCACCACGTCTTCGCTCGAAGCTCTGAAAGCGTTCAGCCTTGGACTAAAAGCCAACAACGAGAAAGGCCCCTCCGCGGCCCTGCCTTACGATCAGCGTGCCATCGAGCTTGATCCGAATTTTGCCATGGGCTACTTGGAGGTGGGCAGCGACTACTTCAGTCTCGGCGAGCTAGGGCGGGGCAATGATTACTACACCAAAGCATTCCAGTTGCGGGAACATGCCAGCGAACGGGAAAAGCTGGCGATCGCTGCCAGCTACTATGCGAATGCAACCGGAGAACTGGATAAAGCGGCCGAGACGTATGAGGAGGAGATTGAGAACTACCCGCGACAGTCCGGAGCGCATCTCGGGTTGGGTAACGTGTACACTGGGCAGGGACAGTATGAAAAGTCCGCGGAGTCGTTTCGGCAAAGCCTCCGCCTCGCCCCGGACAATTTCGCCCCTTACGCAGGTCTTGGCAACGCCCTGATCTCCTTGCAGCGCTTCGACGAAACGCGGCTGGTCATCCACGAAGCGCAGGCGCGAAAACTGGATAGCTTCTATCTTCGCAATGCTCTCTACGCTCTTGCCTTTCTCGGCTCGGACTCAGGGGCAATGGCGGAACAGCAACAGTGGTTTGTGGGAAGGCCCGAAGAGAACTTGGGGCTGGGGCTGGCATCCGACACCGAAGCGTATGGTGGTCATCTGGGCAAGGCGCGGGAACTGACGAAGCGGGCGGTGGACTCGGCCATTCGGGCGGACAGCAAAGAAAATGGGGCGATCTGGCAGGAGAATGCAGCTCTCGCACAAGCCGCTTACGGCAATCCTGCGGAAGCGCGGCAGGCAGCAGCAGAGGCTTTGAAGCTGGCTCCCACGAGTCAGGGCGTCGAAGTCGAAGCCGCGCTGGCCTTTGCCATGGCGGGCGATACGGCACGCGCCGAATCGTTGGCGCAAGACTTGGGGAAACGCTTCCCGCTGGACACGCAGATGCAGTCGCTCTGGCTGCCCGCGATTCAGGCCCAGTTGGCGCTGGACAAGAAGAACCCTGCTGCTGCCCTGACCGCCCTGCAGGCTGCTTCCCCCATCGAGTTGGGGCAAATTCTGTTCGTCGCCAATATTTCCTGCCTCTATCACGTGTACGTTCGAGGAGAGGCATACCTGGCAGCCGGGCAGGGCAAAGAAGCCGCCGCCGAGTTTCAGAAGATCATCGACCACAGCGGCATTGTGTGGAATTGCTGGACGGGGGCGTTGGCCCATCTGGGCGTGGCTCGGGCTAACGCTTTGCAATCGAGAACCTCGCAGGGAGCTGATTCCGATGCCGCCCGCGTCCGGGCACTCGCTGCCTACAAAGATTTCTTCACCCTCTGGAAAGACGCTGACCCCGACATCCCCATCCTGAAGCAAGCCAAGGCGGAGTACGCGAAGCTGCAATAGCCAGAAAGACTCCTATATCGTTCCTTGCTGTTTCCTGATGGTTTACGTAACCAGGCGGTTACACTCACCAAGAATCGCCCGACAACCCGTCCGGGTCAAAAAGTGTTAACGGGATTCGCCAACAATCTCTGGGCCGGACATACAATACGGGCCGGAGGCCCCCGGCTGTGAGCATCTCCGTTCAGATCATGGTTGGATTTCTGGTCGTAATCGGTTACTTGGTGGCGCCAGTTGCGCTGATTTGGGGATGGACAAGATGGACGCGGCAACCAAAACAGCGAACTGCCCCGGCGATTTTTTCCTTGATCGGATTCGTTTTTGCAACAGCTTCGGCCGTCGTGGCCGTTTTGTCGGTTGCGTATGCTCAAGTTCACCACTTTCCGTACTACGATCCATTGCTCCTCAGAATATTTCGGTGGGGAGTTTCGCTTTCTCTCGCCGGAATCCTGTTTGGCATCGGTGGCGTGTGGCGACCAGGTCCGTTGCGATGGCACGCGCCTATTTGTGGGCTGGGAATGCTTGCATTCTGGTTCCTCGCGGCATCAGGTGAGTGATCGAACTGATCAGTGTTTGACTGTGAGTGTAATTGCGATTTATGGCGAACTGACGATGGTCTCGGACGTCCGATCATTCCCGTCAGGTCTGCTCAAGTCCGAAGAACTTTATGTCTAATCGCAGGTTATTCGTGTCGAAGGGTCTGCATGGGATCGATCTTCGTCGCGTGGCGGGCGGGAACGTAGCTGGCGACGAATGTGACCGCCATCAGGAGCGACGACACTAAGACCAGAGTCAGCATATCGTGAGCCTTCACACCGTAGAGAAACTTCGCTAGCAGTGGCGTGGCGGCGAACGAGCCCGCGACGCCGATCATTACTCCTATGAGCGAGAGCACCATTGCCTGCCGCAAGACTAGTCCCAGCACCTGCCCAGGTTGTGCTCCCAACGCGATCCTCAGGCCGAGTTCGTGGCGGCGTTCGCCGATGGAGTACGAAATGACTCCATACATTCCAATTACGGCGAGGAGTAGCGCGATCGCGGCGAACAGCTCCAATACCTGAGAGAGAAAGCGCCAGGGGGTGGCCGACTGCAAGACCGACTGCTCCACCGTCGTAATCCCAAAGATGGCGGATTCGGGCGCGAGCTCTGAGATGATCCGCCGCATGCTCTGCATCAGTGCTTTCGGGTCAGCGTGGGTGCGGATGATGATGCTCTTGTGAATGCGTGCTTCGGTCCAGCCGGGATAAATGCGCGATGACAACTGCTGATACGGAACATAAGCTTCGGGTTCGGCGGGCATGGTGAGAGAAAACTCCTTGACGTTTTGAACAATCCCGACGATCTGGCGCGGCTTCTCGTCGGGCGAGTCATCGAACTTGATCGGCTGCCCGATCGGATCCTGATTCGGCCAATACCGCTTCGCCATGGCTTGGTTGATCACTGCCACCCAGGCATTGCTGGCCGTGTCCTGCTCGGTCACGCCGCGACCTCGGATGATGGGAATGCTCATCATGCGAAAGTAGTCGGAGCTGACTCCCTGGCGAAGGACGGTGGGCTTTTCGGCAGAGGTCGAAACACTCTGGCCGCTAATCGTGAAGCCGGGTGAGGCATATTGAGCGCTATCCCCAGCCCCATCCAACAGCGGAAGCCAGTCGATCAATGC
>PMHI01000603.1:241-8065 GCA_003156615.1 Acidobacteriaceae bacterium | reverse complement strand
TTCTGGCTGCGTGGATTCCAGCACGCCGGGCGCTGTCGGCTGATCCAATGATATTGTTGCGCGAGGAGTGAACTAACTGCAATACAGGCTGAAACAGGTTCTTCGACTGGCAAGATGAAAGCCGCGCATCTCCTCCTACGTTTCTTGTCGGTATTCCCTGAAGAAATCGCCAATCTATTTTGCCTGGAAATATGTATTGGACGGATCAGCACGCAGGCACAGCGAAAAGCAGCAGAGCTTGGCTCATGTCAGCACAACTCCTACAACGTAATTGCAGGGGATACTACTGCTGCTAAGACGTCTTCGTATGGTACGGGGTTAGCCACTTCTGTGGCACCCATGCAATAAGCCCGGGACAGAGGGGACGTTCCCCTATTTTCGCGCCCACTTGAGGGCGGGTGGCCCAGGCTTTTGATCCCGCTGGCATCACCTACACAGAGGAGTGTACCGTCCTTCGCGTTCTTCGCTAGGGGCGGGTACCACAAACGCATACGCAACGGGTTTTGTGCAGAACGGGCAAGAGGTTGCGTCGGCAGCATCGCTACCCGCCGGTTCGACAAGCTCAGGGCAGGCTCTTGCAGGAAACGCAAGGACAGGGCACCCTCGAGCCCAACTTCCGGCCGCCAGTCGAATGCATCACTGTTTCACCCGGCAGCGATCGAATCGGGCAGGGGCGGATAGACGACCATGCCACGATGGAGGATAATTTAACCATGGAGGGTAATTGAATGAATGGATTTAGAATTCTTGCGTTAGTTGCTGTTGCCGGAATCGGCTTTGCGGTGACAACTCCCACAATACAGGCTCAGGTAAACGTTGAGGTCGGAGTTGCGCCTGTGTGTCCCTATGGGTACTACGATGTCGCGCCGTACGATTGCGCCCCCTATGGGTACTATGGCCCGGAATGGTTTACAGGCGGCGTCTTCATTGGGGCGGGCCCGTGGTTTCATGGCCCTGAAGGCTTTCATGGCCACGTAAACAACCATTTCCATCCTGAGCACGGCTATAACGGCCCAAGGCCAGCCCGTGGCGATAAGCCCGAGCCGGGAAAGCGTCTCGATAAGATTGACCACTTCAAAGGAAACGAAGTGCGCGATGGACGCGGTCACGTTGGAAAACGCTAATTGATGCCAGTCGGGTGCCCACTCATTCGTCCTTTTGCGAATGAGTGGGTGACCGCTCCCAATCGCCCACTGTTTACAGCTAGGACCGTTTGTGTTGATGAAATTGATTTATGGCGAGCGGGAAAACGCCGCGCATACCGGCAAGAGCATGGAGGCATCCTCGTTTCCCGCATCCTCCATCAGCGTATGCTCCCTGAACGGACGTCCTCGACGATCAAGTCGACGAGCCCTAACCTTTCTCGCCCTTCGCGTAACCCAACTCAAGCGCAAGCCCCTGCCCCGCTAGATTCCCATGCCTTCAAAATCCCCGTCCTCAAGGGGCGGAATCTACTCTAACGGAAAACGCCGCTTCTCCATTTCAGGCTGACCAGCACAATATTTTCAGCACTTGAGGCGATTGCCGCATGGTGGCGGCTCCGATAGCTGCCGGTTAGGCGACAATTGCCCCAGAGCCCTGGTTGCCGATCTGACGATCGCCAGGTCCTACATCCCAGGATATTTCCCCAGGAAGAACAGCACCATGTCGATGCTGTCCCCAATTCCATGCGCGATGATAGGCACGGCCAGGTTGCGCCCCGTCCGCAAATAGATCACTCCCAGCAAAAGTCCCATCAGCCCTTCGTCGATGATGCCCGTCCAGCCCTGGTAGGCGTGGGCCAGCGCAAATCCAACGTGAACCACAATCAGGCTGATGATCCAGGCGCGCCGTGTGCGATTGAACAGGTCGGCAACCCGGTTCATCAGGTATCCGCGGTAGGCCATCTCTTCGCCAAAGGCCGCAAGCACCCAAGCCAACGTAATGAAGATCAGGGTAAGCTTCAGGTTCCCGATCAACGGCCGAAAATCCTCAAGGTCCGGTTGCTTCCTCAGCAATCTGACCAATATGGGTTGGCTGACGAACAATTCAAATCCTTCCATCGCCAGCCCAGCCGCAATGCCCCATCCAAGCGTAGTCTTCCAGTTTCGAAAGCGACTCAGCCCGACGTCGCGCCAGCGCAATTTCCGCACCCAAAGCGAGATCCACCCAAACANNGCCAGCCATTTGCTCTGTCGCCAGTTCGCCGCGCTGTTTCCCGGCTCCGAAGGAGCGCTTTCCTGAACTGCTGTTCCCGAACCCCCGCTGTCGGTAGATCCGCCCATGACTATCTCCTCCTTTTCGTCCGCATGGTTCCGGCTAGATCAGCTTCGAGGCAACAGGTGCGATCTGCGATATTGCCGCGCACACCAGAGGGCAAACCGTGTGGTCAGCATTAGGACCGCGCAACCCGCCAGCAGCCCTATCGGTACGATCCACCAACCGAGTACGTCCCTGCCCCCGGCCGGCACAGTGCCGAATCCAAGCCGAATAGAAATCTCGGGGTCGCCGGCGCTGTCCCGCAAAAGCCATAATCCTGCGGTCTGTGGATGAAACGGCTTCAACGCAGCAACTAGAAGGAAAACAGTTCCGAGGAAATAACCCATCATGGAGCCGACCAGCACAAAAAAGCCGGCAACGCTGAGGCTTGCCCAGCGGAATAAACTCTCCAGAATCCGCACCGGCGACCGGCTAGCCTCCGCTCGCGCCAACAAGTTATGGGTCAAGTATTCGTTGGCCAGCTCTTCCGGACGGCCCAGCGCGGCCAGTGCCGCGTCAACTCCGGTGTCCGTCGCTTCTCCGCTCGCCGCGACTCTATCCATAAGGTGGCTCCGCAGCTCTTCGATGATCTCGCGGGCATCTTCGGCGTTCATGCCGCGCAAAAGTTGGCGCAACCTGCCCAGATAAGCTTCGACCTTCTGCTGCGCACCGCCTGCCATGGTCATCTATCTCTCCTTCGCGAGTGGAGCGAGCAACCGGCTCATGCCCGAGGAGAAGCGCGACCATATCCCAGCCATCTCGCGGCTCCGCTGTTTTCCGGCCGGCGTGAGCACGTAGTATTTCCGCGGATGTCCGGCATCAGACTCCACCCACTCGCTTCGAACCAGCCCCAGCGCCTTCAATCGGCTGAGAAGCGGATAGATCGTTCCCTCCGATACGATCAAATCGGAGTCGCTCTTCAGCCGCCGCAGAATCTCAAGCCCATAGAGTTTTCCGTCCCATAACGCAGCCAGGATGGCCAGCTCAAGACATCCTTTGCGAAGTTGAACTTCCCACTTGTCTGCGGTCTCTTGATCGCTCGCGTCGCGTCCCTGCATCGCCCTACATAGTGCATTACAAGGT
The DNA here is from genome assembly GCA_003156615.1 of Acidobacteriaceae bacterium. The sequence continues at coordinate 4,744 of PMHI01000603.1, read as the reverse complement.
ATCATGTTGTCAACGGTAATACCTTCTCTTTTGAGTCGCGGCATGGTGATTGTGCAGCATCGGATCGAGGGAGCAGCACATACGGAGCGCCACCCGCATTCCGGTGTGCGTCCGCCATGGAGGGTGACAGAATCTCGTTGCAGTTAAGGGGTGACATTATCTTGAAGCATCTACACAACTCCATGGCCTTCATTGACGTGCCCGTTTCGACCCACGTATGATTTGCCCCTAATGATCGGCCAGACTGTCTCTCACTACCGGATCGTGGAAAGCCTCGGTGGTGGAGGCATGGGTGTCGTCTACAAAGCCGAGGACACCCGGTTGCACCGCTTTGTCGCGCTGAAGTTTCTGCCCGATGAAGTCGCCAGGGACCAGCAGGCCCTGGGACGTTTTCAGCGTGAAGCACAAGCAGCGTCCGCGCTGAATCACCCGAGCATTTGCACCATCTACGACATTGGCGAGGAGAATGGCAGGGCATTCATCGCCATGGAATATCTGGACGGTTCGACGTTGAAGCACTTGATCAACGGGCGTCCGCTGGAAATAGACCGACTGCTCGATATCGCCATCGAAATTGCGGACGCGCTGGATGCGGCGCACTCCCAGGGAATTCTTCATCGCGATATCAAGCCGGCTAACCTTTTCGTCACTCGCCGCGGCCACGCAAAGGTCCTCGATTTCGGGCTGGCAAAACTGCTGCCGGCACCCGCGGGCGGTGCTCCGCCAAGTGCAGCGGGGGCTACGATGACGGCCACGGCACTCGATGCGGCGGAGTTGTTTACCAGCCCTGGGACCGCCGTGGGCACGGTCGCCTACATGTCGCCCGAACAGGTTCGCGGCAAGGAACTCGATCCGCGCAGCGATCTTTTCTCGTTCGGAACGGTCCTATACGAAATGGCCACGGGCTTGATGCCCTTCCGCGGCGANNCACAATCCGGAAATTCCACCGAAGCTGGAAGAGATTTTGCAGAAGGCGCTCGAAAAGGACCGCGAGATGCGCTACCAGGTCGCTGCTGAAATTCGTGCCGACCTGAAACGCCTGCGGCGGGAAACCGACTCGTCGGGGCGGGTTTCGTCGAGCAGCAGTTCGCCAGCATCCGGCAGCGGAGCCGTCCCGTTGTCTGGCTCCGCGCCGGCGGTGACTCCCGCCTTTGCTTCGACATCTGTGCAAACCACATCCAGTTCCTCTGTGCGCCAAGTCGCGGGCCAGCACAAAGCTGGATTGGTTCTCGCGTCGGCCCTCCTGCTCGTGCTGGTCGCGGCGGCGGCTTTCGGCATCTATTCCTATGTTTCACGCAAGAAATCCGCGGGGTTTGAAAGCTTCACAGTTACACCCGTCACCGAGACAGGCAAGGCATCGCTGGCGGCGGTATCGCCCGATGCGAACTACATCCTCAATGTGCAACACGAGGGCGGCCAGCAAAGCCTGTGGCTGCGAAATGTTCCAACCAAGAGCAACACGCAGATCGTTCCNNATATCGCCAGCGATATCAGCTTCTCGCCCGACCGTACGCACATCGTGTTCATCCGCAAAAAACGCAACGAAGGCGAAGGCGATCTGATCATCGCCAGTGCGGACGGCTCAGGAGAGAAGCTGCTGTCCAAGCAGACGACGCGCTTGAACTCCCCGGCATGGTCTCCCGACGGAAAAAGCATCGTGGCAGCGGAACATATTGCCGACCAATCCGCGTTGTCCGCGCTGGTTCTTTTTGATCCTTCGACGGGTGAGAAACGGACATTCGAGAAATCCGACCTACTTCTGTCGTCCCCCTTATGGCTGCCCGATCAAAGCGGCATCCTTGTGGTGGCCAGCGGGCGCAATTCGAATTTCAATCGCAGTCAGATCGGCATTATTTCTTACCCGCAAGGCGCTTACCGGCCGGTCACCAATGACACCAATTCCTATCNNCGGGTGCGGGGAAGCCGCTTACGATCAGCAACCGTCCACCCACGAACTGGTTCGGTTGGACGCCCGACAGCAAACTGCTGGTGGAGCAGGAGAATGGCATCTTTCAAATGAACGCCGACGGCAGCAATCGCGCACCGCTCCTTCACGATGACATTCCTTCCTTCATGCCGATCTCGTGCGATCACGGACGCTATGTCATCTTCTCATCCGCGTCCCGCGGCGGTGGCAATGCGATCAACATCTGGCGAACCGATGCAACTGGAGGAAACCTGAAACAGCTCACGACGGGCAGCGGTGACTGGCCGGCCATGTGCTCGCCCGACGGAAAATGGCTGGTTTACGCCGGCTACGATTCAGGAAAATTTGTGGCGAAAAAAGCTCCCGTGGATGGAGGAACGCCAACCCAACTTTCGGAGGCGTTGCTCACCTGCGGCTGCGTCAACGTATCGCCGGACGGAAAGTATCTGGCATTTCAAACTCAGCCCACAACCGGGGGCGCAGTGGTTATTAAGATTCTGGATTTCGAGACCCTGCAGCCGGTGAAAATTATTGAACGCGACCCGAGGGCGGGCGGCGAAATCCGCTACACCTCGGACGGGAAAACCATCGGCTACCCGATNNCGATAGCGACGTTGTGCTCCTGCGCCAAACCACTTCTTCTCACTGAGCATCTCCGGTGGCTCTTTGCGAGATCAGACTTGCGGGGTCACTCCCAGGAGCCGAGCATGAACAGATTCCGGATTGCAGTCTTGGTCGGCGTTTTTGCAGTCTGCGTATTGCCATGGCTGCTGGGTCAGAGTCAGCCGCCGGCGGTTTCAACTTCCCAACCCCCCACCGCCGCCGGCGCAAACGATACGAGACCGACAACATCAGAGAAAAGAATCACCGCGTACACGCTCCCGCCTGACCTTTACAAAAAAGCCCACGACCGCAGCCGCATCCGTTTTCACTTGGCCCTGATCGGTTTTGTTTATGGCCTGGTGGTCCTGTGGCTGATCTTACGCTGGAAACTGGCAGCAAAATACCGCGACTGGGCCGAGCGCTCCAGTTCCCGGCGTTTTGTACAGAGCCTTGTGTTCTCCCCCTTATTGCTGCTGACCATCGCAGTCTTCACCCTGCCTTTGGACGTCTACGGTGAAGTCGTCGAGAAGCGCTATGGGATCTCGGTGCAGGGATGGGGCTCGTGGAGCTGGGACTGGATCAAAGCGGAACTGATTGCACTGGTGATCGGAACCATCCTGATCTGGCTGCTCTACACCGTGATTCGACGCAGCCAGCGCCGCGCGTGGTTTTATTTCTGGCTGATGGCGGTGCCCATCGGCCTGTTTCTCTTTTTCCTCGGGCCCTGGGTGATCGATCCGATGTTTCACAAGTTCGAACCCTTGCAAGAGAAGGACCCGGCACTCACGGCCAGTCTGGAACAGATGGTGCAACGGGCGGGTGAGAACATCCCTCCCGAGCGCATGTTCTGGATGGGCGCCGGCGAAAAAACCACAGGCTTGGACGCCTACGTCACCGGCATCGGCGCCTCCAAACGAATGGTGGTTTTTGACACGACCATCGCCAAGATGACCAATCGCCAGATTGTCTTTGTGGCGGGGCATGAAACCGGCCACTATGTGTTGCGGCACATTCCCAAGGGCCTTGCCTTCTTTACCACACTGCTGCTGCTTTTCTTCTATCTGGTCCATCGCCTGATTGGATGGGTACTGACGCGGTGGGGAGCGCCTTGGGGAGTTCGCGGCTTAGACGATTGGGCGTCGTTGCCCGCCCTGTTGTTCTTGCTGTCGTTATTGTTCTTCGTGACGAATCCAGTCGCGAGCGCCTTCAGCCGATACCTGGAGCATCAGGCCGATCAGTTTGGACTGGAAGTCACCCACGGACTTACGCCCGACTCAGGGCAGGTGGCGGCGCAAGCTTTTCAGGTCTTGGGCGAGGTGGATTTGGCCGACCCCGATCCGAACCCGGTCGATGTCTTCCTGTATTACGACCATCCGCCGATTTCCGACCGGGTGAGCTTCTGCCTAACCTATAACCCTTGGGAACAGGGTGGGGAAGGGGAGTTCGTCAAGGGGCGGTAGTTCTGAAATTGTGGAATCTGAAATCGAAACTCTGTCAGGGTAACGGGCGCTTATGTGCTACTTCATAGCAAGCAGCGCAGCCATCGTTTCCACCCCGTCCCACATATTCTGCAAGCGCAAGTTCTCATTGGCGGCGTGCTGATTGTCATCGTAGTTGGCGATGGGCACCGTGATGGTGCGAGTCTGCGCGGCGCGTTCCATCGCTCCGAGCGGCACGCTCCCTCCCATAGTGGGCAGCAGCACCACTTCTTCGTGCGCGCTCTTCACGGCTTCAATTACCTCCTGCGCCACGGGCAGATCCATCGGCGTGCGCACCGCGTTGTAGCTCGCCTCATCTCGCACAACCATCGCAACCCGCGGGTGCTCCAGAAGAATTTGCTGCGTGGGTTCGCGGTCCACGATGAAGTAGCCCCGGGACTGAATATAGTCTACGACGCGTTGTTGCTGTACCCGCCAGTCGATCCCGACCACCAGGCGCAGGTCCAGATCGGCGGTCGCGGTGGGGGGAATGAC
>PMHI01000603.1:0-213 GCA_003156615.1 Acidobacteriaceae bacterium | reverse complement strand
TCAGCGAAGGCTGGTTGAGCAGCTCAAGCAGATGCACGCCCGCGCCGTCGACGTGTCCCAGCCAAAAGGCATTTGCCAGCATCAGGTCGTTTACCGGCGCATGGGCCAGCGCTTCTTTTTCGGCCGAGGAGAGCGGCTCAATTCCGTCATAGAAATGCGGCACCAGAATGTGGCCGTCTTCATCTTTCATCCCGGCGAGCAACTGCGCCAGCA
>PMHI01000448.1:9217-22424 GCA_003156615.1 Acidobacteriaceae bacterium | reverse complement strand
TCGTCGACGATAAGGATTTTGAAAGACATGCAGCACGCCGCTGTGCCTTGGCGGGTAGCTGGCGAGATCCGCATCGTGCAGGAAAGAGCCGGCGACGGGGGAAGGCACTACCTGTACGCTAGCTCTTTGAGGGCAAAGCGCACATACAGCAAACACCGTACGCTATCACACAGTGGACTGTGCTGTACCGAACCTTGACCTTGCCGCGAAATCGGCTCAGGCTCCTTAATTTCCCGATCAAAGACAATAAAAAGGAGTATTCTAGAGATGTCTCTTCTAGCATCTTTCCGCCGCGCCTCTCCAGGTCACGGTTCCTTGCGAAAATCTGACAGCGTGTTCGCTGCGCAAGGAGCGTTATGGCTAGGTCTTCTGCGTCTGCTCGCAAAACCGCCTCCTCGGGGCGGGATGGTAACCGCCGTACAACCGTGTCATCTCGAAGCGACGGCGACGGGAATCATGTACACAACGAAATCCTGCTCGCTCTTCCGCGCGCGGAATCCGAAGCGGTTTTGCCCAAGCTGGAACTCGTGAGGTTGAAGCTCCATCAGGTTCTTCATGAACCTGGCGAGACGCTGAAATCGGCGTATTTCTGCAATTCCGGCATGTTTTCGGTCCTGAACGTTATGCCGGACGGCAAGAGTGTGGAAGTCGGGCTGATCGGCAAAGAAGGCTTTTCGGGCACGCCGCTGGTTGCGGGCTTTCGCACCAGCCACACTCGAACCGTGGTTCAAGGCGAGGCCATTGCCTTCAGAGTGGATGCCGATGTCTTGCGGGCTGCGCTGCCAAAATGCCCCCAGCTGGAGCGGCAACTAAACCGGTACGGGCAGTTGCTGGCGGTGCAGGTGACCCAAATCGCAGCCTGCAACCGGCTGCATGAGGTGAATGAGAGATTGGCCCGATGGCTGCTGATGACGCAAGACCGCGTCGGCTCGCGTGATCTTCCCCTGACGCAGGAATTCCTGGCGCAGATGTTGGGAACGCGGCGCTCAAGCGTGACCGTTTCGGCTGGAACCCTGCAGGAAGCCGGATTGATTACCTACACGCGCGGAAAGGTCACGATCCTCGACCGGCGCAGTCTGGAACGGGCGGCCTGTGATTGCTATGGGCTGCTGACACGGCAAGTTAAAGAATGGCAGAGCCAGAACGCGTAGGACTTCTGTCGGCGAGCGTACATTCAAGGTCCGTCGACGTGCCCACTGGCCTCCAGTCTTCAGGCAGGATTGTTCTAGTGGAAATAGCACCACCATCCAAGGCGGAGATTCTTCAATCCATCAAGGATTTCTTGGAGGCGGAGTCCTCACCTCCAAAACCGCGGCAATGCCGGCGTTGCGGAACTTCGATGCAGTTTGTCGATGCTCACTTCCTGCTTAGGAGTACCGCAATGAACTGGAACGTGTCTTTGCCGTTCTGCCCGGTTTGCGACCGGGAGATCTTAAACGATCTACCTCCCCCCACGTGGACCATCCACTGACCTGGCACGCCAGCGTGAATTCCAAGCCGTCTCTGAGACGATCTCAAGAGTTGCCAGGGCCTGGTGGATTACGTTGCGGGTTTGGCGGTAGCTTGTGCTGCGGGGCGTTTGCCTTCGATGCCATCTTTGCGACAGAGCAATCCTCGTGCACTGCCATCCCATGTTCGTCGATCGCGCAGGATTCCAGCGAAACCGCCATCCCACATATCCAGCAGGTCAAAGGAGGTTCTGAGCCCGATACCACGATGCGACTCCAGTGGGCGCCAATAGATCCCTCTGCGCCCGCACACGGCCGTACAGAGGAAATGCTACTTCGCAGAGCGGGCGGTTGTCTGCTCGCTGTGCACATTTCTCCTTGTCCCACCTCGAATCGGGACAAGGGGTTTCGCCTATTTTAAAACTCCGCTCCGTTTTTGGAACACTCACTTTCGTGCCGTGCGGTTTCGGTCTCAACTGAGCTTTTCTCCAACGAATCGCGCTGTGATTATGAGGGTTCTGATTGCGGAAGATGATGCGGCTCTGGCCGACTTTGTGCGCCAGGGACTGGGGGAGGGGAGCATTATGCGGTGGACGTGGTGGAAGATAGGGAGCAGGCCCGCTCCGCGGGAACGAGTTCGACTACGAGTTGGTGATTTTGGGTTGGAACCTGCCGGAGCTCGACGGAGCGAGTGGGTTACGTCATTTGCGGCTGAAGTGGAAGACCGGGGTGCAGTGTCTGGATACACTATTGGCCGAAGCCGTTTTCGTTCAGCGAACTATCGGCGCGCATCCGGGCGTTGCTGCGGCGCACCTACCTGCCGTCGGAGTCGGTGCTGGTAGTGGAAGATCTCAAGCTGGATCACGTGGAACGCCGCGCCGAAAGGGCGGAGCGACGGATCGAGCTTACTTCCAAGGAGTTTGCGCTGCTGGAATACCTAATACGGAACGGCTCATACTCATCGCCCGTTGCGGGACGCACACGGAGCGGCGCTTGCTTCTGGCGAAGTCTTGCCCGCGCTTTCCTTACTTCAAACCGGTGAGGATGGTATCGTTCGGGTCCAGCAAAAGCTTATGGGTTCCGACGGGTGCGGATAAGTGAAACGAAGTCTCCGCACCGTCGGCAAATACGCGGGCTACCAGCACAGGAACCCTACCCGAGACCAATGCATAGATAGGAACCGACGTCACCAGGTCTTCCGGCGCTTCCTTCTGTCGGATTATGCCCGTCACCACTGTGGCATTCTCCTTCGCCGTAAACTTGACACCCTGCAACTCCAGCTTCGGCAGGGAAGTGCCGTTCACCCAGCCATCCAGGAACCAGTCGAGTGAGGCTTTGCCTTCATAGCGCAACGAAGGCGGCAAATCCTCCGCAAAAACGTCGAGCAGTTCACGTGTGCTGATGGCTTTTCCTGCGTAGCGTTGGCGAAGTCTGCGCAGAGAGCGCGCGAAGGGCTCTTCCGAATTCTTGTGGCTTAGGTCTTTCCTCGCATCCACCTCGGCCGCGTCCTCTAACATCGAGCGCAGCATGTGGAACAACCACGTCCCCCGTCCATAACTGATGGCTGTGTAACCTTCTGGAAAATGAGACGAAAGCAAGCGATTTCCCAAGGTCACAGGTCCGGCATCCTTGGGAAAGTTGCCGTCTTTATTCCCGTCAGCCAAATCCCGGCGATATTTCTCCATGATCGCCCGAAAGCCTGCCGGATTTCTCTCCTGAAGCATCATCAAAGAGGAATAATTTGCCAGACCCTCCGAAAACCACTGATCTCGGTACGTCGCCCATATGATCAGATCCCCCCACCACTGGTGCGCAGCTTCGTGCGCGGGGACCAGTTCCACTAAAGCGTGCAGAGCATTGAAGTGGAATTGTTGGCGCTCTTCCGGCGTCAGGAAAGCGTAGGAAGACAGGAAGATCAGCCCCGGGTACCCTTGGCTCTCTGGCCCCGGTAACTGAGTCAACGCCAGTTGACCGTAGGGAAATGGACCGAATCGGTCGGCATAGTAACGAATGGCCCGTGCTGTAGACTCGGCCACGGCCGTAGCATTCCGCGCAGGCGAAGGCGCGAGGGGAGTGACGGGCCCGCCAGGAACGACGGGCACCGGAACCACGATCCGAGGCCGCACTGACGGTGCATCGGATTCAAACGATTGCGGAGCTCGAGGCTTGGGAAAGTCTCGCTCTACTCCGACCGTCGCGTAGGTATCCACGGTGACATTGCCGGCTTGCGCCGTTCCTCGAACATACTTGCCAAGGTTGAACCCGGCAATGGGGATGGGCCGTTCCGAGACCCAATGCGCTACTTGCTCGTCGCCAGCGTTCGGCAGCGCGGTTTTTGGGGATTGTGTCGATGGCCCGGAGACTGGGTCTGGTTTGCCCGTCGCCAGGAGAGTCCAACCCGGCGGATAGTGGAAGGTAAGATCGAAATCGGCCATGGCCATTCCCCGATTGGGATACCATGTGCCGCGTGCCCCCACGTAGAGCAGACCATTCCCGGCCTCCGCCAACACTTCTCCACCGTAGACGAAGCGCAGGCTAATCTTTTGTCCCTTCCGCGCCGCTTCGGGCAGAATTACGGCCACTACGTCGTTGCCACTGCGTGCCAGCCGCGTGCCCTCCACCGCTGGGTTATGGATGAATTCCGCCGCCCTCCCGTCTACCTCGACGGTCTTGATCTGCAGAAAGCGCGATAGTTCGAACCCCAGGAAACGCGATCCGCCGCGCACCACTTCGAACTGCAATTTCACCTCAGCATCGAGCTGTTTGGGTGGTTTTACGTGAGCATCAATCACATAGCGGTGCACCAAAATCGAATCTTCCTGAGCTTCCGTTTCTGCCGGAAGCGTTTGCAGGGTCTGCCTCAGAGTGGTTTGGTCACTTCGAGCACTTTTGATCGAAAATGAAGTCCAGATGTCGTAATACAAACTTCCGTCTTCTCCGGTTTTGGTTTGCCCTGCCTCGACTTGTTCGTCGGCGCTCGAGTCGAAGAAAATGTCGAAGACACCGAGTTTGTTTCCCTGCAGCCGGGCATGCAACCTGCGATCGCCGGGATCTGCGGCTCTCGGCGCTCGAGTGTCTTCTGAGATGGTTTCGCCGGCGATCGGCAGCATCCCGCTGAAACTCGCCAGCAACCTCATGGCGTCTGCCTGCGCCAAGTTGCGGGCGGTCTCGTCCCACTGTGCGACAAATGCCTGGGGATCTTCCGCCACCCTGAGACCCGGCTGCAACTCGGCGGCACTGTTGTCGTTGAAGCGGAAGTAGGCGGTCGAAAAACGTTCTTCCAGGATTGCCATCCCGGTGAACAGGCTCATCGACCTCCGTTCTACATCGTTGGGCGGGGCCAGCAGTACTTCTCCGTCGCCCTCAAAGAATGCCCCGGTAATCCTGCCCAGCACATCCTTTGTGAAGGCGATGGTTCCACTTTCCAGACTGATATGGATCGCGGATCGGTCCAGCGACGCATCCCGCACCGTGAACACCCGCGCGGGATCGAGCCCGATACTATTCAATTGCAGATAGAGCGACTCTGCCGGTCCGGGCTGGTGAGCCTGTGCTGGAGTTGCCTGCGCTGGAGTTGCTTGCTCACCCCAGGCTGGGGGGAAGGTCAAAACGGTCAGACAGACGACCAGCATCATGCCTGCTCTCGATCGGGTTGCGGGTACTTTGGTCACGTAGGTGGGAGCCCCCCCTGTTGCTAGAATGCGCTTCAATGCGGCTTCGTGTCACTAGCCTGTTCACCATGCTCATGTTGGCCTGTGCGGCGGCGTCGGCCGATACGATCCATTTGAAGAATGGCCGCACCATCCTGGTCGACCACGTCCGCGAAAACGGCAACCGCTATGAATACGAAATCGGCGACGACAGTTATGCCATTCCCAAGAGTTCGGTAGATCGCGTCGAGGCCGGCGGCATGCCCGCACACGCTGCATCCTCCGGCGCCACCAAGAGTTCCGGCGAGCTTCCCGCTTTCATGCCCGTCGACAGCCTCGCCAACGAGGGCAACCTTCCCGAGATAATTGTTAAAGATGGCAAGGTTGACACCGACGCCCTTTTGAAACTTGAAGGCAAAGGAAACGCCGAGTTGAGCGCTACGGCTGACTTCATTGCAGGCAAATTTGAGTCCGAACACGGTAACATTGATCAAGCCCGCCGCTACTTCGACAGCGCCCTCCGCTTCCAGCCGCAGAACTCAACTGTCCTCATCCATTACGCCGTTCTGCTGGTGCGGATGGGGAACGCTGCGCAGGCAATGAACTACGCCCAGCGTGCCGTGAGCGCCGCGCCCCGCTCGCCCGATGCCTATACCGTGCTGGGCTATGCGCAGCAGGCTTCCGATCGCACCAAGGATGCCGTCGCCTCCTGGAAGCATTCTCTCGAACTGCGTCCTGATCCGATCGTCCAGCAATATCTGGACAANNGAAGGCAAGCAGACTTCAGAAGCATTCCGTGGACAAATTCTGGCCGCGCTGGAGTCGGACTATGACGATCTGGCCCGTGATCTGGGCACACCGCCCCACGACAACATTCTGGTGACGCTCTACACGGAGCAAGCTTTCTTTGACGTTACGCGCGCGCCCGCTTGGACGGGTGCTCTCAACGACGGCAAACTCCGCATCCCCGTCAGCGGCCTCAATTCCCTCACGCCCGAGTTGGCGCGGGTGTTGAAGCATGAACTGGCCCACTCCTTCATCAATCAGCTTTCCGCCGGCCGTTGTCCGATCTGGCTGCACGAGGGTATCGCCCAGCTTCTTGAACCGAAGTCTCCGGCGAGCGATGGACGCCAATTGGCTCAACTGTTCAAGTCGCAACGCAACATTCCGCTGAATGTGCTGGAAGGCAGTTTCATGCGCTTCTCTGGCGCGGAAGCCTATGTGGCCTATGCGGAATCGCTGGCTGCGGTTTCCTACATCAACGATTCTTACGGGATGGGCGACCTCCAGCGGATTCTGGCACGCCTGAGCGAAGGTAGCTCCACCGAAGCCGCCTTGCGTGCGACCATCCACTCCGGCTACGGCCAACTCGAATCCGATCTGGCCAAGTATCTCAGCGATAAGTACGGCGACTAGCGGATTTGCCCGCCGTCAGCGCTTGTGTTAGTTTCGCCTCTAATCTACCCCTCGAATGAGCGCTCTATTTCAGCCCCGAGATCCCGAGCCTATACCCGCGGTGGAGTCGATCCCGGGCGAGTTTCCGAAGATTGACGGCGCCGAGATTGCCGCCACCACCTATGGAAGACGAGTCGCCGGAGACTTCTATGACTCCTTGCGAGTCAGCCCGGAACGGATCTTGTTTGGCCTGCTCGATATCGCTGGACGTCGCGAGAGCAACCAGAACATTCTTTCGACGGCGCAGAAGATCTTTCGCACTCTCGGAACGGAATTCTTTGGGCCGCCTGACATCAACGAATCCGAAGCCATGACCTCACTCTGTCTCCGCCTGAACCGCGGCCTCATGGAAGCTGCGGCCGGGATTCACCCCTGCCCCGCATTCATCGGCTGCTACCACGAGAAATTTGGCACGCTGTGCTACACCAACGCCGGGCATACGCCCGGACTCCTCCGCGACGGCAACGGCATTTCCGAACTCGTGTCCACGGGCTTGCCGCTTGGCCTTTTTTCGCACGCTACCTGCGACGCTCCTACCGTTGCTCTGGAGAAAGGCTCAGTTCTTCTGCTGGTTTCGCGGGGAGTGGTTGAGGGCAAGTGCAAGGATGACAAAGCCGAAGACCTGGAATTCGGCCTGGAACGCGTCAAAGAGCGCCTGCAGTCCGATTCTTCGCCGAATGCTCAGGCGGTTTGCGGCTCGATTCTGAATACCGTCGGGGAATTCAGCTGTGAACCCGTTGTTCCCGACGACATGACCGCCCTCGCCCTGGTGCGGATCTAGGCGCGTGTCCCAGCAACCTGGCCAACGGGCCAGCGCATCAAACTAACCCAAGGCAGCCCCGTGCCTGGTCGGAAGTAGTAAAATACCCAAAAGGTTTTCGCCCGCAAGTCCAGGCANNAAGCTGGTTCTGATACTCATTGCCATGGCATGTCTGCCCGTATTCACCGCTGGTCAGGTGGTCGAAGAAATAGTCACGCGCGTGAACGGCCAGATCGTTACGCTTTCGGAGTTCCAACGCAGCAAGGACCAGACCCGGGATGATGCCAAACAGCAGGATCCGGCCAACGCGGACAAGCTCTATGCGGAGCGTGAAAAGGACGTCCTGCGCGATCTCATCGACCAGCAACTCCTGCTGCAAAAGGGCAAAGACCTCGACATTACGGGTGATACCGATCTGATCAAGGAACTCGACCAGATGCGCAAGGATATGAAGCTGGATACGATGGAGGAGCTCGAAAAAGCCGCCACCGCCCAGGGCATCTCTTACGAAGACTTCAAGCAGAACATGCGGAACCGGATCATCACCCAAAAGGTGATTGGAGAAGAAGTCGGCTCCCACCTCAGCATCACCAAGGAGGAAGAGCAGCAGTTTTACAATGAGCACAGGAACGAGATGGAACAACCCGAGTCGATAAAACTGAGCGAAATCCTGGTCGCTCCCAAGAAGCGGTCAGCCGACAAGGCTGCCGCCGCGACTCCAGCCCAGAACAGCATTACCGATTCCTCCGGCGCGGGCGGCGACCCTCCGAAGAACCAAGACGCCGCCAAACAAGCGGATGAGGCTGCGGCTCTGGCGGTGGCCGAAACCAAGGCCAATGATCTTCTCAAACAGATTCGCGCTGGAGTCAGCTTTGAAGATCTGGCGAAGAAAGATTCCGACGGTCCCTCGGCTTCGCAGGGCGGCGATCTCGGGGCGTTCAAGCGCGGCACTCTCGCCAAGGAGCTTGAAGATAAAACATTTGCCATGAAGTCCGGCGAAGTTACCGACGTGATCCGTACCAAGCAGGGCTACGTCATCTTGAAGGTTACCAGCCACCAGATGGCAGGAATTCCGGCGATGAAGGACGTCGAGCCTCGAATCGAGAACGCTCTGTACATGCAGAAGCTGCAGCCTGCGCTCCGCGCCTATTTGACTAAGCTGCGCGAAGACGCCTATATCTTGTACAAAGAAGGTTACGTCGATTCCGGCGAGAGCCCGAACCAGACCAGGCCGATTGAAACCAACTCGGCAAAGCCCTCCGACACAAAGAAGCTCAAGAAGAAAAAGAAGCTGGGCGTTATCTAAGAGGAAGCGTATCGTCCATCCGGCCCAGGCCCTCGGCCGAGCGGCGCTCGAGCTCGCGCCGCGTTCATGCTTTCTGATTTACACTGAGGGAGCGAATGAAAGAGTTCTACATCTGCGACTGCGCCCGTCACGAAAACAAGATCATCACCTCCAACTTTATCGTGGCCAGCAAGCAAATCAAGCCCAAGAAAACGGGTGAGCCGTATCTCGCTCTGACGCTTGGTGACCGCAGCGGACAACTCGAAGCCAAGATGTGGGACAACGTGGAAGAAGTGCTCAATGCCTTCGAGCAGGACGACTTCCTCAAGGTCAAAGGCTTGGTCAACAAGTACAAGAACCGTTTCCAGCTCACCATCCACAAGCTGCGCAAGCTGGGCGAAACGGAAATCGAATTCTCCGACTATCTTCCCAAGACTGCCAGGAATATCGACGAGCTCTGGCAGGCGCTGGCGGCTTTCGTTGCGTCATTCCAAAATCCTTATCTCAGGTCGCTCGTCGAGGCCTTCATGTCCGATCCTGAAATCGCCGCCGCTTACCGTAATGCTCCGGCCGCCAAGACCCTGCATCACGCCTATATCGGTGGCCTGCTCGACCATGTGGTTTCTCTTTTTCGTTCCTGCGACCTGGTGTGCAGAAACTATTCCCAGATCAACCGCGATTTGCTGCTGACCGGCGCATTTCTTCACGACATTGGCAAGATCCACGAACTTGCCTACAATCGCTCGTTTTCCTACACTACGCGAGGCCAGCTTCTCGGGCACATGATCATTGAACTTGAGATGTTGCAGGCAAAACTTGCTCTGGTCCCCGGTTTTCCGCCCGAACTCAAGACTCTGCTTGAGCATCTCATTATCAGCCACCACGGCAAGTACGAGTTCGGCTCACCCAAATTGCCCATGTTTCCCGAAGCACTCCTGCTGCACTATATGGACGACCTGGATTCCAAGATGGAAGCCATGCGGGCCCAGTTCGAGCGCGAGGCCGACCTGGAGAGCCCTTGGACCAGCTACAACGCCTCCCTCGGACGCCCGCTGCTGAACAGCGCAAAGTTTCTTACGCCCAAAGCCGCCTCGGCTCCCGAGGATTCTTCCTCAGCCGCGGATGATGAGGCCGAGCCGGAATCCCCCATTGAATCCAGCGAGGAGACCCCAATACTGCCCGGCTTTAAGTCTTAGATTCCATGCTTGAGAGATAGCCATCGACCATGCTCGACTTCAGTCGCTTCGAAATTTTCACCTTCGATTGTTACGGGACTCTCATCAACTGGGAGGACGGTATTCTCCGCTGCCTGCACCGCATCCTTGCGGCCCATGGCAAGGACACTGACGATGCCACGATCCTTGAGCTCTACGGCGATTGCGAAGCCCGCGCCGAGCAGGGAGAGTATCGCCAGTATCGCCAAGTGCTTCAGTCGGTCGTACGCCAGTTGGGAGAACGACTTGGATTCGCGCCTACCGATCAGGAAGCCAGCTCGTTGCCTGAGTCCATGAAAGAATGGAAGCCGTGGCCGGACACCGTAGCCGCGCTCCGCCAACTCCAGAGCCGGTTTCGACTAGCCATCATTTCGAACGTAGACGACGACCTTTTTGCCGCGACCCGGCTTCAGCTGGGAGTGGAATTTGACCAGGTCATTACGGCGCAACAGGCGCAAGCTTACAAGCCGTCCTTGAAGATTTTCGAGCTCGGGTTGAGCCGCGTCGGTGTCTCCGCCCATCGTGTCCTGCACGTGGGCCAGAGCCTTTACCACGACGTGATTCCGGCACAGTCACTCGGGCTGGCCACGGTTTGGGTCAACCGTCCATCGGCGCGAGCCGGCGTGGGAGCCGTCAGGGCAGCGGACGCGCGTCCGGACTTGCAGGTTTCCAGCCTGGCGGAGCTTGCCGCGGCTTGTGCCCGGCCGTGATCTTCTAGAAGTTGGCCGGAATCTTCACAACTTTTTTCTGAATCGCCCACATGACCAATTCCGCCTTGTTGTGAATGCCAAGCTTCCGCATCAGATTGAACTTATGCGCGTCCACAGTCTTGCTGCTCACGCCCAGAACGGTTGCCGCCACGCGCACAGTTTTTCCCTCCGCCAGCAGTTTCAGCACTTCTCGTTCGCGGGCGGTGAGAACGTGTTCCTGTGGAAACAGTATTTCGTTGGAGCGTTGCGGCGCACGTCGCGAGGGCGCTTCCGGATGGTTTGTCGGAATATTGTTGGCTGGAATATGGTTCGTTGCCATGTGGTCCGTTGCCATGCCGCCGTACGAGCTCCGAACCATCTCCACCAGTTCTTCCGCGGAAGTTTGCTCGACCGCGCAGCCTCCCGGAGCGGCCTCGAAGCCACCAAACGGAGAACTGCCCTGTTCGTGCCTGCTCAGGAACACGATCTTGGTCTGGGGAGACTCCCGCGCCACGAGCAGCTCTACTTCGGGCGCAGGCAGGTCGAACGTGCCGGCATCCGCGACCAGCACATCCGGTCGGAACTCATAAAGTTTGCGCAGGCACTCCGCGGCGTTGCCGGCTTCGCTGACCACGTCAATATCAGGCTCGTCCTCGAACAAACGCCGCATACCTTGCCGCAACAGAACATGGTTGTGTGCGAGCAAACAGCGGATCTTCCTTCCGAAAATTATTTCCGTTATGTTTGTATTTGTGCGTGGGGGCACACTAGTTCCTCCTTGTTGAGCCAGAGAGTTAGCAAAACGACACCGACGGGCGGACCAGACCCCAAACTACGAAACCATACGCTTGTAGGGTCATTGTAGCAGTCATTCGCGCTCCTGCGCACTGGAAAAGTCTGCCGAAAGGGGTCGTTTTCTTGCGACTCTTCCGCGACCGCAGACTTTTTTCTCCATCCCGAAAACTCCGCCGGCACGCTGCATCAGGTAAAATCGAGCACTTATGCTGCGCTACTTTACTGCCGGAGAATCTCACGGCGAAGCTCTGGTCGCGTTCCTCTCGGGCCTGCCTGCGGGGCTCAAGCTGGACCAGGCTTTTCTCGACCGCGAGCTCTGGCGCCGGCAGCAGGGCTACGGCCGCGGCGGCCGCATGAAGATTGAGCGTGACACCGCTCATATCCTCTCTGGCGTCCGTCATGGCATGACGATCGGCTCGCCCATTTCGATCCAACTCGAAAACCGGGATTGGAAAAACTGGCAGGAAGCCCTACCCGTCGGCGAAGGTGACCCATCCCGCCACAAGCGTGTAGCCTCTCCGCGGCCCGGGCACGCCGACTTAGCGGGCGCACTGAAATACAATTTCCCGGAAGCGCGCTATGTCCTGGAACGCGCTTCCGCCCGCGAATCGGCGGCGCGCGTGGCGATCGGCGCAATCGCCAAAATTTTCCTGCACGAGATCGGCATCGACGTTCTCAGCCACGTCGTCGCCATCGGCACCGTGGCCCTCGAAAAAGAAGTCCCCTGGGAACAGATTCAGGCTCTTTCCAGGCAGGAAGAAATCTTGCTGAATTGCGCTGACCAAGCAACGGAGCAGCGCATGAAAGACGAAGTCGACAAGGTCCTCAAAAGCGGCGATTCGCTGGGTGGAGTCTTCGAGGTGGTGGCCCGAACTGTCCCGCCCGGCCTGGGTACTTACGCGCAGTGGGACGAACGCTTGGATGCTCTGCTTGCCGCCGCCGTCATGTCGTTGCAAGCGGTGAAAGCGGTTGAGATCGGCGCCGGCATTACCGCTGCCGCGTCTCCAGGCTCTGCCGTGCACGATGAAATCGGTTACGACAAGCCGGAGAGCCTTAGCGGGTTCACTCGCACCGGCAACAACGCCGGAGGAATTGAAGGCGGCGTTTCCAATGGAGAGGAGATCCGCGTGCGCGGCTACTTAAAGCCCATCTCCACCTTGCGCCGCCCCCTGAAATCGGTCGATTTCTCGACGCGTCAACCGGTCAGCGCCGCCTATGAACGCTCCGATGTTTGTGTAGTCCCGGCCGCTGGAGTTGGCGCCGAGGCCATGGTCGCGCTTACCCTGGCCCGCTGCGCGCTCGACAAATTCGGCGGCGATTCCATGGGAGAAACCTTGCNNCCCGTGCTCGAGAAGCCGGCCGCAGAAGTCACGGTCTTCGACGAAGAACTGAAGCAGCTCGTCGATGACATGTTTGAGTCGATGTACGCCGCCCGCGGTGTGGGCCTGGCAGCGCCCCAGATCGGCATTCCGCTCCGCATCGCGGTCATTGACATCACTTTCAAAGAGGACCCCGGCGCCAAACTCGTCCTGGTCAACCCGGAGATTATTCACAAAGAAGGCCGCCACACGCAAAGCGAAGGATGTCTCAGCATCCCGGACTTCCGCGAAAATGTAAATCGCGCCAAAGTGGTTACCGTCCGCGCTCAGGATTTGGACGGGAAGGTCTTCGAGAACACCGGCGACGACTTGCTGGCCCGTGCCTTTCAGCACGAGACCGATCACCTGAATGGCAAGCTCTACATCAGCCACATCAGCGCTCTCAAACGCGACCTGATCAAGCGCAAAATTCGCAAGCTCGTCAAAGCGGGGGAATGGTAGAAGATTGAGTCATTGCGAGATTGAGTCAATGAATCCATGACTCAATGTGTCAATGATTCAATCGCTCAATCTCGTTTTTTGCGGCACGCCT
>PMHI01000448.1:8438-9209 GCA_003156615.1 Acidobacteriaceae bacterium | reverse complement strand
TTGGAATTGCCGGTCAATCAGCCGGAGAGCATCAAGACCAACGATGCCTTTCGCGCTCAACTCTCCAGTCTCCATCCCGACGCCATCATCGTGGTCGGTTACGGTCGCATCATTCCCCAATGGATGCTAGATCTTCCCCCGCTAGGCAATATCAACCTGCACGCATCGCTCCTGCCGAAATACCGCGGCGCTGCGCCCATTCAGTGGGCGATTGCCCGGGGCGAAACCATCACCGGCGTTACCACGATGAAACTTGATGCCGGCCTCGACACGGGTGACATTCTTCTGCAGCAGGAAATTCCCATCGCCTCCGACGACACGGCAGAGGTGCTTGCGCCGAAGCTCGCGGCCGTAGGAGCGGACCTGACTGTCGAAACCCTGCGCCGGTTAGAGACCGGGAGCGTTCATCCGCGTCAGCAAGTTCACGCCCATGCCACGCTTGCGCCCATCCTCAAAAGAGAAGACGGCCTCATCGATTTCTCCCGCAGGGCGACCGAGATCCTGAACCGCCTGCGTGGTTTTCAACCCTGGCCCGGCGCCTACTCGAAGTTTCGCGGCAAGAATCTGCAAGTGTGGAAGGCGGTGATTGCCGATCGGGCCTTGCCATTGTCTGAGCTGAAGGTGGAAGGCGAGCGCCTTCTTGTGGGCTGCGGCGAAGGTACCGCAATCGAACTTCTCGAAGTGCAACTGGAAGGCAAGAAGCGTACCCCTGCCTCTGACTTTCTTCGCGGTTATCGTCTGCGGCCCGGCGAGAAGCTCGGGGAGTAAGGC
>PMHI01000448.1:6792-8355 GCA_003156615.1 Acidobacteriaceae bacterium | reverse complement strand
TACGACCGGCTCACGGTGGTCGATCACTCTCTGACAACAGAACTGGTCATGGGTATTCTGCGCTGGCGATCGCTCGTTGATTCTCAAATCGCCAAGAGCTCCGCGCAGCCACTTTCCAAACTCGATCCAGAGATTCTCACCGCACTGCGCCTCGCGGTTTACCAACTCTGCTGGCTCAGCCGCATTCCGGCCCGCGCCGCGATCAACGAGAGCGTTGAACTGGTCAAGCGCGCGCGCAAACGTTCCGCCGCTCCCTTTGTGAATGCGGTCCTGCGTAAGCTCGCCGTCGGTATCTCAGAAGTGAACAAGTCCCTGCAGCACGAGATCAACGCCGCTTCGGCCGAGACTCTCGCTGCCAGCAGCGCGCACCCATTCTGGCTCGTCGAACGCTGGATCCGGGCCTACGGAATCGATTCCGCTTTTCGCATTTGCCAGCACGACCAATCAGTTCCCGTGACCGCTATCCGTCTTCGTCATCCTGAAGCAGAAGAGCTGCTCCGCGCCGAAGGAATCAAGCTTGCTCCTGGTGTTTTCCTTGCCTCTGCGCGCCGAGTTCAGCACGGAGACATCGCCCGGACTGCTGCCTTCCCAGCGGGCCTTTGTGTGATTCAGGACGAAGCCTCTCAGCTCGTCGCAGCCCTTGTCGGCCACGGCTCGCATGTTCTCGATTGTTGTGCAGCCCCGGGGGGAAAAACCCTGGCGGTCGCCGATCACAATCCCGACGCGGACATTACCGCCCTTGAGCTTCATTCTCACCGTGCGCGTCTGCTGCGGAAATTAATGAGCGCACATCATCCGGCCACGGGAACTCGAGCCCAGCGGATCCGGGTGGTCAACGCCGACGCGCGGAAACTTCCTTTCGTTACAAAATTTGATCGTGTTCTCGCTGACGCGCCCTGCTCCGGCACCGGCACTCTTTCTCGCAACCCGGAAATCAAGTGGCGACTCACTCCGGAAGACCTCGTCGATCTGCCGGAGCGCCAGCTCGCAATCCTGCGATCCGCCATGACTCAAGTTGCTGCCGGAGGCCGCCTGATCTATTCGACCTGCTCGCTCGAAAAAGAAGAAAACGAAGACGTGATCGAGCGCGCTCTAGCAGAAGGCTCATCATTCCACGTAATCGACTGCCGCACTGAGCTTGATCGGCTTCGACAGGAGGGCGAATTAATCTGGCCAGAACCTTCTTGGCTCACTCGTGGTCCCTACCTGCGCACGTTGCCCGGCGTCCACCCCTGCGATGGCTTTTTCGCCGCGATCTTGGAGAGAACCTAACTGTATTCACGGGAAATGATTGCCGGGAATCTGCGCTCCTCAGCGCACTTCGAAGTTCACCACCGCGCCAGCCAGAACCTTCTGCCCCGCAGGCGGTGTCTGCATGATGATCGTGCTGGCGGGCGAGGTTTCAAGTGGCGCGGCGGACACGGCCGGAGCAGTAGTCAATGCCTCGGCGCTCACCACCGGTGGCGCCATGCTTACATTGCCTAGCTTGAAGCCCGCGTCCTCGAGCGTGCGGCTCGCAGTGCCCAAAGACTGTCCCACAAAACTCGGCATCACATATGCCGG
>PMHI01000448.1:5048-6779 GCA_003156615.1 Acidobacteriaceae bacterium | reverse complement strand
GCGCGTTCGCTCTGCCGGGTTACATCCGGAATCGATACGCGCTGCGGTCCCAGACTTTGCGCCACGCGCACTTGCCATCCCCGTCGTACTTTCGTCCCGCGTGGTGGCAACTGGGTCATGATCCGCCCCTCGGGAATCTGCGGACTGTAATACTGCCGCTCNNGCCACAACCACCAGCACCAGCGCCAGCATCGCAAAGCGGAACAGAGGTTTCATAAGACCTCGGAGATTATAGTTTGATCAGTCGTCAGCCAAATTCTCCGCCGGTGGGTCATAGTTTGGCCGCTCCTAGTGTGTCTCATCCGCGCCCGGCGAAGTATCTGGCGTATCCACTTTCTGCACCCCTGTGACGGGGACATCCGGCGTCGTCTGGAACTGGCCTGGATCCTTCCCCGCCATGGCGGTATTCATGAAGTTCATCCAGATCGGCAAGGCCGCGTGCGCCCCCGTTTCTTTGGCTCCGAGCGTTTTCTTCTCGTCGAATCCCATCCACACGCCGCAAGTCATCGTCGGCGAAAATCCCACAAACCAGGCGTCCGTGAAATCGTTGGTGGTTCCGGTCTTTCCGGCGACTGGAAAGGGAAGTTTCGCTGCCGCCGCTCCAGTCCCGCGCAGCACCACCTCGCGCAGCATCGCAGTCATGATGCGTGCCGTGCCTACGCTGATCACGTCTTTTACGTCGGGATAGTCCTCTTCCAATACGCGCCCTTCGTAGTCGGTCACCTTCGTGATGTAGTGAGGCGTAACCCGCACACCGTCGTTCGGAAACACGCTGTACGCCGAAGTTTGTTCCATCAACGTGATCTCTGCGGCGCCCAGCGCCACCGGCAAGTAGGGCGGCAACTTGGCGGTAATTCCGAAGCGCTCGGCATAGTCAATCACGGTCTTGATCCCAACCTTGCTGGCCAGCTTCAGTGCCGGAATATTCCGCGACTGCGCCAGAGCCCGCCGCAGGGTGATCATCCCCTCAAACTTTTCGTCATAATTATGCGGAGAATAAGGCCCGGAGGCGGTCTCAAACGTCACCGGTTCATCCAGAACCGTGTCGTCCGGGCTTCCACCCCGGTCAATCACCGCGGTGTAAACATAGGGTTTGAATGACGATCCCACCTGCCGCAACGCCTGCGTCGCACGATCGAATTTTGATTCACTGAAATCCCGTCCGCCCACCATCGCCTTGATGCCGCCCGTCGCATTGTCAATCGCCACTAGCGCTCCCTGCGCGCCGGAATCCTGTTCGAGGCTCGCCCGCGCCGCCCCGTTGACGTTCAACGATAAAATCTTTACGTAGCAGATGTCTCCCGTTCGCAGCAGATCCTGTATCTTGCCCTGCGTCCAGGCCACATCGGACTGTCCCAAAGCCGCCCCGTAGCGCCCGAACTTCAGCGTTGCAATCCCGATCCCGGATGAAGTCACAAGCGCGTGAATGTAGCCATTGACTTCCGGTTCGTCATCCCAATCGGGATGCACATACTTGTCGATCGCGCTTCCTTCCACCAGCACATTCTCCAGATGCCCTTTCCATCCATGTCGCCGTTCGTACGCCGCCAGGCCGTCCAGCACGGCCTGGTTGGCGGCCTTTTGCAGATCGACATCAAGCGCGGTATAGACCTTCAACCCGCCTTCATGCACCTGGTCGGCTCCATATTTGTTTTCCAGATACCGTCGTATCTCCTCTACGAAGTAAGGCGCCAGCGAGTTGGGATCGTGCTGCAGGTACAAAACTAGCGG
>PMHI01000448.1:0-5030 GCA_003156615.1 Acidobacteriaceae bacterium | reverse complement strand
GGACCCTTGGGCAGACCCGCCAGCAGTGCGGCTTCTGCCAGCGTAAGATTTCGAGCCGGCTTGCTGAAGTAGAACTCTGACGCAGCCTCGAACCCGTATACTCCGTGCCCGAGAAAAATCTGATTGGCATACAGCGTGAAGATTTGCGGCTTGGTGAAGCGCCGCTCGATCTGAATCGCGAGCATCACCTCCTGCACCTTGCGATGGAAGGAGCGGTCGGGAGAAAGAAAAAGGTTGCGCGCCAACTGCATGGTCAGTGTCGACGCGCCTTGAACCTTGCCCCCTGATTCAATGTCGCGGTACGCTGCTCCCACAATGCGCCAGAAGTTGATTCCCGAATGCCGGTAGAAGTCCTTGTCTTCAATGGAGACCAGCGCGTCCCTCAGGACGGGGACAAAATCATCATAGCCAGCCACCACCCGCCGCTGCAGCGCGAACGATCCAATCACCCGACCGTGGTCGTCATACAACTCCGTAATCGAACTCGGCCGGTACGCTTCCAAGGCTTCCACCTGCGGCAAATCCGTGGTATAGACCAGCAGAAGTCCGGCAGTTGCTCCCACCAGGGCGGAAACTAGCACCAGCAGGCCAAACAACACGCGGCCGACTAGTTTCCGTCCGGCTATCTCCACCGGCGGAAGATCTTCATAGAGCGACTTCATGGCGAGATAGGTTCAGAATAGCAGGGCGTCAATCGCCAGGGCCACACGCAGCTAGTTGTCCGCTAGCACCGGCCGCGCACTCAACCCTCATTCCCCACCCCCAAAAGGTTCCCGGATGCTAGGAATCTATGGAACCGCGAGTGCCGCTCGAAGCCACGCCTAGCGGGGGTGTTCCGGGAGCCGCGGGCGGAGGCTCGTGAGGGCTAGACAATCAAAACAGTCCGGCTAGAATGGAACTTCGGGGTGTTTCTGTCCGATACAAGGGAGCAACGTGCATTTCCAACGATTCTGGCTCCTCCCGTTCGTGCTGGTACTGGCTCAGATCGCCGCTTCCCAGAATGCAGAAAAAGTCCAGTTGGTGGGCGTCGGAACCACCACTCCTCTCCCGATCTATTCACGGTGGTTCCAAGCATTCGAGAAAGCCCGCCCCAATGTCCACTTCAGCTACCTGCCCTCCGGATCGGAAGCGGGCATCGACATGGTGACTTCCGGCGGCGCAGATTTCGCCACCAGTGACGCTCCCCTGACCGATAGACAGCTCGCAAATGTGAGAGTGTTGCAGTTCGCCACAATCCTTGAGGCGATGGTGCCGGTCTACAACCTGCCGGGCGTGGGCGAACCGCTCCGATTTTCGCCGAAGGCTCTGGCCGGGATCTACTTGGGAACGATCACCAAATGGAACGACCCTGCCATTGCCGGGCAGAACCCGAAGATCCAACTGCCTTCCAGCGACATTGCCGTGATCCACAGCGCCGCGGGACGTGGTTCCACCTATATTTGGTCGGACTATTTGAGCAAAGTCAGCACGGAGTGGAGAACCAGGGTCGGTCGCGGGAGCTCCATTAAGTGGCCAGTCGGCAAACAAGCGGAAGGCAATGGCAATCTCGCCAGAATGGTGAAGGAGACTTCGAATTCCATCGGCTACGTCGAACTGTTCTACGTAGGGCAGAACCAGTTGTCGTACGGGCAGGTACAAAACGCGGCGGGGAATTTCATCATCGCTGATTCCTCAAGCATCAATGCGGCAGCGGTCGCAGCCGCAAAGGCCACCTCCTCCGATTCCCGCTCCTCCCTTACTGATCCTTCCGGCGACAAGTCGTATCCTATCTCCAGCTTCACCTGGATTCTAGTTCCTGAAAAGATGGAATCGACGAAACAGGAGGCTATCAAGGACTTCCTGCGATGGATGCTGAATGAAGGACAAACCCACGCCCAACAGGCCGGCTTCGCCAGGCTCCCGACAGCGATTGTTGAACCCGAATTGAAGCTAATCGAGAGGATTCCATAACTGTCTCCGCCCGGAAGAAAAAACAAAATCGCGCGTCTTTTACGGCGCGCGATGAACTTGCCAGCAAATACGAGAACCGTCTAGCTCGTTCGGCTCTTCAGCACCTCGATGGCCTTGTGCAACTGATCATCCTGCGTAGTCTTGGGCTTGGCTTCTGGTTCGGGAGCGGCAGGCTCCTGTTCCTCCTCATCGGAGATCGCGTTGTCCGTGTCGTCGGCCACCAGCACATTGGGGGTTACCGCGGTTTCCTGAAGCGCCTTGCCGCTGGGCGAATAGTATTTCGCCACAGAGAGAATCAGCGCTCCGCCATCAGGCAGGTCGAATATTTTCGGCACCGATCCCTCGCCGAAGGTCTTCTCGCCCACCACGTCGCCCCGGGCATTCTCGAGGATCGCCGCCGCCACAATCTCAGCCGCCCCGGCTGTCCCCTTGTTCACCAGCACGGCGACCGGAAGGGAAGTGACCGCCTTGGCCGGATCCGCATTAAACGCCTCTCGCGGAAACTTCTGCCCTTGCAGATAAGTAATCGTGCCGTGGTTGAGGAAAAGATTGGCCGTGGCGACGCCCTCGCTTTCCTCTCCTTCCGCCGTGTTCCGCAAATCCAGAACCAGCTTCTTCGCTCCTGATTTTTCGAGCGACTTGATCTTCCCGGCAATCTCCTGCGCCTTACCCTTGGTGAGAGCGTCCACTTTCACATAGCCGATGCCATCCTCCAGCATCTTGTCAGAAACCGGCGGAATGCTCACCAACTCCCGCGTAATCGTCATCTTCTGCGGCTCTGCTCTGCGCGCCCGCACCACAGAAACATTCACGCTGGAGCCCGGGGCCCCCGCCAGCGCGCTGCGAATCTCTGGCAGCGACATGTCCCGCGTGCTCTGGCCTTCGATCGATTCGAAGATGTCCGTGGCCTCAATCCCTGCCTTCTCCGCTGGCGATCCCGGCAGTACCGCCACCACATCCGCGTATCCAAAGCGTTTCGAGACGGTCGCCCCAGTCTCGCCCTTGGCTGCCGACTTGTGAGCCTTGTAGGCCTTGTAGGCGTCTGCCGTCAGGTAGCTGGAGTTCGCATCGAGCGACTCCACCAAGCCGTGCAAAGCCCCATCTGTCACCTTGGGAATATTTGGATCTTCTACGTACTCGCTTTGCACCCGGGACAGTACTTCGCTGTAAACCTGCATCTGCCGGTAGGAGCCGTCGTTCGACGAGGCGTGCACACCTCCAAACGAACCAGCCACCACAAACAACAGCACGGCAAAGGACGAAACCAAGATTGCAGCTTTAATTTTCATGGACATTGAGTTCTTCTTCTGGTGCGGATTCTGGTGCGGAGCCACTTTCTACCATTATATCTTCTAGATGCCGTTTCGTGTCTCTTGGCTGCTCTTGTTCTCCCCTAACGTACCCTGCCGGGGATTCGGTCTTCACGCAACCATTCAGACGGTCCATCCTCAGATTCGTCACCAAGCCCGCTAGCCCGGTGGCGTGAAGTTCAGCGTGATCACGCTCTCGACCGATACGGCGCGGCCGTTCATGGAATAAGGCTTGAAGCGCCACTGCTTTACGGCGTCAATGGCGGACCGGGCAAACACCAGCGATCCCTCGAGGAACTTCGCATCCTGTACCGCGCCATCGCGCCCGATGAGCACCTGCAGAACCACGCTGCCCCGCTGCCCGCTGGCTTTCGCCGCTGCCGGATATTCCGGATCCACTGGTTGAGTCAGCAGTTCACGCGCCGCTGACTCCGGCAAATTTACCGGCTCAATCGCTGCCATCGCTGCCTCGGCCGGCTTGCTCCCGCTGGCCTCCGGAGTCGCCGAAGCCAGCTGCGATTTCAGACTCGACGGAATGCCCGTGCTGTTCCCCGCTGAAACCACACGCGGCGGCGCTGCGGCGGCTTGGCTCACCGCATTCGCCGGGGCCTGCGCCCCAGAGAGGGCCGGACCAGGCGATGCTCCCGAAGCACTTCCCGGTGGGGCGCCGACGTTCGTCTGAGTCGCATCCTTCAGCTGATCGTTCCCCGCCAGCGCCTGCCCGCTCTGGCTTTGATCGGCAGCGTCGCTATCGCCCGTGGTCGCCTCTGCCTGCCCACCCTTCGCCTCCGGACCCTTTTCCGTTTTCGCCGTTGGGTCAATGACCGGAAGCACGCGAATCGGGGAGGTTTCCCTTGTCGCACCCGCGATCTTCCCTGCCGTGGGAAACTTGTACTCATCCTCCTGGCCAAAACTGTCATGCAGCGGCACAGGTTGCGGCAATGGGGCGGGTGGTGGGTTCAGCCAACTCCCTACCGCCTGCACCGTACTGCTACAGAACATCCGCAGGCTGTGTCGTGTTTGCGGCACCGCCAGAACTACGCAGGCCACTGCGAATGCGCTCACCCGAATAATTTTGCCGCGTTTCGCACGCGGTCGCTCCGCGGATTGCGTGCGCTCTTCTGTTTCCTGGGACTCGCAGGCTGAAGTCGCGGCTGCAGATCCCGATTCCGCTAACGATTTTTGCCTCGCGGGATCTTCATCTTTTGCATGCAGCTCGGCCAGCGGCCTCCCATAGGACGGCGTTTCAACGTACGACAGCAATTCGCTCTTCGCCGGGGCATCCTCGACCGGCTCTGGCGTCGATTTCGTCAGCCGGGCTTGCAGGGATGCCCAGCCGGTCAGCGCATTCTGGGTCTCCGTTGGCTCTGGGGCAGCTTCCTCTACCGCCGAGGCCATCGGGTCCAGCTCCGTGAGCGCGTCAACCTCCGCAGCTGCGGTCTGATTGAGCGACTCCTGAACGTCATATTCCGGGGCGGTGTCGAATTGTGCTCCGGGAGCGGAATTTTCCGATATCAGGAATTCCCCCGCCTGGAAGGTTTTCTCTGGCGCCCGAGTTACGGAGACGGGTACGGAAAAACCTCCTGCCCCCGCAGCAGCAGCCATTACGGCCGTTTCCGGCTTCTCCTCGACGGCCACCGGCTCGGTTCGCTTTGCGGATGGTTGCAATTTTGACCGGAGCAGCTCGCAGGCCGTGCTCATCGTGCCCCGTACCTGTTCCACGCGAATCGGTTTCGCCAGAACTGAATTTGCTCCCGCCTGCAGTGCCTC
>PMHI01000109.1:2645-4274 GCA_003156615.1 Acidobacteriaceae bacterium | reverse complement strand
AGCACGCCGACTGCGGCGCTCGAATAACAGTTGGGTTCACACTGGTACGCTACAGCGATGTCAAGCTTACCGTCGCCGTTCAGATCAGCTACTGCGACCCAAGTAGCGCCCTGAAGGCCCGCACCCCCATAAGTAACCGGCGGCTCGAAAGTCCCATCGCCATTGCCGAGCAACACACCAATGATTCCGGTGCCAGCGAAATTTTCATAGTTGGCTACTACGATGTCGAGCTTGCCGTCGCCGTTCACATCCGCAACCGCTATCGAACCAGGGTCGTACCCGCCCGAGTCATAGAGCACTGGCGACCGGAAGGTGCCGTCACCGTTCCCCAGCAAGACGGCCACGGTGTTATTCGAACCATTCACCACTAACAGATCGGGCTTGCCGTCGCCGTTCACATCGGCCACTGCGATCGAGGTGGGATCGACTCCACCCGAATCATAGGTAACGACTGGCTGGAGGGTGCCATCGCCCTTGCCTAGCAGAACGCCAGCCGACCCATCGCCATTGCTCTCGCCACCTTGGTTCGCGACGATCACGTCCAGCTTGCCATTGCCGCGCAGGTCGGCGACAGCGAGCGAAGTGGTTCCCGAGCCTGTGTAGGGCTGTCCACCCGAGCTGTACGCCACCGCTGGCGGGAACGAAACGGACCCCACGGCCACGGCGATCGAGAAGAACTGGACGTTGGAAACGCCGCCGCGGCTGGGGTTGACCACTGTGACTGCGGCAGTGGACGCCGTGGCGATGTCGGATGCAAGGATAGACGCGGTCAGTTGGGAGCTGCTTACAAAGGTCGTGGCTCGCGGACTGCCGTTCCAATTCACCACTGACGCCGGGACAAACCACGCGCCATTCACCGTCAGGCTGAAGGCAGGCCCGCCGGGTGCAGTGGCGTCGGGAACGAGCGGCTGATCAAGAAAGGGCACAGGATTCTGGGCCGTTGCCGTCGCGGCCGAAGCGATTAAAACGGTGAGGACTGCGATTAACAGAACTGAGGCGGTGAGAATGCGGATGGCGGGGGTATGCAGTCTGGTCATGGGAGACTCCTCGAGGTAAATCGAATGCAGGGCCCTGACCTGCGTCCAAGTCGTGCTTATAAGGTTATTTCCTTACGAGACCCTTCTGATCGACCTGATCTGGTCAATACCATCCTGAGGACCCGACTTGCGGGGCGAGGAGGATGCAGCGCGAAGAAGATAAATATGGGCGCAGACTAGCATCGGCGGGAAGCCGAGTCAAACCCGAATTGCGTCACCTTCCCAATTGTGGCACCGAATTGGCACTGAGTTGTGGCGCGCATTTCCTACCATCTTGGCTGTTAAGAAAAACGGAGACGAAACTTCCCTGCTTGATCGCCGAAAGCCTGCTTGATGCACCACGACACTAAGGGTGGGATTACGTTGCGGAGTGCGTGTGAAGGAGAACCTAGTCTGTGGAAAACTCGGAGTGGGCTTCAAAGTTTACGGATGGCAGCTAGTCGGTGAGAACGATCTCGAGAAGTCACGTGGGGTTTGAAAGTCATTCCCAAATACGGAAAAGTGAACTTTAGTGTTCAAACATTGTGCAATTGTGACCAGTCTCCAAATTTGCCACGGTTGTAAGTTGATCCCAAGGATCTGAAGGAACTAT
>PMHI01000109.1:2379-2619 GCA_003156615.1 Acidobacteriaceae bacterium | reverse complement strand
GCAGTCAAGGACAGGACTTGTCCCTACAGCGAGAATCAAGGCTCGCACCCGTTGCGCTCTAGTCACGTTTCTGTTGGTTTCATCCTCCATTTGGGCGCAGAATGCCAGCCCCCGCGACGAGGCAACGATTGCCCAACTCGTCGAACAGATCAAGCAGTTGCAACAGCAGGACCGTGATCTGCTTGAGCGGATCAAGATTCTGGAGGCGAAGCAGCCATACACTTCACCCGTCGAAGCCGC
>PMHI01000109.1:2164-2349 GCA_003156615.1 Acidobacteriaceae bacterium | reverse complement strand
CTTATGGGTTTGTTCCCGGTTCAGCGGGTAACTTCTACACCGGCGACTTCGGTCTCTTTCTTACCTCAAGACTTACTAATAAAACCAGCGTACTCTCCGAGATTATTTTTGAGGAGGGCGACGCGCAGACCTACAAGGTTGACCTGCGCCGAATGTTGCTCAAGTACGACTATAACGACCATTTG
>PMHI01000109.1:657-2006 GCA_003156615.1 Acidobacteriaceae bacterium | reverse complement strand
TTGCAAATCGGATCCTCCTACTATCACGACCGGATCAGCAATAACGTTCTGAACGCGCTTTCTGACGCCCCGGTTCCTCCGCCTCCGGGCAGTCTGGGTTCGTCCGCGAGGTATGGCCAGACGATTGTCAATGCCTACGTCGTCTACGTGGCTCACGGCATTGAATTACTGAACGAGGGGTTTGTGATCAGGCAAGCCCTGATAGGTGGTTCGCTTCACTTCGACACACCCGCCTTCTATTCGCAGTTCTCCAAGCAACTCGGGCCAGTGAGGCCGTTTTTTCGTTTTCAGTATGTGAACGCGCAGGCCAACAGCAACTCGATCCTCAACGATGTCGGCCTGCGCTTCGGTCCTTCTTTCGGCGTTCGCTACGATCTGAACGAATACATGGCTTTCAAGGCCCAGTTGGACCATACCGTTCGCCGCGACGCGCCGGACCTGAATGGCCTGCAACTGCAATGGGCGTTCACCTTTTGAAGCTAGGAGAGAGCTTGGGTGTCAAATCAATCGCAACTCTGCTCCTCCTGGGACTGGCCATTCTCTCCCTTGCCCCTCGAGCCACAGCTCAGACTGAAGACGTGGCCGTGGTGGTCAGCTCTGGCAATCCAGCCACCAATATCAGCCTCGCAGACTTGCGGAAAGTTTTCGCTGGTGCGAAACGTTATTGGCCGAGCGGCGAGTCCATCAAGCTCATCACGCGTGGCCCGGGATGCCCTGAACACCTCGTCTTGCTAAGCCTCTTGGCGATGTCGGAAAGCGAATACAAACACTATTGGATCACCCAGGTGTTTCGAGGTGAGGCCGATTCCGAGCCCTTGATCGTTCCCTCCATCGGTATGCAGAGAGAGGCCCTGAATGTCTTTCCGGGAGGCATCAGTCTGGTGAACGTCCGGGACGTCAAGCCGGGAATGAAGGTGATCAAGGTCAACAACGTGTTGCCAAGTGCGGTCGGATACCCACTCCACTGAAAAGCGCAAAGAGAAATTCTTTTCTATCCACTCCGCCCAGCCGGAGCACCTTCCCAACCACAACCCTACCGGCTCTTGCTTGCCATGTCGTTAAATTCATGCGGAACGACCGCTGGCATCAGAGTTGGGAATCTGACGGTGCTCTCCGCTCTCTCCACCTTTCCATTTGCCTACGACGTTCCCTCTGTTTGTCCTGCGTAGCGGAATTCCCTGGGAGATGCTGCCACAGGAACTGGGTTGTGGTTCAGGCATGAGCTGCTGGCGGAGGTTGCGCGACTGGCAACGGGCTGGAATCTGGCAACTGATCCACTACTCCCTGCTCGATTGGCTGGCCCGCTACGGGCAGATCGACTGGTCGCGGGCAGTGGTGGACGGCAGTTC
>PMHI01000109.1:506-632 GCA_003156615.1 Acidobacteriaceae bacterium | reverse complement strand
TGACCGGAGCCAATCGTAACGACTCACAGCAAGCCCTCGCACTCGTTGACGCCATCCCAAGCTTGCAAGGAAGGCGAGGACGCCCACGGCATCGTCCGGACTGCGTATTGGGCGACCGTGGTTATG
>PMHI01000109.1:0-480 GCA_003156615.1 Acidobacteriaceae bacterium | reverse complement strand
GTGGTCGAACGGACCTTCGCTTGGTTGAATCAGTTCCGGCGGCTGCGTGTTCGCTACGAAAAGCGGGCGGATATTCATGAGGCATTTCTATCTCTTGCATGCACTCTGATCTGCTGGCGTTTCCTGAGAACCAAGTGGGTGGCGAGTTGAGACCTCGGCTTCGCCCGCACTGGATTGACTTGCCGCAGTTTGGCTCACTAATATGGTCGCGCACGGAGCGGCCACTTCATTGATCGACCAAACCATCTCGCACTACCACATCATCGAGAAACTCGGTGGTGGCGGCATGGGTGTGGTCTACAAGGCTGAGGATGTGAAGCTGCACCGCTTTGTCGCCCTGAAGTTCCTGCCCGACGAGATTTCCAAGGACGCACAGGCTCTAGCCCGGTTCCAACGCGAAGCGCAGGCTGCTTCTGCCCTGAATCATCCGAACATTTGTACCATCCACGAGATTGACGACGAGCACGGCGAAGCGTTCAT
>PMHI01000170.1 GCA_003156615.1 Acidobacteriaceae bacterium | reverse complement strand
GATGTTTCGGTGAAACGCGAAGTCGTCGTACGCGTCTCGACCGCTTCCGGCGCCCGCCGCGGCGAGCATGCCGTGATTGGCCTGGTGGTCGGTGGGCTGGCCGGAGCGGGCATTGGCGCTGCCGCCGGTTCCGGATCGAAAGAGTGGATAGGAGTCTCGGAAGGAGTTGCTGCCCTGGTTGGCGTCGCAATTGGTGCTACGGGCGGAGCGATCGTGGGCGCTGTGATCCCCGCCCACACCACCATTTACCGCGCGGCCCCTGCGGCCGCCACGCACTAGATGGCGGTGGTCGCAATGTGATCACGGCCAGCGAGGGAGCAGACGAGGGAATATGTGCGAAAAGTCGCCACGTTGAATTGTGTGATTCATTGGGGGGGGCGATAGTGAATTCAAACAGATGCCTGTGGACCGTCACACTTGTTCTGCTGATTGTCATCACCGGCTGCGGTACAGGTGGCGGGTATGATCCGAACAATGTGACTGTAACTGTTTCGCCGGCAGCCGCCACAGTCGTTGCGGACGGCCAAGTGACTTTGCAAGCCAATGTGAAAGGCCTCTGCTCAATGTGCGCCAGCATGATCCAGCAGTGGAGCATTGCCGAAGATCCTTCCGGCGGCGCGAACTGCACTTTTTATGAGCCGCCACCCCTTGGACCATGCCCAGCTGGTTCGATTCAGGAAACAGCAGGTGGTCTTAGCAGCTCCCTGACCGTGATCTACTTTGCTCCCAGCACTCCGGGCACCTACCACATCACGGCTGAGTGGTCCACGTTTGGTGGCATTAGTGTTGGCGGCGGTTCGCCAGTGTCCAAGTATGGGATGTCAGTCATCACGGTTAGCCCCTGAGTTCGATCTTGTCTCGGTGGGCGGTTTCGTTCAGAAGTCAGAAGGAGAACTCGCTATGAGTTTCATGTCTCAGGACAAACTGCTCAGCATCCTCGTGACGGTTGTACTCTTGCCGGGCTTGACCGCGTGTAATCCCCTGAAGGGGCTTTCGTTTGGGCTCGGTTGCACGGTCGATTGCCAGTCGCCGCCGCCTCCTCCGGAGTTTCTCTACGCCACCGGCATCAACCAGATTCTGGCTTTCACCATTGATCCATCTTCGGGAGCCTTGAGTGCACCGCAGGTGACGACGGGACCGAACGACAGCAACGGGATCGTCGCATCTATGAACGGCCAGTTGTATGTTTCTGACTTCTTAAACGATGAAGTGGACGGGTTCTCGATCAACTCGAGTTCGGGCGTCCTCACCGCAATCGCAAACTCGCCGTTTTCCTTGGGGGATACGCCCCCGGGCGCCGGCGGGTTAAGTGCGTTTGTCGAAGGCGGCACCGATTTATACGCGACGGACCTCAATGCCGGGAAAGTGGCTGGGTTTCTTTACGACTCAACCAGCGGAATGCTCACACCCCTTCCCGGATCGCCTTTTCCTGCTGGCAACACACCGGTGCAGGCTGTGCAAGTAGCGCCCCAGGCCGGCAATCCGCTGTTTCTGTATGTAAGCAATCTGAATGACCCAGTGGGTGGGATTTCAGCTTTTGCGATCAACCAGCAGAATGGATCGCTGACTCAAATTCTCGGCTCTCCATTCCCCACTGGTGCACCGGGATATTACCCAGGGCCGTCGGCAATGGTGGTAAGCGTCGACAACAATTTTCTCTATGTCGCTCTAGCGGGAACAGCCAACGCAAACAATCAGATCGCAGCGTTCTCGATCAACCCAACTAGCGGTAGCCTCACCGCATTGCCCCAGTCGCCGTTCCCCACGGGCAACGACCCGCTACAAATGGCATACGTTCCACTTACGGAAGGTGCGGAAAGTTTTCTCTACACGGCTAATATTCAGGACGATACGATTTCCGCGTTCACCGTAGACCATACTTCGGGGGTCTTAACGCCGGTGAAGGGATCTCCCTTTGCTGCCGGGACGTCTGTCATGGGTTTGAGTCAGATATTGACTTCGTCGGGCAATTATTTTCTGTATGCGGCCGATCCCCAAGCGGAAACCGTCATTGCCTACACGATTGACGGCAACACTGGGGCGCTCACTCCCCTGCAGGGCTCGCCGTTCGCTGCGGGCGGCGCGCCCTCGCTGCTGACAACCACCTCTCCCTAACGGTTTCAGGCAATGACGCGTGTGCGGATGATGAGGGTATCAACGATGGAGCTCAAATTCTTTGCGGGTTTGCTTTCAGTTGCACTGGCACTGTCGGGCGACGCTGGCGCTCAGCAAGCTTCCACGTCACCGCACATGATTCTCGTGCGCAAGAACACGGCGCTCAAGTTTGCTTTGCTGGAGCCCCTCGATCCGGTGCCGGCGAAAGTGAGCGATGATGTGCCGCTGCGGCTGGCCCGTCCGCTGGTTGTCGATGGGGTTACTTTGCTGCCGGCCGGGTGGTATGTCCACGCCCGAGTCACGAAGGTGAAACAACCCACTGAGTGTAAAGGCGGCGACGTCGAACTCGAGCCCAGCCGAGTAGCTTTCGCCGACTCAACGACTGCAAGAACCCAAAGTATTTTTCATAAGCCCGCTAGAAGACGCTGAGTTTGACGAAAACTATAGCTCGCATTTCTCAGCGTCGAACATCCCCGGCGCCCTTGTCATCTCGCTGGTCATGTTGCCATTGGACCTCTTGTCGTCCGCCTTTGGCCACGATTACTGCCCGGATCAGGTAGTCATCCCAAGATCCGCCAAGACTGTCGCGGTGATATTTACGAAAGATCATCGTGTTCGGTATTGATTGACCCGGAGCCTGACTTACGCGGCGCGGGGTCTCGGGCTCACGCCTGGCAGGGAACTAAACACAGGTAAGTAGCGGGAGCGCCAATAAATCAATAGTAATCAGTCATCACAGCTCGGCCCGATTGGCGCAAAATCACCCGCCCATGCCGTCCGTGCCCAGCGGAGATTGGATCTCATACGGCCCGAGTTTTGTCC
>PMHI01000522.1 GCA_003156615.1 Acidobacteriaceae bacterium | reverse complement strand
TGATTCGCCTTGGCTACGACATTCATTTTGAAACGGCGGTGGAAGTCCCGATCGTGACCCTGCTGAATGTACACCCTTCGCGGACAAAAGACTTGCGAGAGGCCGACGTACTGCAGACCGATCCGCTGGTANNCGCCGCCCGGCAAAATTCGGTTTCAGAATTCCACGCTCATTGAAGACTCCGGAAAGCCTGACGCTGAAGGGCCGGACGCAGCCGAGATTCCCGTCGATCGACTTCCCCTCGCTGTCTTGCCCTACCTTATGAACAGCCGGTATTGCGAAGTGGACCTCTTGTCGAACACTGCTGCGGAGCTATTTTGGAATGCTCCCAGAGGGTGGAAGCGTGTTCAATCCGTCTGTGCTTGGGTGCATAGCAAGGTCACTTTTGGCTACGAGTTTTCCAGCCCAATCCGCACCGCTCTGGGGGTCTATACCGAGCGAGTCGGAGTTTGCCGCGACTTTCAGCACCTGGCCATTACCTTCTGCCGAGCGCTCAACATTCCTGCGCGTTACGCAACTGGATACTTGGGCGATATAGGGGTGATCGTGGCCCCGANNGGCGCATCGGACGCGTGTTGATAGCCACCGGCCGAGATGCGACCGACTGTGCGATGACGACATCTTTTGGAAAAGCGCGGTTGACTAACTTCCAGGTCACCACCGACGAAGTACAGGAGTCGGAGCGGCGAGAAATCGGTAAGTAACTACCAAGCTGCTGTATTCACAGTGACTTTAGCCGACTTCACTTGAGCGATGGAAGCGGCCTCCGCGGCGGGACATTCTGATTCAGCCGAAAGAAGTTATTTGGATCATAGTGCGTCTTAACCGCGACCATACGCTCCCATCGTTGCTGATAGGCCTCGGGGACGCGATCCTGCTCATCGCCGCTCATGAAGTTTATGTAGACCCCCGGCTTCATGGCCGGTCGCAGTTTGCCGAACCATTCGCGAATCCAGGAAATGTTGCCGGCATCCGCGGACGCTTCCGACCAGTGGGCCAGCAAATTCACGATGAAAGGAGCGCTGCGATCGCCGAATGCGGTCTCGTCGGCGGCGATCCGCGCCGCCGCGCCACCGAGATAGGCAAGTTCAATCTGGGTTTCTGAGGAAGGAATCGTGGCGACTGCCTCCAACATCCGATCAATACTGCCGTCGTCGAGGCAGGCGAAATAACCCGATTTGGTGTAATAGCGCCGGCCATGCGGGAAATCGGAATCCGCCATGGTTTGCAAATTTAGGAACGACACAATCTTCGTGCTCACAGAATCCGGACGGCACAGGGAGAGTGCGCGCTCCAGATAGGGACGCCCGGCTTCGGGCTCACCCGTCCAGATCAAGGAATTGCCGGCCACGGGCCGTCCGCGGAGCTCGATGGGTACCTTCTTTGTATGGGGAGCGAGACGTAGATCAATGTTCCACTTCAAGTCGAGTGGCGCCTCGGCCATGAACTCTCTCCAGCGTTCAAGGAGCCGGCGAATATCGGCCTCGGGAGACAGACCTTCGGCGAGCACCACAGAGGTTAGCGGATGGAGTTTCAATTCGAATTCGGTCACCACTCCGAAGTTACCGCCGCCTCCTCGCAAGGCCCAGAATAAATCCGGGTTCTGTTTTCGATTGGCCCGTACGACGGAACCATCCGCAGTGACAAGAGTAAATCCCTCAACGTTATCGCAGGACAATCCGAATCGCCGGGTGAGCCATCCGGTTCCTCCGCCCAGGATGAGTCCGGAAGCGCCGGTATGAGAGACGACGCCGGAGGGAAAGACCAGCCCTGCTTTTTGCGTTGCGGTATCGATCGATCCCAACAGACAGCCGCCGGCGATCTTAGCCCGGCGGGCCTCGGGATCGACAGTGACGTGGCGCATTGTCGATAGGTCAATCACCAAGCCGCCATCACAGGTGCCGAAACCGGCAAGACTATGCCCCCCACAACGGACTGCGGTCAGAATGCCGGTCTCCGAGGCGGCTCGGACTGCGTTCTGCACGTCACTTACATCTGCCGAGCGCGCGATAAGGCCCGGGGTGCGAGCTGCCATGCCGTTCCAAATAGCGCGGGCCTCTTGGTAGCCGCTTTCGCCGGGGCGCAGCAAATCGCCTTTGAANNCGCCGGCGGAGCGAAGCGTAAACCGCCTCGCTGGCTTCGACCATCTCGCGCTCTTTTCGCGGAATGTTTTTCTCTGCCGACAATGATTCGCTCTGCTAAACAGGATTGTGCCGCCGGCTTCGCAGGTAGAAAAGAGAAATGAAACCCAAGAAAACAGAAAATGCGGGAACCGACCATTGCAATCCATCGACGAAGAAGGTTGTAACCGAAATCGCAAGAAGCAACAGAATCCCGACCACGGTGAAAAACGGGTGACACCTCAGACGCATAGGCAGCTTCAATAGCCGCTCGCTTGGGATGGCTCTGCGAAAACGAAGATGGGTGCTGAGAATCACCAGCCACACGAAAAGCATTCCGGCGACGGCGGTCCCATAAAGTATGAGGAACGCATTCTTAGGGGCAAAGATGGCCAGCAGAATGGCCGCGATAATCCCCGCGGTGGAAGCCAGCAGTGCACGATGCGGCACCCCGTTGCGGCTCACCTTGCCCATCCATGCGGGGGCATAGCCTCCCCCGCCCAGAGAGAACAGCATTCGAGTTGAAAGGTAAAGGTTCGTATTCACGCTCGATAGCGCCGCCGTAAGCACGACGAAGTTCATGATCGCAGCGGCGAAGGGTATATGCGCCGCCGCGAATGCGGTTACAAAAGGACTGCCAGAAAGCGCCGATGCACTGCTGGTCTGGTTCCAGGGAACCATGGTCACCATAATTGCAATCGCCAGCACATAGAACAAAATGAGCCGCCAAACAATGCTCCGCATGGCGTGCGGAATGGTCCGTTCCGGATGCTCGGCCTCTCCCGCCGTGACGGCGATGATTTCCACTCCCATGTAACTGGTGACCGTGATGGTGAGTGAAAGCCATACTCCTTTCCATCCCGCCGGCAGAAATCCCCCGCGCTGAGTGAGATTGCCCAAGCCAATCGCGCTCCGGGAACCAAGGCCGGAAATCAACCATAGTCCCACAACGATGAAGGCGACGATCGCGGCCACTTTGATCATGGCAAACCAGTACTCGAACTCACCCAGGCGGTTCACCTGCATGGAATTGAGTGCCACCATGGCGGATGAAACCAACACCACCCAAATCCATTGCGGAACCGTCGGAAACCAAAAAGAAATGTAAATGCCGGCGGCCGTGACCTCGGCACCGATCGCAATGATCTGCGCAACGCCGTAAGTGGCTCGAACCGTAAAACCTGCCCAGGGATTAAGGTACTTCTCTGCGTAAACTCCGAAGGCGCCAGCGACCGGATGGACGACCGCCATCTCCGCCAGGACGTAGGACATGATTAGGGCAATCCCTGCTCCCAGGACATAGGAAACAATGACGGCGGGTCCAGCCAGGCGAATGGTTACACTGCTTCCCAAAAACAAACCGACACCGATGGCGCCGCCAAT
>PMHI01000202.1 GCA_003156615.1 Acidobacteriaceae bacterium | reverse complement strand
AGCGCAATGCATTCTCCTGCGTCGCCCTGCCGGAAGCGAGGATCATCTGGCGCAATGCGTCGAGAGGAAAAACGGAATCGGTCGTCTTGGCGTCCTCCAGCACGATCTGCGCCAGCACCAGCCGGGTCAGGTCTTTCCCGGTTGCCGCATCGACGATCCGCACGTCATAGCCATCGCGCACCAGTTGCGCAACCTGGTCCTGGTTGATGTATTGACTGGTTAAAGTGTTGTAAAGACGCCGGTTCTCGTATTTCTTGATAGTGAGCGGCTGAGGAATATTTGGTTTCATCTTTCTCCTTGACACAGGGCCAAAAAGGAGTATGCTCAAATCATGTTGCAGTGCAGCATAACTTGCAACATAATCATATCACCGTTTCTTCAAAAGGAGCAGATCATGCGAACTACCTCTAAGTCAACCAAGAAGGCTGCAGCAGCCGTAATTCCTGAATTCGTAGATACCTTTTCTCCTCTGGTTCTCAACAGCGTTGCGCAGGTCGCCGACCTGCAAAAGAAGACCCTGGACATCGCCGCCGAGAACACCGCCGAATGGATCGGGGGCTGGAAGAAGGCATTCAGCTACTTCCCGGTAATGCCGCCCGCGTTCATCTTCGATGTTGCCGGCCAGGCAGTTCAAACCGCCATCGAAACCCAGAAGGGCGCCATCGACCTGGCGGTCGAGCAGACCAATGCCGCCACCGGCATTGCCAAAGTGCGCGCCGAGGCGTACTCCAAGATTGCCGAAGGCGTCACCACCACCATCCAGAAGTCGGTTGAACGCTCGGTGGAAGCTCAGAAGAAAGTCCTTGAGTTTGCCAGTGAGCAGAACCAGACCGTTTTTGAGTCCACCAAGAAGCAGCTCGGCGCGGCAGCGGGACCGGCGACTGTGATCGTCGATGCGTTCCAGCGCGGAGCGACCGCTGTGATCGAAGCGCAGAAGTCGTTTCTGAACATCGCTTCCCAGCCCTTTGCCACCGCCAAGAACTAACGGTTGCCGAGTCCAGCGCAGGGCAGTCCAAGGATGCCGCCGGGGTTTAAAAACCCGGCGGAGTGTCCTTGTGACCGTCTCTGGTGTATGGTTGTGCTGAAAGGAGCCCTAAATGGCTGAAGACCCAACCCACGATGGTAAACGGGTTGATCCGATGGAACCCTGGCGGGGGATGCGCGACATCTATATGGCTGCCTGGGGCAAGACTATGGTTGACATGGTGAACAGCGAAGCCTATGCGCAAGCCACGGGCGCTATGCTCGACACCTACATGACGGTTTCCGCTCCATTCCGCGAAGCCGTCGAAAAGGCGATGCTCAAAACGCTCGAGCAGCTGGCCATGCCGTCCAAGGCTGACGTAGTCTCGATTGCCGAGCGCATGACCAACATCGAGATGCGCCTGGACGACCTGGATGCCAAACTGGACAATATTCAGCGGTTGATTGTGCACGCTGGCGCCGCGCCGCGTCCGCAGGCGGGAAATGCACCGCAACCAAGCAAAGAGAAGACGACCAAAGCGAAACAAGCGAAAAAAGGGAAAAGGTAGGATGGCAGAAGATACGGTTATCACCGACCCAGTTACCGCCGCTGAAGACCGGCTGAAAACGCTCACCAAGGTGATGACCACGAAAGCTCCCATTGCCCAGACGCCGAAGGAGTTGGTCTGGACGCTGAACAAGTCGAAGCTCTACCGCTACATCCCGGTTCTTCCCAAAGAAAAGCGCCATCCGATTCCCGTGTTGCTGGTTTTCGCCCTGATGAACCGGCCCTACATTCTCGACCTGCGTCGTGGTCACAGCTTTGTGGAGTACATGCTCAACAAGGGCTACGATCTCTACTTGCTCGATTGGGGAGCGCCCGGGCCAGAAGACAAGAACCTCAGGTTTGACGACTACACCCTGGATTACCTGCCACGCGCGATCCGCAAGCTCAAAGCAATCTCCGGAGTGGAGGAGTTCAGTCTCCTGGGCTGGTGCATTGGAGCGATCCTCACCACCATCTACGCCGCCCTGCGTGGNNACCTTCGCGCGCTGGACCGACGAGCGCTATTTTGATGTGGACAAAGTGCTCGCTACGTTTGGCAATATGCCCGGAGAGATGATCGACTACGGGGCCAAGGCCCTCAAGCCGGTGGAGAACTATATCGGGAACTATGTGAAGTTATGGGACAACATCGACGATCCTCGCATGGTGGAAGCCTGGCATGCGATGAACACGTGGGTGACCGACAACGTGCCTCTGGCCGGAGGCGTCTTCCGCCAGCTCATCGTGGACCTTTATCGCGATGACAAGCTGATGCGCGGTGAGCTTGTGATTCGAGGCGAGCGCGTCGAAATCAGCCGCATTCACGCCAATCTGCTCACCGTAATCGCCGAGGGCGACCACATCACGCCGTCGTGCCAGTCTGAGCCCATCATGTCGAAGGTCAGCAGCGCGGACAAGGAACTCTTCCGGGTTAAGGGTGGTCACATCGGAATCATGGCAGGCAGCGGAGCCAGCAAATACACATGGCCGCACATCGATGGCTGGCTGGCCTCTCGCTCTCGGTGAGTTCAACACTCCTCACATGTGGTATCCGCCGTTGACGTTCAATTCCTGCCCGGTGATGTAGTCTCCATCCGCGGCAAGGAAGGCTGCGGCCTTGGCGATTTCCTCTGGCGACGCAAAGCGTCCCAAAGGAATCTTGGCCTTGATCTGCGCGGCAATCTCTTCCGGAATGGCATCCACCATTTCGGTGGAAGTAAAGCCGGGCGCGATGGCATTGGCGGTAATGTTGAATCTAGCCATTTCCAGCGCGAGAGTTTTCGTGAAGGCGATGATGCCGCCCTTG
>PMHI01000156.1 GCA_003156615.1 Acidobacteriaceae bacterium | reverse complement strand
GCGAATGGCTACACTGCAAGCTTTTCCAGCCTGTCATAACCGAAGACCTCGTCTGCATGCACGGGACACCTCTGCTGATAATGTCGTGAATGGTCGATTTCGAGCGTAGCGACTTCGACCTGAAGCTCATGTGCTGCTCGAAGAATTCCAGGAATCGCGAATATGCGTTCGATCATCGAAAATAACGACTAGGGAGCTTTGATCATGCGACTTTACCTGAAGAAACTCGAACAGGAAGTGTCGGGGTGGCAGAACGTTTCTGTTCATCCACATCGCTATGGCGGGGTGGAATTTCAGTTCGGAGATGCTGAGGTCGGGCACGTTCATACGAATGGAATCGTTGACATACCCTTCCCGCGTTCTATCCACGATTCCCTGTTGGCAAATGATCTCGCTGAAGAGCATCACTGGGTTCCGAATTCAGGCTGGATCACATTTCAGATGCGCAGTGAAGAAGACCTCAGCCATGCCCTCTGGCTCATGCGGCTGTCGTACCTCCGCTACGCGCTGAAGACGAGTAGCGAGCCTCGGAAGGTATTTGAGCAGGAGAGTGAACGAATGCTCTTGAGTCTTCGCTTCAAATCCTTGCTCGAACCGTTCGTTCCAAAGACTGCTAAACAAGTTTCGGCTGAGCCCATCCCAGCGTAGTGCGGGCGAAGGGGTCGCTGAACCCAACCCGAACCTTGAATTGC
Source organism: Acidobacteriaceae bacterium (assembly GCA_003156615.1). The sequence continues at coordinate 1,969 of PMHI01000156.1, read as the reverse complement.
CGAAGGGGAGAGCATCTTGGCCGCAAGAATTCTCATGGTTCTTAGTGCGAGCATTATCTTTACGCTCGGAGTCGTCCACCTCGTGTATACGTTCTGGGGGCCAAATCTCACGCCCCGTGACCCCGCGCTCGAAATCAGCATGAGCCAAATTTCACCTGTCATTACGAAAGAAACAACAATGTGGCGGGCCTGGGTGGGCTTCAATGCCAGCCACAGCATGGGACTTATTTTGTTCGGCTTGGTTTTCGGTTTTCTCGCATCGGCTCACGCCCAACTCCTCTTTAAGTCACCATTCCTGCTCGTTGTCGGGCTGGCAGTGCTTGGTGGTTTTGTTGTGCTCTGCAAGGTTTATTTTTTCAGCGCGCCTCTCACAGGCGTCTGCATTTCTTTGGCCTGCTATGTCGCTAGCATTGCGCTGTCGCGAGTCTAGAAATGGCTTGCCGTCGCACTACGATCTTGCGGTCATTTGGCAAGCGGGCCGGGATGTATGCCTTCGCCAAGGACAAAGCTTGATCCCACGCTGCCCACAACCGCCGATGCTCGTGGCAAGCCGAGGCGCTCCCGAATGTGAAAGACCGCTTCGATGCCAGTGCAATGTGCGCCCATAAGATTCGCCACCTTGAACTCTTTCATCTTGTCCGCAGTCCAATCCAGTTGCTCATCTGTCGCCGGGAAAAGGTGCAGTCCGCCGATGACTGCCTCAACTGGCTCGTTGGGAAATTCCTGCCGGGCAAACGTGAGGATGTTGATGATTCCTGCGTGCCCGCAGCCCGTGACCACGACCAATCCTTCTGGCGTGTTGAGCACCAGCGATTGATCTTCGGGGATCGTGTCCTCGACTAATCCCGCTGGGCTCTGCACTTTTCCGGTGGCGCTCCAGTTGCGTTCCGGATACTTGCGGGGCACCGGCCCTGTTAGCCATGCTCCGGGAAAGATTTCTGCCGACTCCTCATGTTCGATGAACTTTCCGCCAGTTGCTTCGTACTCCTTCCTTAACGCGATCATGCGATTGTCTTCACCCTCCGGCGCAGGTCTGCTGTAGAAAATACCGCGTGCGACATGTACCACGGAAAGCGCCGAGGGATTCTTTTTCATCATCTCTTTGCGAAGGGTGATCAACCCACTGACATGATCCCAGTGGTTGTGCGTCAGGATCACTTCTCTAACGTCGGACAAGTCGATTCTTAAGTCGCGTGCATTTTGCAGCACCGTATCGGGATGGGCTCCCGTATCCAGCAGAACCCGGTGACCATCGGCCTCGATCAGCGCCGAAAACCCCCACTCGCCTAGCCCGGTTGTGCTGCCCACCAGCATCGTTGATAGTAGGGTCACCTTGAGGGCGTGAATCTGCACGGGTGTGTTCCGGATGCTCGCGGCTGGTGTGCCTTGAGCCTCGGCAAGTGGCATGCTGATCTTCGGAAGCGAAAGCGCAATCAGTAACGCAGAAATGTGTATTCGGCGAAGGTTCAAAAGCTTCAACACTTGTGGTTCTCCGTCCATGGATGTTTGAGATACGGCTCCGTCGAAACCGCGAGTAAGGCATTATAGTATCGCCGTTTCGGCCAGCAGTCGCGACACGGCCATGCTGCCGCAGTTCCAGTCCATCGCTTCGCCGATGGGACAATCAGCAGAAACACTCGGCCTAGTTCAGTGCCCGGGGCAAAAACGAAAGCGCCCCAGGCTCAAGTGAAGTCGCTGGGCGCTTGTTCGAACAGCCCTCCACCGAAGTCTGATCACAATCAGCCGATGCTATGGCCTCTGCCGAGGGAGTGGCGCGGACGTGCCACGGAGCGCGGGCAGCCTTACATTTTCGCTACGACCGCAAACTGGAGTGTTCGGGGTGTGGACAGCTACGAGCGAGAGGTGCGAGATCTCCCCGGTTTCGAGTTTCGGACGACGGCGGTGATCGAACTGTATCGAGGGCGCTGTGCGGACTGCGGGGTGAAGACGGAGAAGGTGCCGCAGTTAC
>PMHI01000633.1 GCA_003156615.1 Acidobacteriaceae bacterium | reverse complement strand
ATGGAATTTGCTGCCGGCCTGAGTTTCCAGTAATCCAACTGCCGCACATGGACAGCTAAGTTTCGGAAGGAATTCGGATGCTCCCATCTTCGGCGATGGGAAAGAAGGGGTTCCACGCCACTTCCCACAAGAACTCGTCTGGGTCGGCAAAATACCCATCGTAGCCTCCCCAAAAGGTCTCCTGCGCAGGCTTGAGCAGCTTTGCGCCTGCGGCTTCGGCTTGCGCGAGAACGGCGTCAACCTCGTCGCGAGTGCGGGCATTGTAGGCGAGAGCGATTCCGCTGAATCCCTGCCCTTCCGGGGAGACGTTTGCATCCTCTGCCAGCGCGATTCGCGGATACAGGGCGAGCGCCATCCCTCCCACTTGAAAGAACACAATGCCATCGGCTTTGGCATTTACGCGCTTCCATCCGAGGCTTGCATAAAAATCGTGGCTGCGCTGCAACTCGCGTACTCCAAGAGTGATGAGGCTAACTCGCTGTTCCATGGTGCGCCTCGTTTTCCGGTAGATTATCCGCACACGGAAGATGTCAGTCAGTTTACCATCCGCATGCAGCGACCGCCGGCTGCACGAGAGACATAGGCTCTCAGTCCACGGACGGAGGCAGGCGGGGTAAACTTCTCCCGTATCAAACGTGTTGTAGGGTCTCAACCGCTGGCCAGTAGACGGTTAACGACAATAAAACGTCGCCAAAGTCATGGTCTTTTCGCTGTCGCCTATTTTCCGGCGGCCGCAGCTACCTGGCTGCGTCCTAACACATCACGTACCTGTCGACCCAGAGTCGCCAACCGGAAAGGTTTCTGTAGGAATACATGCTTGGGATCGCGGCCCTGCTGGTTCGAAAGCAAATTATTCGAATACGCCGACATGAATACCACGCGGATCTCCGGACGAATGCTCACCATCCTTTCCGACAACTCGCGTCCGCTCATCAGCGGCATGATCAAGTCTGTCAATAAGAGCTGGATCGGCCGGCCGTATTGCTCTGCCACTTGGAGAGCTTCTGGCCCGCCATTGGCCGTCAGAACGGTGTAGCCACTGTCCCGGAGATACTCGGCTGCAGAATTGCGGACACCCTCCTCATCTTCCACCAGAAGAATGGTTTCCGCTCCCTTGATCGGCTGCTGATGCTCCTCTTCATCTTGCATCTGGACTTCTGCCTCGACCAACGGAAAATAAATCTTGAAAGTTGTACCCACATCGGGTTCGCTATGAACGAAGATTTGNNGTGAAGAAGGGCTCAAAGATCCGGGACTTGACTTCTGCGGTCATGCCGCAACCGTTGTCACTCACCGCCACCTTGACGTACTTCCCCGCCTGAGCTTCACTGGCAAGAAGACAGTTGGCGCCATCCAGTTCAGCATTCGCAGTCTCAATTACAAGTCGCCCCCCGTTCGGCATAGCGTCCCGGGCATTAATGATCAGGTTCATGAACACTTGTTGTACCTGACTGGGATCCACCTTCACGCGTCCAAGGTGGTCTCCGGCACTGAACTGTACGTCAATGTTCTCTGGGATCAGACGCTTCAGCATTCTGGTCTCTTCTGCGATCAGCGCGTTCAGGTCGAGTACTTTGGGAGAAACGACCTGCTTGCGGCTGACCGTCAACAGGCCTTCCGTCAGAGACGAACCCCGATCCGTCGCTTTCACGATTTCGCTGGCGTAGCGCCGGGTGGCTTCATCTGTCAGCTTCTTATCGAGCAGTTCGGCATAACTGCTGATTGCCATCAAGATGTTGTTGAAGTCATGAGCCACGCCGCCTGCAAGTCGACCGATGGCCTCGATCTTCTGCATCTGCCGCAGTTGCTGTTCCAACTCGCGGCGATGCGTGGTGTCCTCGACTGTGCCTTCGAAATGGAGGATGCGGCCTTCAGAGTCGCGTACGACGCGGGCGTTCTCCGAAACCCAGATGACATTTCCATCCTTGCGATAGGCCTGGTATTCAAAATTCTGCACGACACCACGCCCTTCCAGGTTTTTGGCAAATTCATCGCGCACCTCGGGTTTCACGTATTCCTGGGTTCGTATGTCTTTGCGAGTGTTGATGAGTTCTTCCGGCGAATCAAAGCCGAGCATGCGCGCCAGAGCTGGGTTGGCGGATATGTACCTTCCATCCGGAGTCGTCTGATAGATTCCCTCGACAGCGTTTTCAAAAATCGTCCGATACTTCTCTTCCGCGTGCCGGAGGGCCTCTTCAGAACGTTTTTGCTCGGTGATGTCAGCCAGGAATCCAAGAATTCCTTTCACTTTGCGGCTTGCGTCTCGGATTGGAGCCGCAGACAGGCTGACCGTCACTAAAGAACCGTTCCGCTTTTGGCGGAGCACTTCGATTCCCCTGAGGGTCTCACCCGACAGCAATCTGGCATGAAGGTCGGCAGCCTGGGTCAGCACATCCTTAGGGATGATGGGATTAGGTTTGCCAATGACCTCCTCTTCGCTCCAACCAAACAGCGCTTGCGCCGCTGGGTTCCACATGGTCACGCGGCTCTCTGTGTCGGCTGCAATGATGGGCACGGGAGAGGCATAGATGCTCGTCTCGTTAGCCCTGCGGAGAGCCTCTTCCGCACGCTTCCGTGCGGTGATATCCCGTGCAATCGTAGACGCGCCAATGATGGTTCCGTCTGAATCTAAAACTGGCGATACGGTTAGGGATACATGGATAAGCTTGCCGTTTTGGGCCATCCTGATGGTCTCGAAGTTCTTTATCGCGTGGCCGGCCTTCAACTCTTCGATAATCTCGCGAGTCTCATGGGAACGCCCAGCAGGAGCGAGGATGGAGACCTTCTTGCCAATGGCCTCGCTCGCAGAATGGCCATACATCAGCTCGGCCCCTTTGTTCCAACTCGTGATCCGGCTCTCCAGATCCTTGCCGATGATTGCATCCTGCGAGGATTCGACGATTGCGGCCAGGCGAACCATCGTCTCCTCTGCAATCCGTCGTGCCGTAATGTCGCGGACATGCACCGTATAGGAAATCCGTTTCTCGACGACGATCCGGGTGACCGTGATTTCGGCGGGAAACTGGTCGCCATCGGCCCGCGAACATCTGGTCTCGAGACGATTGCCAACAACATCAACGATCCTCGGCTCACTGGAGACGAATAGCTGCCCACGGAGGCGATCCCGCGACCCGGGAGGCAGGATGGTATCTGCAAGATCCTTGCCCAGAGTTTCCGATCGTGGGATGCGAAAGGTTCTCTCTGCCGCCGGATTGAAGTCTGTTATACAGACCTTCGCATCGGCGCAAATGACACAGTCGAGAGCAAAATCCAGGAGAGCCTGGCGACGCGCCTCACTCTCTTGGAGCGCTTTCCGCATCCGCGCAAGCTCGCCGGAGTTTGGGTTGGATCTCATGGTTGGCCTGGCCTTTGCAGATCCTTCGGGCGATCTTCGCTCCTGATCCGCCCGGCGTTTAAACGTGATGCTTCTACCCACCCAGCAGTTCGTGGATCTTGTCCTTGAGTGTGTCGAGGCGGAAAGGCTTCCGCAAGACCATGTTCTCAGCAGAATCGGCTGCACGAGCGGGCTGTGCCTCGTTGGCATCTCCGGACATATAGAGAATCTTGAGGTCGGAATGGAGATCAAGCAATTTCGCAGCTACTTGGCGGCCGGTCATCTTGGGCATCACGATATCGGTAATCAAGACATCGAGGCGGGCGCGATTCTGCTGCACGACGTGGATTGCTTCCTCGCCCGTCCTCGCCTGCAAGACCTTAAAACCCTCCATTTTTAGGAACTCCGAAGTCGGTATGCGCACCGCGTCATCGTCTTCCACCACCAGGATGGTCCGGGCGACGGACACATTCCGGGGAGAACTGCGCTTAGAGTCTTCTCGGCCAACTGGCTTCAGCGACGGGAAATAGATGTTGAAACTGTTACCTTTCTCTGGATCGGTGTTGAACCGGACATATCCCCGCGCGTTCTTGACGATGCTGCGAACAGCCGCCAGCGACAAATTGATTCGGGCATCCTGATCCTGAATGCCAACCAGCTCTTCCAGCGAGCCGCCGAGACCGGTGTCGTCGACGGAGAGCATCACATACTTGCCCGGACGTTCGATCTCGCCCAAGCCCACGGATTCCGCCTTCAGATCTACCAACCTCGTGCTGACTGTGAGCCTTCCGCCCTTGGCCATTGCATTGCGTGCATCGATTGCAAGACTCAGCACCAGGTGTTCGATTTCAACCGGATCAGCATTCACCATGGGGATGCTTGGATCGAGCTTGTACACAACCGAGACGCGCTCGCCGCCTAGCTGTTCGAGGAGATTGCTGATTCCAGTGATTACATTGTTCAGATCGAGAGATTGAGGGGACGCGGCTTGTTTGCGGCTTATGGCCAGAAGCTTTTGGACCAAAGCGGTTGCCCGACCAGCATTGTTCAGGACCTGCTCCAGACTTCCTCGTTGGGACGATGAGGCCTTCTTCATCTCCAGCTCGGCATAGCTGGTGATCGCCATCATGATGTTATTAAACTGGTTGGCCGTTGCTTGCGTAATCTCACTGATCAGCTCGGTCTTTTGTGCAAGTAAGAGAGTCCGCAGGTCAGCCTGCGACTCGCGATGGCCGCTTTTTGGTTTGCTGGTCAAAAGGTCCGACATCAGAGCATACTTTCCGTTTTGGTTCTTCTTCGACCCATTCCCACTACGATATCCAGTCCGCAAGAGGAGTCACAAATTACGGAGGTAAGGGTTACGGCATTTGTAGGGATACCGTCGGGTGCTGATGGAAATCGGTTCGCTACCAACGTCTGAAGAAGGAATCTGAAGGTAGGGCCGCAATCATCGTCCTTATGGAGTATTTCTTGCCACGCCCTGTCATTTGTTCGTTTTCTAGAAATTGTGAACTCATTGTTGAACAACCACGACGGCTACAGTCTGAATGTTATTTGCTATCAATGCTTTCGAGTTCTACAGCTTTGGAGCCCGGCGTGCCTGTATAGCAGCATGGTAGACAGAATACTTATCATCGACGATGACGAACAGCTGGTGGATGCTTACCGCGATTATCTCGCGGAAACCGGGTATGAAGTAGATTGCGCTCAAGAGCTCGAGGAGGCGCAAACTTTGCTTTCGCATTTTTCCTATTCCATCGTAATCACCGATCTCCGGCTGAGCAGACTCGCGTTCGGCGGATTAGATGTGATCAAGCACGTCCGCGAGAGTTCTGCGCAAACGCGCATCATTGTGTTGACCGCCTATGGCTGGCCGGAACTCAAGGCGGAGGCAACGGCATCTGGAGCGGACGCATTTCTTCGAAAGCCGATGCGCTTGAAAGAGTTAGGGAAGACAATCGTGCAGTTAGCAGGAGGTACGGCATGAACAGGTCCATTCTCGAAACCATTCTCGATCCGCATGCACTCTCGGTTTGCTTCCAGCCTATTTTCCAGATCCAAGGCGGAGCAAAACGCGTCGATAGTGTCGAAGCCTTGATTCGTGGACCTCGAGGAACAAACTTTGAAAGGGCAGACATTCTATTTGATTATGTCCGGCGCAAGGGAGCCGAGGCAGCCGTCGATCAAAGTTGCCTCACCGCGATTTGCGATGCCGCCAAAGGCTTGCCTTCGAGAGTTCGCGTCAACGTTAATGTGCATGCTGCAACCCTCGGCCACGACTCCGGATTTGTTGACTTCTTTCGACGGCATGTGCAAAAACA
>PMHI01000778.1 GCA_003156615.1 Acidobacteriaceae bacterium | reverse complement strand
TTTTCGTAGGCAATTTTCCACGATGGAACTTCGGCTGAGTTGGGAGGAACAGAAGATGGTTGGAGAGATGGCTGATTCTCGGACATCGCGCACCTCGAATCGAACGGCTGGGAAGGAACCTTACTGAGCCAAAGGCTCTGTCAGAGTACGCATGAGGCCGTAGGGAGCGATAGCGCGGCGGGATGCTAGTGGACGGGGAGAGCGTAGCACTTTGTTAACTACTTGTCACGGTTCGTGACTCAGCGAGAAATACTGCGGAGCAAACCGCGTATAGTGTGTCATGGTCGATGACACGACAGCCTGCCGACAAATAACTGACGATCAAAAGAAGTTCTACCGGGATCGACGGAACTCTGCGGAGCCTGTAGCACTTGCGTTTAAGTCTCGCCTCAAGACTCGAACCGGCCGGAAACAATAACGATGCTACTCGCGATTCTCGTGGTCGTTCTCGCTTTGGCGCTAACGGCGGCTGCGCCTGTCTGGCCCCATAGCCGCGGCTGGGGATACTACCCCAGTGGGCTCATCGGATTGGTGTTATTGATCCTACTGGCGTTGTCGGTCTCGGGAAGACTTTAAACTGAGACGTTGAACCAGCCCTTTCGATCGGTCACAGGCTGTACGCCAGCGGATGCCTGGGCTCGTAAAGCATGATGTCGTCCGCGCCAGGTACGGCCATCATGACCACGAGTCCGTACCCGTGATCCTGAACTTCGCCGCGGAACTCCGCTCCTTTGCCCTTCAGTTCAGCGACCGTGTGTGAGATGTCGTCGCACATCAGGGAGATCAGATGGTGCCGCGGCGATTCGTACGTCTTGCCATCGTAGACGCTGTGGGTCGGGTGCACGCCCATCTCGCTCCGCCCGGTCTTGAAGATCAGCCAACCCGGGCCTCCGCCCTGCGCATCCTCGACGTAAGGCCAGCCGAGGACGTCACGAAGGAATGCGCGCGTTGCGGGAGCATCGTCGGAATAAATCAAGGTGTGGATGCTGGTAATCATCAAACTGAACTCCTTAAATCGCCTAAAATTTTACTATTCCTGTCAATAAGCCGTTCATCGCACTGGAGATCGAAATCAGGACACTGCCCGTCGCTGGGTGTTCGCTGGCATTTTCGCCAAGCAGATTCTCGTGCCAGGCATGTCGATTACTGCTAGTCGGTCTTCACTCGGAAGCCCCGCTGGCCTGCTCGTTCCATCGGTGAACGTTCACGCCCACGATCAGGAGCCACAGCATTAGCGAAGTTTCTCCAAGGGCGGCGGGGAGCAGATTGTAGGGGGCGAGATAGTTCGCAAGCGGTTTAGCTAGCAACGTCAGGTAGCCCAAACCGGCCAGCGCCATCAGCGCGCCGATAATTCGAGGCAGAAACGTCGACTTGAAAATCAGGTAGCCTAGCAGGACGCAATAGAACCCAAAAAATACGATGAACGCATCGAAGGCCTGAGTGCTGAATTGGAGAAACATGTACGCCAGCGCCTGCAACTGGTCGACCTTAAATACGCTCAGGTACTGCCCGCCCCCCAGTATGACCAAAGGGGCGAGTTGGAGGAGGCTGCCAAATCCCATGATAGCCAGTCCGACAAGGTGGATGAACGCCGCAAGCAAAGAAAGGGTTTTACTTACGGGCTTGAATAACTCGTAGAAGAGAACGGTCATAATGATCGAGAACACGATCGACAGGAGCAAGACTCCGAATCCCAGCCGAAAGAAAGGCTGGTGCGCCTGGATGTGGGCGGCGGTAGCCGCGGCGTCACCCTCCACGACGAGTTTGCTTAGAACGAACATCTGGCCGAATACGGAAGTCCCTGCGGTCAGCACATAAAAGAGACCGGCCATTCTCGCCTTGAAACGCGGCGACCCGTCTGCAACACGGTCCGTCATTTCAGCGCCTCCAAAACACGCTACTTCAAGGAATGTTTCATCGAGGGGCCAACTATTTTCTACTGGGGTGCGAGGCCTTCGACAATAAATATCCGGCTCTTCGCCGCGCGCTGTCGGATTGGCCGAATGGCCGCGTAGGCGGGCGAATCGTACCACTCGCGCGCCTTCTCTAGGCTGTCGAAAGCGATCACGACGATTCCGTTTGGCGGTTCACCCTCTAGTGATTGTGTCTTGTCGCTGCGGACCACATAGTGATGATTGAAGGGGGCCAGGGTCTCCGGCACCTTCTCTCCATATTTCTGCATCGTAGCGGGGTCGGTTACCGCGACTTCAGCGACGACGTAACCGGGTAGCGTCTTGGCTTGTTGCGCGTGAATGGTCCCACCGGCAACGCCAATCAAGACGCCAACGAATACTGCCAGCGACAGTTTGTAGTTTGTCTTCATCGGTTGATTCTCCTTGAGTTTGTGAGATTGGGAGACGCGACAGAACCATTCACTCGCTTCGGCCGCGAACGGATACGTCAGGCCTTCTCAGGCATGGGCAGAGCCTCTCAAAACTGGCGCGGCGGTGTCTTGTAAGAATGTGAACTTCGTCCGGGGAGCCGTTCAGTCGATAGGTCGGCGATTCGCAACCGTTCGCTCGCTTGCCAGGTAGGCAGCGGGTGAGGTGCCGGAAAAATCGTGGAATTCGTGAACCAAATGCGACTGATCGCAATAACCCCCGGCTAGGGCTACGTCCGCCCAGTTTACAGGCGCACCTAAGCCAATTTGCCGCAATACGCCTCGAAACCGATGGAGCCGGCAAAAGAGCTTCGGCGTGAGACCGACCTGTTCGCGGAACAACTGAGCCAAGCGACGGCGGCTTAGGCCAGCTTCTTTGGTGACCTCAAGAACACTACGGATGTGCGGCGCACGCGTAAACTCACCCAGGGCATAGCGAACGGCGGGATGCAATTCGCATCCCTGCTTCAGGCGCGCAAGAAGAGCGATTTCCAACACGCGGAACTTCTTGGCTGCTGTGCTTGCTGCTCGCAGTCGGTCGCGCAATTCGCTGGCCTGGGACCCCCAAAGCAGGTCGAGCGGAACGCTTTCGTTGTAAAACGCGTCAGCTGGTGAGTCAAAGAAAACTCGCGCACCGCCTGGCCAAAAAACTACGCCCATTGCTGATTGCAGGACGGCCGTGTGAATTACGCTGTAATGCGATCGTATTCCCAGTACGAGAGATGGCGCGAGTTGGCCCCACTCCTCCGTCGGGCTTCCCGGAGCCCGCAGTGGCCCTTCTGCTAGGCTGAGTACTAGTTGAAATTTTCCGTTCGGCAGGACACGTTCTTTGCGATGTACTCCCTGATATCCGTCGCAGTACCAGAGTTTTTCTACATACGACGTTAGCGGTGCCGCGGGCTGGTGCGCTAGTAACATGGGGAGGTCATCGCAACACAGGATTACAGGTGGAATCAAGGGCAATCGCCGAAAGAAGACCTTAGAAAGGTGCACTCCGATTTTTGATTCTCAACTCAAGACGAAACGCCCTAGTCGTCGGCTACTCGGAAGATATCGTCGGAAGAGATGACTAAGTCCTGATAGTCGCGTTACCGGACATCTCTAACAACGCCGGCTCTGTCAAATCGTTTGTGAGAACGAACTTCACCGCTCACTCCGAGGAGCGGTTTGTTTTGTTGTTTTTCAGTTGGCCCGGTGTCGAT
>PMHI01000680.1:14881-16439 GCA_003156615.1 Acidobacteriaceae bacterium | reverse complement strand
TGCCGTCCACGGCGAAGGCCATGGGCGCGGCGTACACGGCCCCACCCATCTGGAAGTGCCACAATGGCTCGCCCGAGGCCGCATCCAGAGCGATGAAGTTGCCTTCCGCATCGCCGGTAAACACCAGGCCTCCGGCGGTTGCGAGCACGCCCGACCATGTCGGCGACGTGTGTTCAAACGTCCACTTGATTTCGCCGGTCGCGGGATCGAGTGCCTTCAGAAATCCTCGATACGGCTCGGCATCGTCGGAAGGAAAGTAAGCGCTGCCATAATACGCATGCCCTGCCTCGTAGGGCTGCGGCGCCGTGCTGAAGATGTCGCATTGGTCGCGCGCCGTCACGTAAAACAGCGCGGTCTGCGGATCGAACGCCGGCGCCATAAAATTTGTCGTTCCCAGGGCTCCGGGACATACTGTATGCCCCTCAAGCGTGGGCGAAGCTTCTTTCTTCGCCACCGGACGCCCCTCGGCATCCTTGCCGCTGCTCCAGGTGGTCTTGCCGTAGGCGTTGGCCAAAATCAGTTTGCCGGTGTTGCGATCGATTACATAGAAGAAGCCGTTGCGGTTGGCTTGCGCGATCAGATGCTTGCCGCCGGAATCGAGCATCACCGGCACCTCCGTCGCATCCCAGTCATGTTCGTCGTGCTTGGTGAATTGGAAATACCAGTTCATCCTTCCCGTGTCCGCGTTGAGCGCAAGCAGGGTGTCGCTGTAGAGATTGTCTCCCGCGCGGCCCTCGCCGCGATTCGATGGCGATGGATTTCCAGTCGGCCAGAAAACCTGATTCGTCGCCGCGTCGTAAGTGCCGGTGTTCCAAGCCGGAGCCCCGCCAGTCTTCCACGAATCGCCCTCCCACGTCTCATGCCCGGGCTGGCCCGGCCCCGGCACAGTGTTGAAACGCCACTGGCGCGCGCCGGTTGCGGCGTCATAAGCGTCGATGAAGCCGCTCACGCCGTACTCGCCTCCGGAAACTCCGATGATTACAAGATTCTTTACCGCCAGCGGCGCGACGGTAAAGCTGTATCCCTTCTGGTATTCGGCCGCTACCTCATCCCAGACCACGTTTCCCGTCTTGGTATCGAGGGCGATCACGTGGGCATCGAGCGTCCCCAGGAAAACCTTGTCGCCAAGAATTGCGAGCCCCCGATTCACGCGCCCGCAGCAGAGACGAACGTCCCCCGGCAGTGGATGCTGATACATCCAAATGGGCCGCCCCGTGCCCGCATCCAGAGCAAACGCCCGGTCGTCCTGCGCCGTGGCGTAAAGAATTCCATCCACCACCAGCGGCGTAGTCTCAAGCTTGCCCGTCGCTGCGGTCTGGTAGACCCACTTGGCCACAAGCGTATGCGCGTTCTTTCGGTTGATTTGATCGAGCGGGCTGAAGCGCCGACCCGAATAGTCTCCCGAATAAGTCAGCCAATTCTGCGGTTCCTTCCCGGAATTCAGCAGCCGTTCGAATGTAACCTGTCCGCGAGCCTGAGTTGCGATCAAACCGCAGGCCAGGCAAACCAGCAAAAGACGGTAGAAGCTCCGCGATCTGCGCGGCATTTCTTCGCGTCC
>PMHI01000680.1:10092-14850 GCA_003156615.1 Acidobacteriaceae bacterium | reverse complement strand
TGGCTTTTTCAAGCCTGTAAATCTGCTCGCTCTGGTCCATCATCTGCACGCTGAAACTATCCTCGTTCAGAGCCACGCCCTTGATTTCCTTGCCGTCCGCAGTAACCACCGTGATGGTTTCGTATTCCTGAGGAAACTCCTTCGTCGCTTCCGTCAACCCCCAGGCCAGCCTCCGGCTGGGATTGCGCACCGAATCGATGATCGATTCTCGGGTACGCGACCCTGCCACCCCCGTGAGTTCCGGCCCCAAGCGGCCGCCCTTACCCTCGATCATGTGGCACAGCGAACAATTCGCGTCGCCATAAAAAAGTTCCCTGCCATGTGCGGCGCTACCCAGCGGCTTGGTGGGCGCCTTCAGTTCGACACTGCGGATGTACGTGATGATCTGCCATATCTCTTCATCCGTCATGCCAACGCCCTGCCCGTTGGTTCCGTTGGCCGGCATCACAGTACCCGGAATGCCATTGCTGATGATCTGAAACATCTCCGCGTCGGAATGAACATGCTTCTTCTGCGCCCGCGTCAAGTCCGGCCCGCGACCCCCGCCGTGCCCTCCCAGCCCGTGGCAGAGCGCGCAATTGATGCGGAACTCATACTCGCCGGCTTTGGCTGCTTTGGCATCGCCCGCAAAGGGATTGCGATCTTCCGCGGCCAAGGTTGCAGCTGCCGCCAGCAGCAGTCCCGCCCAGACCGATGCCACGAGGAATCCCCGCCAGTGAAGATCCGAGGCTACGAATCTCTTCTTGACCCGCTCTGCTTGCGGAATGGTCAAAGCCATGAATGACCTATCAGGGATTTTGCCGCATTCTACGCCAAAGAACTGTGGATCAGGTTCTCAAAAACGCCCACCGTACATGACCGCCCGGTATCTGGGACCGGCGCTTCGCCCTCTCTACACTGAAGTTCTCCCCTAATCAGGCCGATCTTCCCCAGGTCGAGCAGTTTTTCGGTGTAGGCCGTTAACTCACTGATAATTCAGCCTTTCCAGCGGAAAGCATCGGGCTGGAGCAGGCCGATATGGGCGAGCACGCGATAGGCGAACTCGCGGCCCAGGTCATTCAAGCTCGCCGGCCGGTAATAGAAGGCCGGGATGAGCGGGAAGATGGTCGCCCCGGCATCGGCGGCCCGGTACATGTTGCGGATGTGGATTTTATTGAGCGGAGTTTCGCGCACGCACAGCACCAGCGGACGGTTCTGTTTCAGACAAACGTCGGCCGCGCGCTCAATCAGATGCGAAGCGATGCCGTTCGCGATGCGGGCCAGGGTGCCCACGCTGCACGGGATCACGATCATGGCATCGGTGGGATAAGAACCACTGGCCACGTTCGCTCCGATGTCGGTATTCGCCTGTTCTTTGATTTTGGACGAGGCGTTCGGACCGCGGGCTGAGGTCTTGGTTTCCCTGCCGGCCAGGATCTGGCGGACAAGATTCGAGCGGCCGTTAATGCCGAGTTCCTCGGCCAGCACGCGCAGGCCGGAGTCGGAAGCGATGAAGTTCACGGTCTGAAGGCGAGTATCACGCTCGACCGCGAGCAGCATTTGCCGCAGAAACACTGAGCCGCTGGCGCCAGTGGTTGCGATGGTCAGATTCTGCGGCGGGTGGTTCGGCAAAAGGCCTCCAGCGAGGCGATCGAAGCGCAGCCCCGAAGTTTGGAGCATAGGGAGTCGCCGAACAGGAGTCAAGGCGAAGCGAAGGGTTCGCAACTAGAAACAGGGAACTGAAAACTGCTTCATGGCATCCACGGTCAATTTGCGATCCCGCCGGAGCGCAGGGCAACTCCACGCGCTGGCGGAAGTGGAGCGCGAAATCCGCGCCCAGGATTCGCACAGCCGCCGCAAGTATTTGCGCGAGTTCAGCCAGGCCTTTCGCAGCTACGATTCTCTTCTCGACTGCCAACAAGTTCAGAATGCCCTGCACCCAGCCGACGTGGTCCTGATCGGCGACTACCATGCCCTGCCCGCGACCCAGCGCTATGCCGCATCGCTGATTGAACAGCGGGCCATGATCGGTGATCGCCGTGTCGTGCTCGGAGTGGAAACCATCTTCGCCCGCGACCAGCACATCCTCGAAGAATGGTGGCGCCGGGAAATTGACGAGAGCGAACTGCGCCAGCGCATCCGCTTTGACCTNNCTCGATTGCATGCCTCGGGAAAACCTGCGCAAGATCGGTGCCCGCGATCGTCACGCCGCCGCCAAGCTTGCCGAAATCCACGAGCAGCATCCCGATGCAGTGATCTTCGTGCTGTTTGGCGAGTCGCACCTTGCTCCGGGACATCTGCCGCGCGTGCTCCGCAAAGAAATGCGCAGTGCCAGAATTGTTACGGTGTTGCAGAATGTCGACGCGCTGTATTGGCGCGCCGCGGGCGAGCGCGCTGACAAGGTCGACGCCGTGCGCGTAAACCATGACGTCCTGTGCGTCTTCAACGCCACGCCGCTGGAGAAGTATGANNGGCACGCAACCGAGATTTCTAGTCGACATGCTGCCCGAGGTTCATGGCAACTCGTCGGATACGATGCTGCGCCGCCTGCTCTCGCGCAAAGGCATCCGTGGGCCGCAACTCGAAACCATGCTGGCGAGCGTGGAGGAGCGCGCGAGCGCCTATTTCCCTGAGGTCAATACGCTCTACATCCGCAAATTTCAGATGATGCACGCTGCTGAGGATGCGGCTCGCTTTCTGCATCACGCCTGCAGGGGTTTGCCACAACGCCTGAATGGACACAGCGCAAACGGTAACGGTGTGGCAGGAAACATGAACGCAGTCTCGGCCACCGACACCTTTTACATACGAGTGATCGAGTATGCCGTGGCTTACTTTGGTTCGCGAGTCCTCCATCCTTCACGGCCAAATCCCGAGATGGAAGATTCTCCCGCTTTGACGCGCCCGGCGATTGAAAAAGCCGCACAGGCCGCCATCCGCTCCGGTGTGGACAAGTTTGAATCCACCGCGCAGGATTGGGGATACCGCATAGGAAGTCAGATCTACGCCACCTATCTCGCAGGCAGAGTAAAGCCGAGCGGCTTGCGTCGTTTGTTCCTCGCGCACCTCGACCAGCCGGATTCGGCCCGGAAGGTCTGCACCGCTGTGCTTGCCAGAATTTGCTCGGCCTCCCGTCGCGCGCGAGCTTAGAAGCTCAGATCACTCAGATCGGTCTTCCAATGCTAATCTAGACTTCGCTTGGCTGAGTGCCGAGTGCTGACTGCTGGGTGCCGCTGTGAACGCCGAATCCATCCGCAAACTTTTCGAGCAGGTGCGCCGGGGCAAACTCACGCCCGACGCCGGGGTTGATCGTCTTCGCCATATGCCCTTTGAAGACTTGGACTTTGCCAAGGTCGACCATCATCGCGCCCTGCGCGCGGGCATGCCCGAGGTGATTTTCGGAGAGGGCAAGGCTCCGTCGCAGATCGCGCAAATCTTCGCCCGGTTGGCGAAGCATGGGGGCAACGTCTTAGCCACCCGTGCCGATAAGAAACAGTTTGCCGCGGTCAAGAAGAAAATACGCGCCGCGGAATATCGCGAACTGGCGCGGGTGATCGTGCTCGAGCGCGACCCTCACATCTATGGCAAGGGAACGATCGCCGTGGTCTCGGCGGGAACCAGTGACATCCCGGTGGCCGAAGAAGCCGTCGCGACTGCCGAACTCATGGGTAACACCGTGGAGCACTTCTACGACGTGGGGGTTGCGGGAATTCACCGCCTGCTGGCCAATCGCGCGGCGCTGATGAAAGCCCGTGTCGTGATTGTCTGCGCCGGAATGGAAGGCGCGCTGCCCAGCGTCGTGGGCGGCCTCGTAGGCGTGCCGGTCATTGCTGTACCCACCAGCGTCGGCTACGGTGCATCCTTCAAGGGGCTGACCGCACTGCTCGGGATGTTAAACTCCTGCGCTTCGAACGTGAGCGTGGTAAATATCGATAATGGGTTCGGGGCGGGCTACGTAGCGTCGCTCATCAATCGGCTGTAAGCAAAAAAGCGCGGCTTGCGCCGCGCTTTGCCTTAACACGAAACCAGCTTACATCCCAGACTGAGGTGCGTCCTTCCCTTCCACCATCAGTTTGTTCTCCACGCTGAAAGCGCCGAAGATCTGGTTGGCTCGAATTCCGGCGACGTTTTTGTCCATGGTGCTGTCCACCGTGCCGTAGAGCGTCACGTGACCGTTTTCCACGATGATGCGAATCGGCCGCGCCGGGTCCATCGCGTACTTGCTCAGCACCGGGTCGCGGTAGATCGCCCGAGCCGTGCGCAAGCGCAGCCCATCGTCCATCGGCGAGACTGGCTCGACTGAGATGTTGGCCACCACATCCTTCACCCCGGGCTGGTTCTCGATGTCGGCGAGAGCCTCGTCGCGGCCCACGCCGGTCCGATCTTGTCCCTCTACCGTGACCACGCCATCCTTCACTCCCAAGGCGAAGTAGTCGAACGTGATGTCATAGCCGGAACGCACGTAGGTCAGCTTCCGGGCCAGTTTCTGCTCCAGTTGCTGATCGGGAACGTTCGGTCCCGCCACCGTGATCAGGTTGCGTACGCTCTGCACACTCGCAGTTTTTCGGGCGAGTTTGGCCGCGTCGAGTTTCCGCTGGTAGAGATCGACCGTGCCGGTCAGAGTTACAATGCCGTCTTCCACGCTGGATTGCACGTCACGAAGCTGGGCCTTCTTCGCCAGCTTCGCGGCGACAGCAGTTTGAATTTGATTGTCGTGGCGAGTATCAGCCGCGGTCTGGGCGACCAGCGTCGCGCTCAGCACAGCAACCGCCAGCAGCG
>PMHI01000680.1:0-10055 GCA_003156615.1 Acidobacteriaceae bacterium | reverse complement strand
TCAGGCCGGCTGGGTTATATAAGCCAGGTTCAATAAGCTAGCTGCTAGGTTCAATCAATCGTGTATCGCTAGGATTAGCGGCGGCGGCCTGTGCACGGAGGCTTCGCGCGCCCGCTTGATTTCGCGCCGCTTTTGTTTTGGCTTCCGAACACGCGGGCAAATATTTTGTCCACGTTCCGCAACTGACGCGGCAGGTCGAAGGCGTATTCGATCCGTTGGCGCGAAACCCTGCGAGTGATTTCCTTGTCGGCCAGCACCAGCTGATGGAAGTCTAAATCCTCTTTCCAGGCGCGCATGGCGTGCCCTTGCACCAGGCGGTAAGCGTCCTCGCGGGAGACTCCGTGCTCCACCAAATCGAGCAGGAGTTGTCCGCTGAAGATCAGCCCGTGCGTGCTCTCCAGATTGGCCCGCATGCGCTCGGGATAGACGAGCATGGTCTCAACAAGGTTGGAGGTTTTGTTCAACAGATAATCGACCAGCGTAGTCGAATCGGGCAGAATCACGCGCTCGGCCGACGAGTGTGAGATGTCGCGCTCATGCCACAAGGCAACGTTTTCAAATCCGACCTGGGCATTGCCGCGCACCACGCGCGCCAATCCGCTGATCTGCTCGCTGGTCACCGGATTCCGCTTGTGCGGCATGGCGGACGAGCCTTTCTGCTTTTCGCTGAAGTACTCCTCGGCCTCCCGCACCTCGGTGCGCTGCAAGTGCCGGATTTCGGTCGCGATTTTGTCCAGCGTTGAGGCAATCACCGCCAGCGTGGCCAGATAGTGCGCGTGCCGGTCGCGCTGGATCACTTGCGACGAAACCGCCGCCGCCTTCAGGCCCAGACGCGAGCAAATCTTCTCTTCGATCTCCGGCGTCAGATGGGCGAAGATTCCNNTCCGAGTACCAGTTGGCCAACTTGAAACCGAATGTGATGGGCTCGGCATGAATGCCGTGCGTGCGCCCTACCGTGGGCGTGTCTTTGAATTCCCACGCCCGGCGTTCGAGCACCTCCGCCAGCCGTTCAAGATCTTCCGCAATCAGCGCTGAAGCCTGTTTGATCAGCAACGCCTGCGCGGTATCGACCACGTCATTCGAGGTGAGGCCATAATGAAACCAGCGTGCATGAGGGCCAACAATCTCGGCCACCGCCGTGGTGAAGGCAATCACATCGTGGCGTACCTCGGCCTCGATCTCCCGGATGCGCTCCACGGTGAAATCGGCGCGCTCGCGAATCGCGTGCGCCGCCTCTTTCGGCACCATACCCGCCTCAGCCAAAGTTTCGGTAGCGGCGACTTCCACGGCCAGCCAGGTACGAAAGCGGTTTTCGTCGCTCCAGATGCGGCCCATTTCCGGGCGGGTATAGCGCGGGATCAAGGCGGGTACGCTCCTTATCGTTCTCGTCAAATATTTCGCCGAAAAGCGGGACAGAGGATTCTAAATGGAGCGGGGGAAAACAGACCAGCGCAGAGGCGAGAGAGTCAGTGAGCCAATTTCCCGGTCGACCATTCGCCCAGGATCACTCCCAAGCCCTCGTTTGTGCCAGGCCTCAAAGAAGAGCAAGCCAACCGTAGCGCGGCGCTCCGGGTTATTCTGAAACCACCCGCGCCCGCGCTGGCAGGTTCATGGGCAAACGTCATACAATGCTCTCGGAGCCGAGATTTGTTTATGTCGCCCACGCCAGAAGACCTGACCACCGTCAAAGATGACATGATCGCCTTCATTGAAGGCCATGGCATGAGCCGCTTCCACGGCTACGTGGATTATGACGAGGTGCAGTGCGTCATGTGGGAGATGGGGACGAATCCCGACGGCTGGAAGGACTTCGTCGAACTGGCCAAGACTGCAGGCGCACCGTTCCTGACCATGCATGCCTGGAAGTTGGAGCGCGAAGAACTTGACGAGTTGGTGCAACGCCTTCACCAGTCCGAGTTCTCCGACGGGGACGACGTGGAAGATGCGCGCTGGCTGCGCGCCCATGTAGGCAAGGTCGGATTTCTGCAGTTGGGATGGGCTTATCAGGGCTCGATGTTTCTCTGCGAAGTCAGCACCGATTGGTACGACCGCTATCAGCGCCTGCTCGAAGTGTCGGAAGATTTTGGCGGCATTCCCATCGACGAACCGGACCAGGACGACGAGAACTAGCCGTGCGCTGGGAACTGGCTGCGGAAGATCCAGTTCGGGTGCAGAGCCTGGCCGGCGCCCTCCGCGATTTTCCCAATCTTTTACCCGATCGGGAGTTCCGTTCCTCCGATCGAGCCCTCGATGCCGCGAGGCGTGGTTCTCCGCTTCACACNNGGAAATGACTGGCCTGCGCGCCGCCGTCGACCGCATCGACCGAGCGATCGAACGCAAAGAACCGATCCTGATCTACGGCGATTACGACGTAGACGGCACGATGGCAGTCATCATTCTGAAGACTGCCATCGAACTCTGCGGAGGCGCGGCGGACTTTCACGTTCCTCACCGCATTCGCGAGGGCTACGACCTGCGCGATGATGTGATCGAACGCGCCGCGGCCGCGGGCATACGCCTCATCATCAGTGTTGATATGGGCATTCGCGCGTTTACTCCGGCCGAAACCGCGCACCGTCTTGGGGTGGACCTGATCGTCACCGATCATCACTTGCCCGGACCGGACGGTGTGCCGAACGCAATGGCGGTGGTGAATCCCAATCAGGCTGGATGCGAGTATCCCTACAAGCAGCTTTGCGGAGCCGGGGTTGCGTTCAAAGTGGCGCAGGGCTTGATGCAGCGGCGGCTGGACGCAAAAGATCAGACGCGTATGTTGCTCTCGTTCATGAAGGTTGTGGCCATCGCCACCATCGCTGATGCCGTGCCCCTCACGGGCGAGAATCGAGTGTTTGCCAAGCTGGGTCTCGATGCTCTTCGCCGAGCGGTGAATCCCGGGTTGAAGGCACTGCTCGAAACGGCGCAGATTTCGGCCAAGCGTCCGCCCACTTCCGCCGAAGTTGCCTTCCGCATTGCGCCGCGCATCAACGCCGCGGGAAGGATGGACGTAGCCGAGGACGTGATCGAGTTATTCAGTGTGAAAGATCCTGTGCGGGCCGGGGAGTTGGCCGCCAAACTGGATCGCCTCAATGCCGATCGGCAAGAAGAGGAGCGGCGGATTCTTCGTGCGGTGGAAGAACGCATCAGCGGCGATCCCGCGCTGTGCGAGGCCTACTGCATCGTGGTGGATGGCGAAGGCTGGCACCGCGGCGTCATCGGTATTGCGGCAACGCGCGTCGTCGAGCGCTATCACCGGCCTGCCATCGTCATCGCCCGCGAAGGCGAGGAGGCGTTTGGTTCCGGCCGTTCCATTCGCCCCTTTCATCTGCTCGAGGCCGTCGAGTCATCGCATAATCTCTTCACACGCTATGGTGGACACTCCCATGCATGCGGCTTTCGAATGCCGGCTGCGAACCTTCCGCAACTGCGAGCGGAACTGGATGCGTTCGCGCGAGCGCGCCTGACCCCGGCGGATTTCGATCCCGTGCTGGACGTGGAGGCCGAACTGGATTTCGATGAGATTACTCCCGGGCTGTTCCAAGTGTTGCGCCTGCTCGAACCCTACGGAACCGGCAATCACGAACCCGCATTCAGCGCCCGAGGTGTGCGCCTGATCGCCCCCCCGAAAATTCTGAAGGACAAACACATCAAGCTGAAGCTGAAAGCGAGAGAGGACAACAGCGGCCACCAATATNNAGCGGTCCACTGAGAACTGAGAGCCCAAAACTGAGAATTGTTTTCGACGCCCTGGGTTGGCACATGGCCGAACGCCTCGAGCAGTCGCCGCTCCTGGCTGGCGACGCCATCGACGTCGCCTTCACCATCGGCCACAACGATCATCCCGACTTCGGCGGAATGGAACTCACTTTGCGGGATTTCAGACCGCTCGTCCAGGCCACTTTCGCGAAGGGTTGAAGATTCGACCATCCGCTGATGGGTCGCTGATAATTGACCCAGCCGCGTTCTGCCGTCCACTTCCATTAAACTAAATCCAGCGATGCCCCTTCCCATCTACCGCCTACGACGCTGGCTGGCTGTGATCGCGGTACTGTTTATCGCGATGGTGGCGGGGACGTATTTCTATGCCCGCGTGCGCCTGCGCAACGTGCTGAGAGAAGTTCCCAACAAGATTGGGATTGACATCAAGCAAACCGCGAATGGTTTTCAGTTCTCCAAGTCGGACGGCAAGCGCACCTTGTTCACCGTCCAGGCCGGCAAGCTCAAGCAATTCAAGCTGGACGGGAGCGCCGAACTGCACAACGTCAGCATCGTTCTCTACGGCCGCGATTCCTCCCGCTTCGACCAGATTTATGGGGATGACTTCTCCTACGACAAGAAATCGGGCAACGTCACGGGTCACGGGGAAGTGCAGATCGATCTGGAAGCCAATCCAACGGGCACGACTGGACCGGACCAGGGCACTCCCAAGGAGCTCAAGAATCCCATCCACCTCAAAACCAAAGACTTGGTCTTCAACCAGGACAGTGGCGATGCTACCACCGATGCGCGGGTTGACTTCCGCACGGCGCAGGCCACCGGGTGGGCGGTCGGCGTCGAGTATTCCGGGAAAACCAACGTGCTCACCCTGGAGTCGCAGGTTCATATGACGCTGGTTGGGCAGCGTGCTGCCAGACTTTTCGCCACTCATGGCAGAATCACGCACGACCCGCATGAGGTCGTGCTGGAGCATGCCCGATTGCAGAACGAAGANNGTGAACGCGGAAACCACGGAACCGGGCGCCGATCCGATGCGCGCTCGCGCCGATCAAGCCGAGCTCTTACTTACAGGCAAACAAAACCTGCTGCGCACGGCTACGTTGACCGGCAACGTCCATGTCGAGCGCAGCGGGTCGCAACCGATGCAGGGCGATGCCGGACGCGCGATCCTGGACTTCCTGGGCCAGAACGAACTCCAGAAAGTGCATGCGATGGATGGCGTCCGGCTGGCGCAACACAATGCGAGCGCCGGCGCGCCGACGACGAGCTCTTCGGCGCCCCAGGATTACGACATTACCGCGCCGGTCATCGATTTCTTTGTCGCCGACGGTCGGCGCCTGGACCATGCCGAAACTTCCGGGGCGGCCGAGATCACAATCTCCCCGGCTCAGAACTCGAGTCCGGCAAGCGCGCACGCTTCTCCCCAGCATACGGTCGTCACCGCCCGCCGGTTTTACGCGAAATTTACCGCGACCCCCGATGGCTCAAGCCGTCTGAGTTCGATCCACGGCGCGCCCGACGCCAAGATCGTCAATCAAGAGGCGGGGCTGCCGGAGCGCGTCAGCACCAGTCAGACGCTGGATGCCACGTTTTTTCCGCAGGGGGGGATTGCGTCCATCATCCAGCAGGAAAGCGTGGTTTACGACGACCACCAGTCGCCGGAGAAGCGGACACAAGCTTGGGCGGACAACGCTCTCTACACTCCCGCCGACCGGATCCTGGTGCTTACCGGCAGCCCCCGTGTCTCCCAGGGCGCGACGGTCACAACCGCTCGGACCATCCGCATCAATCGCCTCACCGACGACGCCTTCGCCGACGACAACGTCAAAAGCACCTACAGCGAACTCACAGAACAACCGAACGGCGCTCTGCTGGCCTCGGCTTCGCCGATTCACGTCACGTCGGCCACCATGACTGCGCACAACTCTCCTGCCGTCGCTCTCTACCAGGGCAATGCGCGTCTGTGGCAGGACGCCAACATTGTCGTAGCCCCCTCGATCCAGTTCGACCGGGATCGCCGTTCCCTGGTGGCCCAGGGCACCGCTGCGCAACCTGTCTCCACGGTGCTGGTTCAGGCAAAACTGCTTCCGCCGGACAAGGCTCCGGTAGATAAGGTTCAGGCACATAAGGTTCAGGCAGATCAGGTTGCGCCGGATCCGGATAAGGTTCAACCCGGGAAGGCTCAAGCCGGGGGGGAACGCAAAGTGAAGACAAAACAGGGGGAAAAGTCCGGCGATACCAGCCCCGTGGCCATTACATCGGCCCGCCTCACTTATGCCGATACGGACCGTGTCGCTCACTACACCGGAGGAGTAATCGCCAAAGGCAGCGGCTTCACCGCTTCGGCCAGCACGATGGATGCCTATCTTATACCTCGAAGCCAAACCTCAAGCAGTCAATCACTTGCCCAGCCTGGGCAGCTCGATCACATGGTAGCGAAAGACCATGTGGTCCTCCAGCAACCAGGCCGTCGAGCCGAAGGGCAAACCCTGGTTTACACTGCCGCGGACGACAAATTCGTCCTCACCGGCGGACCGCCCAGCATTTTTGATGCCGAACGGGGCAAGATTACCGGGGTTTCGTTGACTTTCTTTAGAGGCGATGATAGGGTGCTGGTAGTAGGCGAAGCAAGTACTCCGGTGGTAACTCAAACGCGAACGGCCAAATAAATGGCAAGATAAATGCGTACCCTAGCCACTGATGAAATTGGCAAATCGTATCGTGGCCGCCGCGTTGTGAATGGTGTCAGCCTGCGCGTCGAGCAGGGCGAAGTGGTTGGTTTACTTGGCCCTAACGGTGCGGGCAAGACCACAACCTTCTACGCCATTGTTGGCCTGATCCCCCCTGATACTGGCCGCGTATTGTACGACGGTCACGACATTACTGACGTTCCCATGTACCTCCGGGCCCGCCAGTATGGCATCAGCTATCTCCCGCAAGAAGCTTCGGTGTTTCGCAAACTCACGGTGGAAGAGAACATCCTCGCGGTGTTAGAGGTGCAGCCGATGTCCTGGCACGAACGCCGCGAGAAGATGGAGAAATTTATCGATGAACTTGGCTTGGAGCATATCCGGCAGAACCGAGGCTATGCCTTGTCCGGCGGCGAGCGCCGGCGCGTGGAAATCGCCCGCTGCCTGTGCATCAATCCAACCTTCATTTTGCTGGATGAACCGTTTTCCGGGATCGACCCCATTGCCGTTCTCGACCTGCAGAAGATCATCAGCGCTCTGCGGGCCAGCGGCATCGGGGTGCTGGTCACCGATCACAACGTGCGCGAGACACTCTCTGTGACCGACCGGGCATACATCATCGACGACGGACGAATTTTCCGCCAGGGCCAGCCCGAGCAGTTGGCCGCCGATCCGGAAGTTCGCCGCGTGTATCTGGGAGAAAGTTTCTCNNGAATGACGAACGACTAAACGACAAACGACATGGTGCTACTGCAACACAAACTGAGCGTCAAGCTGTCGCAACGACAGATCCTCACCCCCGGTCTGGTGCAGATGGTCTCCGTCTTGGCGCTCAACAAGCTTGAACTCAAGGACATGATCAACGCCGAGATGGTCGAGAACCCGGTTCTTGAAGAGCTCGAAGAATCTGTCCCGTTGATCGATGAAGTCGGCCGCAAAGAAGAAGACCGCGACCGTCCCACTAAGACTTCAACCGAAGAAACTCCAATCGTTGCCGAAAAGAAGGACCCATTCGAAGAAATCGATTTCGGATCATTCTTCCAGGACTATCTCGATCCCGGCTACCGCACCCGCGGCGAAATGGAGGAGATCGAGCGCCCATCGTTTGAGAACTTCCTCTCCAAACCCACCAATCTTACCGACCACCTCGGCTGGCAACTAGGCGCCCTGAGCCTGCGGCGCGAAGTGCGCGAGGCCGCCGAGCAGATCATCGGCAACCTGAACGAAGACGGTTACCTGATCGCCAGCGACGAGGAGATGTTGGGCGTGGCGCCGCCCGCGCCGCCCGAAGCCGACGCCGCGGCTGCGCTGAATATTGTCAGCGAGGCCCAGGCTCTGGGATTGCGCCACGACGAACCCTTGTCTGAAGAAGCGACGTCTGGTGAGGCGACGACGCCCGAAGACGCGGATCTTACCGCTGGCATTTCCGCGACCGATGTGAACGAACTGATCGGCGCGGCTGCGAATGCGTCCGAATTTTCTCCCAGCGATGAGGTTGCTGAGATCTCTTTGGGCAAAGTGGATAACCTGCCCGCCGCCAACTCGCCGGCTGAAATCGCCCTCGCCTCACGGAACGGAGATTCCGCCGCAGCCGTTGCTCCCGCCGCCGCATCCCCGCCGCCGCGTCCGATCTACAAGTCCACCTTTACGGCTGCCGATCTCGAGGAAGCTCTCGAAGTCATTCGCCAGCTCGACCCTCCGGGCGTGGGTTGCCGTAATCTGCGCGAATGCCTGCTCCGCCAGTTGCGCCATCACCAGCACCAGCTTGCTCTCCACAAGAACGGGGAGAAAAACGGCAACGGCACCGCGCAACTCCTCGAGGATGCCATCGCTGTCGCCGACCAGCATCTGCGTGCACTGCAGAGCAAACAACACAAAGAGATTGCCAAGGCGATCGGACGCCCCGTCGATGCCGTGCAGCAGGCGATCGACTACATCCGTACTCTCGATCCACGCCCCGGCCTGCAGTACAACAAAGTCCAGGCGCGCCTGATTGAACCCGATGTCGCTTTCATCAAGCACGGCGACGAGTGGCTCGTTCTCATGAACGACGACGACCTTCCCCAGCTTCGCCTCAACCCTGCCTACAAAAAGCTGCTCACCCGCGACAGCAACGACAAGAACACCCGCGACTACGTGAAAGAGCGTTACAAGAGCGCCATCCAGCTCATCAAGAACATCGAGCAGCGCAAGCAAACCATCACCAAAGTCTGCTACTGCATCGTCGCGCGCCAGCAGGACTTTCTGGAAAAAGGCATCGATCAGCTGAAGCCGATGATGATCAAGGAGGTGGCCGAAGAAATCGGCGTGCATCCCTCCACTGTGAGCCGTGCCGTGGCCAGCAAGTATGCCCACACACCACAGGGGGTATTCGAGTTGCGCTACTTCTTCAGTGAGAGCGTGCAGGGGCCCGAGGGCAGCAACACGTCGTTGTTGATCCTGAAACGCCGCGTCAAGAAGCTAATCGAAGAGGAAGACACCAGCCGTCCGCTGACCGACGAGCAGCTTACCCGCATCCTGCAATCGCAAGGCATTCAAGTCACTCGCCGCACGGTCGCCAAGTATCGCGAGGACATGCGCATCCCCAGCACCCATCAGCGTAGGGTGAAAGAATGAAGAAGTTAAAAGTAAGAACTCTGAATGCAGAAAAGAGAAAAGCAGCGAAACCACCAGGATCGGAGGCGTTACCCTGGGGACACGCGGTGTCCTCTGGGTTAAGGATTTTGCTTTTTACTTCTGCATTCTGACTTGCAATGCAGTGCCCAATTGATCTCGAAAGAATTCAAGGAGGGCCGCTCGTGAACGTGGAATACACCGGTAGGCACTACGAAGTCACTCCCACCATCCGCAAAGAAGTAGAAACCGGCCTCGCAAAACTCCGCAAAATCCTGGGCGACCGATTCGAAACCAAGGTGATCCTCGCAGTCGAAAAGCATCGCCACAAAGCCGAGATCACCATCAGCCCGCCCAACGGCCCGCTGGTCGGCCTGGCCCAAGCCAAGGACATGACGATCGCCGTCAACGAAGCCCTCGACCACCTCGAAAAGCAGGCGGTGAAATACAAAACTCGCTGGCAATCCAAAAAGCGCTCGGCGCGCAAGAGCGAGGAAGTGAAGAAGTGGAACGGCCACTCCCCGCAAGGCGCCGAAACCGTGCAAACCGCCGTCGGCTTGACGGAAAAGACAGCCGTGGCGGTCGTCGTGCACCGCTATCCCGCCGTAGCCAAGACCACCGAGGTGCACCTGGTTCGCTCCGACGAAGCTGTCGCCATGCGCCCCATGACCCTCGAAGAGGCCATCAAGGAAGCCCACTTCCGCGACCGCGACGTCTTCGTCTTCCGCGATCCCAAAGGAAAAGTAATGATCCTGCACCGCACGCGAGACGGAAAGATGGAGCTGATCGAAGCCCCGTAGGAGTAGCACCACCGTCCCGGCGACTGTCCGGAGAGCATCTCGCCCGCCGACGCCCATTTATGATTTTGTTATCCTGACGAAAGCGGCTGATACTCGAAAGAATCAGCCGCACAGTCGAAAGCCTGCCCCGAGTTTTGCCCACGCCCCGAGCGAAGCCGGGGGAGTTTCTGCTATGCCTTCACCACCGCGGAACCGCGGCGCTCGCGCGCCGCAAGTTGCTAGTGTAGTGTCGCCTAAA
>PMHI01000422.1:286-3515 GCA_003156615.1 Acidobacteriaceae bacterium | reverse complement strand
CCGAAGACCTTTTACCCCCAGGAGATAGTGTGCTCTGGCACAGGCTTTCAGTTCTGCCAAAAACTGCTCATTTCTGAACTTTCGATCATTCTCAGTCCCGAAAGGGGAATCTTCTGAAATCCGCTGCGGGAAATTGTCCGCGGAGAGTGAGCACAGCAGTCCGTTATGGTCGCTCCGGCAAGGGTGGGCCAGCCCCGGACTGGAGGTCAAATCTCCGTTCGAACATCGCCAACAAGAATAAGAATGAGGTTCGAGATCGGACTATTTTCGCGACGTTCGGGACGAGGAACCCTCGAGCGGTAGTTCCATGCTGGTGGAAGCTGGTGCGTCTTCCGCCGGGTCGGCGATGTTTCTCAGCTCGGGATACTTCTGGATCAGCGTGGGCGGAGCCGGCACTCGCTTGCCGCTGATCATGGCCTTCAACTCCAGAGCATTCACGCCGGCTTTGCTCTCGAAGTGATTGTTGGTGATCACGTATGTCGTATGCGCACGCTCGGCTACGCTCTCGATTCTTTCTTTCCAGCCCGCTAGTTCGCGCTGGTTGTAGAGATAGTTGTAGCGGTCGTTGCGATTGTCAGAATCGAACCACTGCTCGTAATTGCGGCCATGCAGGCGAACGTAACCGATCGCGGAGGTCACGTGTTCGGTGGGCGCGAGCGAGCGGCCCAACAGCGGCTGGTCAATGTTGCAGAAGCCGACATCCTTCTGTGTGAAGGCGGCCAGCGTTGCGGCGTCGTTCCAACTGGAGTGGCGCACTTCCACCACGCGCGGATATTCGATGAACTGACGCAACAGGCGCTCGAGATATTCGCGGTTGAGAGAAGTGTTCTTAAATGAGACCGGAAACTGGATGAGCAACGCGCCCAGTCGTCCTTCGCTGGCAATGGCGTCGAGGCCTTCGCGGGTGCGGGCTTCGTCTTCGTCGGTGGGACGGATGGTCGCGGCCGAAGTGGGCTCCATCACCGCGATGGGCGAGTGCGTGAAGGCACGGTAGAGCTTCGCCGTGAAAAGGAAATTCTTATTCACGGCCGCGACCTTGCGGCACCAGAGCTTGGCCCACTCGGGCTTCAGCGGTCCGTAAAACGATGTGTTGATCTCAGTGGTATCGAAAAAGCGCGCCAGATATTCCAGCGGATGCTGCTTGCGGCGCTGCATGCCCGAAGGATAAAAAATGCCGTCCCAGTCTTTATAGGACCAGCCCGCCGTGCCGATGCGGACCTCGTTCGACTGAGCTTGGGGTAAACGGACTGGGGCCGAGGATTCCATGAGCGGAACCGCAGATGAGGCACGGGCAAGGTTAGCACAGAGGGATGGTTGCTGGTGTAAACGATGAGCGCGGCGGCTGCGGATGCCGTCAACCCTCTGCGGATTACGAGGTCGTTCAGTGTCGCCAGTTCGTTAATATACTTGCCCGCTTTCTGCTCAGTCCGCCGACAACACCACCCAATACACGCCCGTGGGATAGGTCGCCGTGCGCGCGTAGCAAGCGCCCACTGAGAAGCTGCGCAGGTTGTTGCTGGAGAGCATGTGGCTGGCTTCCGCCGGCAAGGTCTCCGGATGCAGGCTGGTGAAGGTCAGCACCGTAAAGCGCTGGGCGAGCTGATGAATGGAGGAGGTGCCGAGTTTGTCCGCGTGCGCCATCGAGCAGGCCGCATCGTCGGCGGTAGGCAGATCGCGGCGGGCGAGATCAGCCCGGTTGGCTTGATGCCGCGCCTGCGCCACGGTCGCCGCAATCCGGTCCTTCACTTCTGCCGCTGAATAATTGGGAAGGGCATGTCCGAAGTCCTGAACAATATAAAGCTCGTCTCCGCTGCGAACCACGCCCAACCCGACCACGTTATAGGCCGGGTTGAGCAAGTTCGCCCGATGCGGAGGGGAAAGCATCAGATGTTGATGCCCATTTTCGGCGTTGAAATCGAGCGCGACATTCTCGGCTTCCTGGTCCAGTTGCGCATGGGTTGCAGTGGCCAGGCGTTGGGGCAAGGAGGGCTCACCGTCAAACCGGTGCGAAAGTTGTCGCGCCGCAAACATCGCTTCGGCGTGAGCGCGGGCCGCCTGGCAAAGGCCGGCATCGAGCGAGAGGAGGGGCGCGCCGGCTCGCGCTCTGGCCTGATTCGCCAGGTCCAGAAGCACCTGTTCGGCCTGGGGATCATAGTCGCTAAAGGGGATATCGGGAGAAGATGCCGCGGCCGCTTTCAGAGTCGCCTGTTGCGCTGACTGTTCGGCGGCGCCATCATTTCCCTCGGAAGCAGCAATCAATCGCGACGACGGCCAAACCGAGGTGAGGACCCACCCCAGCAGAAGCGCCATCACGACTCTTCTATCGCTCAATCTAAGGGTTCTTGGCATCGCTTGTGCCTACTCTCTCGACCCGCGGGGGATCCAAAACTCAGGCCCAAACTTGCCGCTAGTGCTACGCTAGAAGCCAGAATTAGGTCTGGGAAGTTACCTTCGTTATGGAACCTGGTGTCATAGGGGTCATCGGCCTATTGTTTGGAAGTTTGATTGCTTGGCTCGGGCTGCGCTCGCGCACTGCTACGCTCAACGCGCGTTTGTCGTTGATGGAAAAGGAATTAGCGGTCGAAAAGGCCGATCTGGCGCGACTTCAGCAGGCCTACACGGAAGTAGTAGCCGGCAAGGCCAGGCTGGAATCCGCTCTTGAATCGGAACGGAAGACCAGCAACGAGAAGGTCGAATTAGTGACTCGCGCGAGCGAAGAATTGCGCAACGCGTTCAAGGCCATGGCTGCCGACGCCTTGAAAAGCAACAACTTATCGTTTCTGGTCCTGGCTCGGGAAAATCTGGAGCGTTTTCAGACCGAGGCCCGCGGCGACCTCGAAAATCGGCAGAAAGCCGTGGTTGACCTGGTCACTCCCGTGCGCGATTCGTTGAATAAAGTGGATGCGCAGATCCAACAACTGGAGGTGGAACGGGGCAAGGCCTACTCGGCTCTGCATACCCAAGTGCAATCGCTGATCACCACTCAAAAAGAGTTGCAATCGGAAACCGGTAATCTGGTGCGGGCGCTGCGCACTCCCAACGTGCGCGGGCGCTGGGGAGAAATCCAGTTGCGGCGCGTGGTCGAGATCGCCGGCATGCTCTCTTACTGCGATTTCACCGAGCAGCAGTCGGTGACCACGGAAACGGGAAGGCTGCGTCCTGACCTGGTTGTGAAGTTGCCCGGCGGCAAGAACGTGGTCGTGGATGCGAAGACGCCGCTGCAAGCCTT
>PMHI01000422.1:0-210 GCA_003156615.1 Acidobacteriaceae bacterium | reverse complement strand
GCGCTGCTCTCGAACAGGATCCTGGCTTGATCGAGCAGGGTGTGCTGAATCACGTGATTCCCGCCTCGCCGACCACACTGATCGCGCTGTTGAAGGCCGTGGCTTACGGCTGGAATCAGGAAAAACTGGCGCGCAACGCGCAGCAGATCAGCCTGCTGGGCAAGGAACTGCACGATCGCCTGCGCCTTCTCACAACCCATATCACTGCGA
>PMHI01000393.1:5721-11144 GCA_003156615.1 Acidobacteriaceae bacterium | reverse complement strand
AAATTGCCTTCCTGGGTGTAAAACTTGACGGCAAATCCTCGTACATCGCGTGGCAGATCGACCGATCCCGCGCCCCCCGCAACCGTCGAGAATCGGGCAAAGACCGGTGTTTTCACCTTTGGATCTGCCAGGAAAGCGGCGCTGGTGACGCGTTTCATCGACTTGTAGGGTTGGAAGTAGCCGTGCGCAGCCGATCCGCGAGCATGAACGATTCGCTCCGGAATTCTTTCATGATCAAAGTGCGTAATCTTCTCACGCAAAATGAAATCTTCGAGAAGGGTCGGGCCTCGGCCACCCGCCTTTAAAGAATTCTGATTGTCGGAAATCGGCAGTCCTTGATTCGTTGTCAGAATTACGCCGTTCCGTGAAGATTGCTGATGTGTTTCGCCACCGTTCGACGATGAGGATTTAGCAGGTGTCGACTTTTTCTTAGGCACGGTCCCCGTCCTTTAGTATCGCAGGCTGCGACGATATGAATGGAAGCCAGTCAGATGCGTAGAAATGCGTAGCAGTTGTCGAGGGCTGATAGGTTCAAGCCAGGGTATCAGATTCCGTCGCCGCAGGGGAAATTCACTAAAGCGGGAGTTGCTCCGCGGTCGGGAAGTGGTGCTGTTCGCGCCCTACTTTGCCATCGTACTTGGTGGTCATCTTGAACAATTCCAAATGACCATCTGCAGCCGCGAGCCGGCACTGCTCGCGCAGGCTCTGCATTTCGGAGGCTTCAAGAGACTGAAAGTTAACCGCGACACGGAGATTTTGATTGAGCACTTGCATGCTATCGATGCCACTGATTGTGGTCGCGACCGGTAGGCTCATGGCATAGCGTAAGCCCTGCTCCGCTGTGATGGCACCGAATTTCACCAATTCGCCACTTCCGCCAAGACTTTTCATGCCTAGTGCCGCCATACCTCTGCGGTTTGCTTCAGGCAAGACTTGAGTTTCGAAACTGCGGAACGTGGCGTCGCAACAGTTCAGGGGCATCTGAATGGTGTCGAAGGGAAAATCGTGAGACAACATCTTTAAATGGATTTCTGGGTCTTTATGTCCGGTGAAACCGATGAAACGAACTTTTCCCTGTTGCTTGGCTGCCAGTAGCGCTTCGGCGGCCCCGTTTTGAGCAAAAATGAGGTCGGGATCGTTTTCGTACACCACCTCATGAATTTGCCAAACATCTAAATGATCGGTTTGCAGTCGTCGGAGCGATTCCTCCAGCATGCGCATAGCAATCTTTTTCTCACGACCATGAGTACAGACCTTGGTCATCACCAGTGCTTGGTCACGCTTCCCCTTCAGCGCTTTTCCGAGGCGCTCTTCGCTGAGGCCATCGTGGTATTCCCAGGCGTTGTCAAAGAAGTTGACCCCGTAATCGATCGCCTTGGCCACAATTTCATTCGCTGCCTGATCGGTCTCGGCGGAGCCGAGATGATAGCCCCCAAGCCCCATCGCCGAAACCTGTAGTCCCGTGCGCCCAAGAGGTTTCCGGGGAATTTGGCCGGTAAGATCACGTTGCGATGGACTACTTTGCTGCTGCGCCATGCTGCCCCCGTAGACGAGAGGTGCCGCACCCAAAACGGCCGCGCTCTTGATGAACCTCCGGCGATTCCATTCAAAAGACTCAGTCATTGTCCATGCTCTATCCTAGAACTGCTTTTCCGGAAAAGGGTGGCCAGTGTTCTGTTGAGCTCCGAGCATGTCCTTGACCTCGGACTGTTCGGTGTCCAGAGGAAAGTTATGAGCCAGCCTGGCCTCTGGATTGTCGAATTTCAGCGATAACTTATAAAGCTCATAGCGGCCGTCCGCCGCATCTGGCTTACATCGATCACGAAGTTCCTGCATCTCCGATTCCGAGAACGGCTTGAAATTCTGAGCGATTTGCAGATTCTGGTGGAGCACTTCCAAGCTGTCCATGCCAGTGATGGTTGTAGCAACGGGCAGGCTCATGGCGTAACGCAGGGCTTCTTCAGCCGTAACCACACCGTTCTTAATCGCTTCTCCATGCCCGTTCAAGGGCTTCATCCCCAGCGCCGCGATGCCACGCTTGTTCAGTTCCGGAAGAACCTGCCGCTCGAAACTCTTAAAATTGGCATCGAAGGCGTTCAGCGGCATTTGGATGGCATCAAATGGAAACCCGGTCTCCAACATACCGAGATGAACTTTGACATTGTGGTGACCGGTAAAGCCCACGAAGCGGACCTTTCCATCTTTCTTGGCCTTTTCCAGGGCTTCCGCAGCCCCGTTGGGACGAATGAAAAGCGCTGGATCGTTGTCAAAGGCCATGCCGTGAACCTGCCATAGATCCAAATGATCGGTCTGCAGGCGGCGTAAAGACTCTTCCAGCATCGAAAGCGCGAGGTTGGCGTCGCGGCCGTGGGGACAAGTCTTGGTCATCAGAAACACCTTGTCCCGACGGCCTTTCAAGCCTGCTCCCATCCATATTTCTGTTTTGCCTCTGCGATACTCCCAGCAATTGTCGAAGAACGTGATTCCACCATCGACCGCCTGATGAACTATCTGTACCGCGTTCTTCTCATCAGGCGCTTCACCCAAATGATGGCCGCCAAATCCGAGCGCTGAGACTTGCGCATCGGCGCGTCCAAACTTTCGAAGAGGTATTGTCGCGTTGGGGGACTGAGGCATGAGCTTGAATACGGCTTCTTCCCGTTTAGATGATTAGGCCACTTCGATGCAGACGCCAGTCCCGAGGTTGGCAAATGAAAACAAAAGTCAGCGGTTCTTGTCCTATTTCGGAGTATCTCGAAGAGGTGTTTGTCGGAAGGACAACTACTGGTTTTAATCATCAGAGACTTGTTACATGCCTGAGGCATACGAGGTGCAATTCCGTTAACTCTCGCAACAACAAAAGGCCGCGACCTACGCCGCAGCCTTACCCATTCAGCCTGTGTGAATTAGCGACTAATCGGGTGGTTTTAGGTGGATCATCTTGCTGTTTGCGTCCAAAGTCCTCGGCGGCTCACGGTCGGAACTCCTGGCTTCATGCGGCGGCTCTAGATGTTGGAGTTAATACTGTCAATGGGAACTTATTGTTGCGAGGTCCCTTAAGAGGAGGACGCGTATGCTTCGAGGGATTATTCCAACCTATGCACCTGTTCGTTCTCGTCGTCCTACTGGTTGGCGTGCTTCTCGTTTTTCGAGTGCTTTGGCGTCTTGGTTCAAAGCTAAAAATAGAAAAAATCCGGATACCAGACCAGTTCAAATTCACCCACCACCGCCCGTCCTCCCTTATCTCTGCATCCTTGACAGCCACCACACGCGCGTGTATGGTTGCGCAGTCCGCCGCGTGGGGTTTTGAGTGGAGCTGTGTTGGGACTTTGATTCCGATCCGCAATCGAGTCATCTGTTCCCGGCGAGCAAGTCCTGCNNACCCGGCCTGCCGGCTCGGCTTTCCGTGCCTGTTGCGCATTCCTGTCCACCTCTTCCGGCAATGTGGGTGACCGCAGCTTTGGCTCGGGAGGGCTAGATTCCCGATACCGGACAAGAGGAGAAATCATGATGCGAAGATCAACTACTTTGCTAACCATTGTTGCGCTTGTGTTGGCCGTAAATATTGTCTGCGCAGCCCAGTCTCAGCTCTTAACCCGCCATGTTCGGGAAGTGACGCTCAATGGGCAGGCGCCTGTGGTTGGGCATCTGCCCACAACACAGTCGATGCGCCTTGTCTTGGTTCTGCCGCTACGTAACCAGGAAGCGCTGGATAACTTTTTGCAGGAGCTCTACACTCCGTCGAGCGCATCTTACCGCCAGTTCCTCACGGTGGAAGAGTTCACCGCGAAGTTCGGTCCCAGCCAGAAAGATTATGATGCCGTCGTTCGCTTCGCGGAAGCGAACGGATTCAAGGTGGTTGGGACTTCGCGCAATCGCCTGAACCTTGATGTCACCGGATCGGTGGCGAGCATTGAGCGGGCTTTTCACCTAACCATGGGCGTCTACCAGCACCCCAGGGAAGGCCGCACTTTCTACGCTCCGGACCGCGAACCCACGCTGGACCTGCCTTTCCAGCTCTGGCACATCTCCGGATTGGACAACTATTCGATCCCGCGTCCGCTCTTCCAGCGCCGCACCGTGCCGGCAAAATCGAACGCCACCACGGGCTCCGGCCCAGATGCTTCATTTCTCGGCAGCGACATGCGCGCGGCCTACTACCAGGGAACAGCTCTCACCGGCAGCGGCCAGTCGCTCGGGTTATTGGAGTATTACGGCACCGATTTGGCCGACTTGGACACCTACTACGCGAACGTGGGTCAAACGTTGCCCCTGACACCAACTCTCGTCTCCACGGACGGAACCAGCACAAGCTGTGTTTATCCGGACTGTGATGACACGGAACAGACCATTGACATGACGCAAGCTCTCGGCATGGCGCCAGGTTTGTCCAACTTAGTGATGTACGTCGGATCTTCCGACGCGGCCATCTTCGGCGCCATGGCCACCGCCAGCCCGCTCGATGCCCAATTGAGCTCTTCCTGGACGTGGTACCCAGCGGATCCCAGCACAGACAACCCATATTTCGAGGAGTTCGCGGCGCAGGGTCAGAATCTGTTTCAAGCGGCCGGTGACGGTGCTAAGTGGTCGTCGTCTTCCGAGATTTACCCAGCGGATGATGTGTACCTCACGTCGGTTGGCGGAACGGACCTGGAGACTAGCGCCCCGGCCGGACCCTGGGCCTCGGAAACCGCCTGGGTCGACGGCGGCGGCGGGATTTCGCCGGACAAGTTTGCGATTCCCTTCTGGCAGACGACCACAGCCAGCGGCTGCTCCAATTGCTCCGACACCTATCGCAACGGCCCGGACGTTTCGGCCAATGCGAATTTCACCTTTTATGTTTGCGCCGATCAAACCACCTGCTCAGCGAACCTTTACGGCGGGACCAGCTTTGCGGCCCCCATGTGGGCCGGCTACCTGGCTCTGGCCAATGAACAGGCTGTGCATGACGGTAAGTCCACGCTCGGCTTCATCAACCCTTCCCTTTATGACATTGGCTTAAGCTCGAGCTATGACACCGATTTCCACGACATCACCGGTGGCAGCAACGGCTATCCGGCCACAAGCGGCTACGATTTGGCGACCGGTTGGGGCAGTCCGAACGGAAGCAGCCTGATCACCGGGCTGCTCAGCACAATTAACACTCCCGGTTTTGGTCTTGCGGCCTCACCCGCTGCGCTCACGCTGCTGCAGGGCAGCTCGGCAACGTCCACGATTACCAGCACGGTGACGAATGGCTTTGACTCGGGCATTTCCCTGTCTGCGACGGGCCAGCCCAAGGGAGTGTCAGTAACCTTTGGCCCAACCTCGATTACCGGGGCTGGAACTTCAACCATGTCGATCACCGTAGCGTCATCTACAGTCACCGGCACGTACCTTATTCGGGTCAGGGGAACCTCCGGCGCCATCTCGGAAATCGTCAC
>PMHI01000393.1:0-5574 GCA_003156615.1 Acidobacteriaceae bacterium | reverse complement strand
ACACTCGACGTCCTCGACTAAGTAGTAAGGGTGAACTCGGATCGGCGGCACAGACAACCTCAAGAAGGGGGGAATACCACCTTGCGAAGCCCTCAAGCCGGAGGCTGATCAACGCGGTATCCCTCCCTGGCTCAATGAACGGTAGTTGAAGGAGCGCAATCCCGGACTTCTAGTCTGGTTTAGCGACAGGTTTTGTCGGTCGGCTTGGAGTCGCATAATCCCTGCCGTGGTAAGGCGCAAGAGAGTTGCCGACAGCTTTACTTTTAGCGTTGGGCGGGATTCGCCCACGAAATCGGGTAATGCCCGAGTCCGGAATCCCAGAGTTCCACTCTGGGAAGATCAACCGTCGGATTGAACCCGCAGTCTCTAACCGCAGGATCACAGACCCCCTAGGGGGACATTCACAAGGAGAGCAAAGATGGTAAAAACAGGAGTTTTTTCGCTAGCGTTGGCGGCTGCCCTGATTTCGTTCGCCCAACCGGCGGCAGCACAGAACTACACCGGAAAACCTAAGCCCACGATTCAAGATTATGGACCGTTTCCCGTCAAGTCCCAGGCTAAGGGAACCCTCACCACAAAACCTGCCGCCACAAAATCTGCCGCCACAAAATCAGAATGCGGCAATCCCGCTAGCGCCTGCTTGTTCTATGGCGGCGACTTTGTGGACAACTCGCTCGGCTCCCCCTTCCTGCCCAATGGCTTGGCCAACGAGAGCACGTTGCTCGTACCCGGAACCCCGTACGGAGCCGCAACCTGGGTTCCGTTCACCGTACCGGCGGGCCAGACTTGGAACGTGACGGGACTCTTCACCAACAACCTGTCGACGTATGGCGTCCTCGACCAAGGAAGCGAACCCACGGCTGTGGCCGCCTGGTCGATCAATCAGGAGGTGTTCCCAGGGAACGCTGGAACCGTTATCGATTCCGGCACTTCTCCGGCCACCAGCACCCCGACCGGTCGCGCCGCTTTTGATCTGACCGAATACACGGTCCAGGTGACAGGACTGAGCATCGTGCTGACGTCTGGTTCATACTGGCTGTCCGTGGTTCCCATCTGTTCGAATACGGCCGACCCTTACTGCGACGGCATTTTCTTTACGACTGACGTCGAATACATTAACACCACGCCCACAAACGCCTACGGCCCGCCGGAGCCCGTGTATGCCTCGTACTTCGACTCCCCTGCCTTCGGCTTGAGTTTCGATCCTACCAACGGTGGGCCGGGCGCCTGCGCCGGCGAAGGCTGCGACGCGTTCTCGGCGGGCGTACTTGGAAAAAAGGCGGCGAAATAAAGTGTTACAGGCGACCAACTGACTTTCAGTTTGATCGAGATTCGAGCGTTTAGGAGTGCGAAAAAGGGAGGCTCGACGGTTGTGGCCGTCGGACCTCCCTTTTTGCCTTTTTTGTGGGCCGCGTCGCCCCGCCATAACCCTGGATGTCCGATCAGACACCAACGCTGCGCACCGTAGGAAAGCCGCTCGAAGTGGGCGTTCACCACTGTCTTAGTTTGAAATGATTGGGAGAAGTGCGGTTGGCGGAACGTCCCAATAATTGCCAACGTAAACCATGCTGCCAGTGCCGTGGAGGTCAATGCTTTTGCCAGAGCTGTTGGTGTTGAACGACGTATTGCCCGTCACAACGACCCTATTGTTGGTAGTGCCAACGACCGAGTCATTCAGGAAGTTGAATACGCAGTTCTGAATAATGGTGTTTGCCATGGTGTTCACTCCGAGGTTGATGGCGTGGACGAGACTGTTCGACGGCAGGCCCCCGAGTTGGCTGTTCCGCACCACAAGCGAATTGGTCGGCGCCGAGAAATGCACGATGTAATGATTGCGGCCATCGTTTGCGCCACCGATGCCGGCGATATTAACGTTATTCATCTCCACGGTGTTGCCACCCGCACCGAGCAGCCAACTGCCCAAGCTCCCATCCGTACGAAAGTCGTGGATGAAAAGGCCGCTGCCAACCCCGAGGTTAAAGCACGGCGTGGGCTCCGTCGGAGTACCCCCGTACACGACAACACCGCATTGGGACATCGAACCTGTGAAATTGTTCTGGAACGCGTACAGCCCGCCTGAGCTCGAGTCAATCAGCGTTCCCATTCCGTCCCAAGCGATATCAAAGATGGAGGCGCCGAGCAATGCCCCGGCGTCGACGAGAATGCCGTAGCGCCAGGAAAAAGTTTCCGTGCTCTCTACGACTAGCGTCACGGTTCCTCCCGCTGTGATGTGGAAAAGAGCATTGACGTGGTTGGCATCGTTGATGGCTGCCTCGCACGCTGCCGAGAAACTGCAAATATTCAACAGTGGCCCCGGAGTGAAACGGTTGTTGCTGAGCGCCCAGCTATCTCCAGTGTTGGTCAGATTAAACAGATGGTGGTACCCCACATCGTAGAGTTGGAGATCTTCACATCTCCGGACCCGCCCCCAGGTGTAGTTGTCATGCCGTCATAGGCATTGATGATCACGATGTCATGGATGACACCGTGGTTGAATCCTTTACCCCTGCCACCGTCGCTGAGTAGCGGTGGATACGGCGTCCTGCCCGTCGTTTGATTCGGCCAATAAAAGTTGATGCCGGAAATCTGCCAGCCGGCTTCCAGTTGAAAGGGCGGTACAGTTTCGCTGGTCAGCAGAATGGTCGTACCGTACTCTCCGCTGTTGTCTCCTGCTGGAGCGCCGACGCCCATCATGGCGCAGTGGTTGAGCACGACCGTTGCGGCGCCGGTCAAAAGAATTTTTCCAGCTGGAAGCACGAGCTTGGTCCCGGCCGCGTCACATGCCGCGGCCGCTTTCGCAAGGGCGACATCGTCGGAGGTAACGCCATCGCCGGCAAGATTTGGGTGAATGTACTTCTCGCTATCGAGATAACTGGAAGCGCTGGCGATATGAGCCGAAATGACCACCAAAGAGAAAGCGGCTACATGGAACTGAGCAAAGCGCCTGACGGTTATTGTGTTCACAGTTCCTCCCTGGGCAATACAGCGGATGGTCGGCAGCGGCGAAAACAGTACCGCCAGCAACGCTACGCCTATTCCCCCGTTGTTGAGAACCAGTGGCGCAAGCGATGTCTGCTATTAAGAACAGGAACCCACCCTCCGGCTAGAACCCCGAGTTTATTGGAGAGTTGTGCGGGCGCGGCAGCGTGTTAGGAAAATCTAAAAGACGAGTGGGCCACAAACTGGAAAGGAACGACCCGGAACATCGGCTTCCGGCTTGCCTGAACAATCGTCGATGGCGAGGTTTCGCCGACCGGGTGCTGCAGGCGTGCCGGTCTGTTATTGTCCGGGCTTCGCAATGTTTTCATATTTTTGTTTCGCCTCTTCAAAGTTCGCCAGAACCGCCTGCTTCTCCGCGTCAGTATTCCACGCAGCGCTGCTCTGCGCCGCCGAGATCAGCCGCTCCATCCAGGCCACGAAATATGCTGCATCGTCGGTGTTGCGCAGCCGGGAACCAGTCACAGACACATAAACCGGACTGGTCGTCGCATACGGGTACAGATCTAGAATGGGATACTCCGCCTTATCACTGAACGCCCGCAGAATGCACCAACCACTGCCTTCGAGCGCCACCTGGCCTTCGGCATAAGCCGTAGTGCGATCAGCACTAAGCTCGAGTTCGCGGGCAACTTTCCCGTTGCAGACGATCTGCAGATGATCCACCGGCACAATGGAACCGAGCGCGGCCCGGAAAGAGACCTGCTGCGTCTTGTCGAGGTGGACCTCTCCTCCCGGGGTCTTCCCTCCGAGCGCAAAGCGCAGCAATGGTCCATTCGTCGCGAAAGTCCGTCCGGCTTTGATGGACTCGAGCCACGGCTCAAGCTTCAACGGTCCGGCGGGAGCTTCCGCGTATACCCGGTTCAACCCGATCGGNNCGGAAACCACAGTTCAGCAGCTTGTACCAGACCGCTGCCGTGGACTTATGGTCGGAAAAGCCGACAACCTCGATGTAGTCCACCTTGCCGAGCGCGACATCGGCGGGC
Source organism: Acidobacteriaceae bacterium (assembly GCA_003156615.1). The sequence continues at coordinate 1,591 of PMHI01000393.1, read as the reverse complement.
AACTCAAACGTGACCGCGGTTTTCACGGGATCCGGTACGCTGTCCAGCGGATGCACATACCCGACCAGCGCTCCCTGTTCGTGTGCCAGATCAGCCACATTGGCATTTGCCGGGAACAAACTAGCTGCCTCGGTGTTGGGATATCCGGCATATCCCGGCAAGATCAGATTCCGCGTCAGGTTCAGAAGCCCGAGATGTCCCCAGTAACTGGTGTGAAATTCCTGCGCGTGCTGCAGCAGGTGATCTTCATTGGAGGCCGGATCAAGCTTCGGCGAAAAGTACGCGATATCGGGGAAACGCTGCTCTTTATTGACCACCAGATTTTCAATGATCGCCAAATTCTCGGCCGCCGCCTGTTCAATCAGATGCGACGGTGTGTTCCGATACGTGCCCGCATAGTTCATGTGGACGTGAGCGTCCCCGCTAACCCACCGCGTATCGGAACCGTGCCAATCGATGGGCCGCAGTGAAACCGTGGCTTCCGAAGTTTTTCCCGCTACAACCGCAACGCTTCGTTCCTCAAACCGGGATTCGAAGCCGCGCATGACTCCCACCTGCACTTTTCCGGACGGAACCGAAATGTCAGAGATTCCCAGGGTGTCAAAGTAGTGCGCTTCAAACCGACCCTCCTTGCGGTCAAAGCTGTCGTCTGCTTCCATCCAGGCGTTATCCGGTGCATAAGCCCGGCCGTCTTCTGCCGTAACGAAGACTCGCGCCGCCACCGGCTTCCCGCTGGGGTCCGTAACTTGCAGGTGCAATTTTCCCATCGGCTTCAGGTACTTTCGCTCGCGAGCGATAATCTCGCTTTGTGCACCGCTGGGAATCGCTTGGATCCACAACGAGGTATTGCCGCCGCGGTTCGAGATGAACGCGATCCTTGACCCGTCCGGCGACCACCGCGGATTGATGTTGTCGTAATCGCCATAGGAAATCGGAAACGGGTCGCCACCCGCCGCTGGCATGACCCAAAGCTGGTGCCACGACTGTCCCAAATACGATGCGTACACCATGCGCTTGCCGTCTGGCGCAAAATCAGGGCGAGCCTTCCAGGTGGTTTCTTCGTCGTGGATTTCGTGCGCCTCCGCGCCGGGCTGGGCCTTCATCTGCCAGAAGCCGCCGGTACCGTGAATGTGTCCCCGATTCGAAATAAACAGAATCTCTGAGCCGTCATGCGACCACGCCGGGCTGATCTCGTGGTCCACGTTGCTGTAGTAGTAGCGAGGGAGCGGGCTGACATTCTCAGGGGTGAGTTGCTGAACCTCGCTCAATTCGCCATCCTCGAATCGTCCGACGAAGATATGAAAGTGGCCTTTGTACGAAGTCGAAACGAACGCCAGCCGTCTTCCGTCGGGAGAGAACCGTGGTTCGAGATTCACCGCTCCCCCCGACGTGAGCTGTCGCGCCCGCCCATCGCGCAGGTCGAGCACCCACAACTCGACGGCATCGTGGTCGTAGCGCCCGAAAATAACCCAATGCCCATCCGCCGACCAATCCGGCTGGTAGTCATAGCCTGGCCCGGCAGTCAGTTGGCTGGTGATTGTGCTCCCCACCTCCTGCCGCCACAGCGATCCTGACATCGAGTAAATCAGCG
>PMHI01000723.1:17465-19762 GCA_003156615.1 Acidobacteriaceae bacterium | reverse complement strand
GGGAAGGAAAACTCGAACTTGCGTTCAAACCAGATTGGCACCTGACTCATGGATTTTGCCGAAACAGAGGGTAAGCCCATTAGAGCAATGATGCCTGGCGGCACCACAGGACTCAGGAATTTCTGCCATCGCAGGCCGGGGTTCGTGCATCTTTTAGGGTGCGGGCCAGTGTCCGCTGGTTTTGGCTTGGCTAAGGAGCCATCATGCAATTTCGCGAACTTGGACGTAGTGGTCTCAAAGTGTCCGCCCTCGGCCTGGGCTGTATGGGCATGTCAGAGTTTTACGGTCCGCGCGATGATGGTGAGTCCATCGCTACCATTCACCGCGCCCTCGAACTGGGCATCAATTTTCTCGACACAGCGGATGTGTATGGCCCGTATAAGAATGAAGAGCTAGTCGGCCGCGCCATCAAAGGCAGGCGCGACCAGATTGTGCTGGCCACGAAATTCGGTATCGTCCGCGATCCCGCGAACCCCACTCTGCGCGGCGTCAACGGCCAACCCGACTACATCCGACGGTCCTGTGAAGCAAGTCTGCGGCGGCTCGGAGTCGAGAGGATCGATCTTTATTACCAGCATCGCGTCGACCCCGCTACGCCCATCGAAGAAACTGTTCGGGCAATGGCCGAGCTTGTGCAGGAAGGAAAAATCGGGCACATCGGACTTTCCGAGGCCTCGCCAGACACCCTGCGCCGTGCCGTGAAAGTCCATGCCATCACCGCTCTCCAAACCGAATATTCGCTCTGGAGCCGCGAACCGGAAGACGAACTACTCGCTACCTGCCGCGAACTTGGCATCGGTTTTGTCGCTTATAGTCCGCTGGGACGGGGTTTTCTCACCGGCCAGGTCACGCGCTTCGAGGATCTTCCGGAAGACGACTTTCGCCGGTTCTCCCCACGATTTCAAGGAGAGAACTTTCAGAAGAATCTCGACCTGGTGCGGCGGATCGAGGAAATCGCGAAGGAGAAAGGCTGCCAGCCTTCTCAGCTCGCACTGGCGTGGGTGCTCGCCGAGGACAAGAACATCGTCCCCATCCCCGGCACCAAGCGCCGCAAGTATCTGGAAGAGAACGTCGCGGCGATCGACGTGAAGCTCACCGAGCAGGATCTGCGGCGGATCAATGAGATCTTTCCCACCGGCGCCGCCGCCGGACTTCGCTATCCCGAACCCATGATGAAAACCATAAACGGATAGCTCTGGCGCAAAAAACCAAGGGCGGCCGCCAGGCCGCCCAAACTGAGAACCGAGGAACCGCCTTTAAGCTCGCGCCGGACTTTCTCCGCCCTTGACAATTCCCCGTCCCGGCTCCGGCTTCAACACCTGCTGCACGCCGTCATCAGGCTTGGCAGGCGACTTCATCGGAGGCAGTTCCTTGCCCTCCACCAGCAACATCACTTCGGAGGCATCGAGCACTTCCCGCTCCAGCAACGCCGCCGCAATCTTCTGCAGCGTGTCGCGGTTCCCCTCCAGGATGTTCTTTGCCGTTTCGTAACCCTGGTTGACCAGCTTGCGGACCTCGCCGTCAATCTTAATGGCCGTATCCTCGCTGTAGTCGCGGTGCTGGCTGATCTCGCGGCCCAGGAATATCTGCTCTTCTTTCTTGCCGAAGGTGAGCGGGCCAAGATCGCTCATGCCCCACTCGCACACCATCTTGCGCGCCATTTCCGTGGCTCGCTCAATGTCGTTTCCGGCGCCCGTGCTCATCTGGTTAAGGAACAATTCCTCGGCCAAACGCCCGCCCATTAGAATCGCCAGGTCGGTCTTTAAGTACTCTCTCGTGTAGTTGTGCCGGTCATCGATCGGCAACTGCATGGTCACACCCAATGCCATGCCGCGGGGGATGATCGTGACCTTGTGTACCGGGTCTGACCCCGGAAGCTTCGCCGCCACCAGTGCGTGCCCTGCTTCGTGGTACGCCGTAACTTTCTTTTCCTCGTCGGAAAGGATCAGCGATTTGCGCTCTACGCCCATCAAGACTTTGTCTTTGGCAACCTCGAAGTCGAACATCAGCACGGCCTTGCGGTTTTGACGAGCCGCAGCCAGTGCTGCCTCGTTTACCATGTTGGCCAGGTCTGCGCCGGAAAATCCCGGTGTACCGCGGGCCAGTACCGAAAGATCGACATCTTCCGCAAGAGGAATCTTGCGGGTGTGCACGCGCAGAATTTCTTCGCGCCCGCGCACATCCGGACGGCTCACCACCACGCGCCGGTCAAAGCGTCCCGGCCGCAGCAACGCCGGATCCAACACATCGGGCCGGTTCGTCGCCGCCATGAGAATCACACCTTCATTCGACTCGAA
>PMHI01000723.1:13986-17443 GCA_003156615.1 Acidobacteriaceae bacterium | reverse complement strand
AGATCGCGCACGCGGCTGGCGCCGACGCCGACAAACATTTCCACAAAATCCGAGCCGGAGATTGAAAAGAAAGGAACGTTGGCTTCGCCGGCAACGGCTCGCGCCAACAGTGTCTTGCCGGTTCCCGGAGGCCCAACCAGCAGCACTCCCTTGGGAATCCTGCCGCCAAGTTTCTGGAACTTCTGCGCTTCGCNNTCGATAATCTCACGCAGCTCTTCCTTGGCCTCTTCGACGCCAGCCACGTCCTTGAACGTGACTTTTTTCTGCTGCATGGAGAGCAAACGCGCCCGGCTCTTTCCGAATGACAGGGCCTTATTGCCGCCGGTCTGCATCTGGCGGATCATGAAGAACCACAGCGCACCCAGCAGAATCAGAGGAGCCCAAGTCCCCAGCAACTGCAGCGGCCAGCTTCCGCCGTTGACGTCCTTGATAATCACCACGACGTTTTTGTCGCGCAGCGACTTGATCATGTCGGGATACATCGGCGGAGCCACGGTATGGAAGGCGGAGCCGTCGGTGAATTTTCCACGCACCTGCTGTCCGTCCACGGTGACATCATGCACCTTGCCCTGATCCACGTCAGTCATGAATTGGGAGAAATTGACATCTGAGTCCTTCTGCCCGTTGCGCCCCTGCTGAATCACGGTCCACAACACAAGGGCAGACACCCCAATCCCCACCCAGAAGAGTACGGTTTTTACTGTTGAATTCACCAAAAGGCTCCTGAAGAAACCGGGCTACGGAAACTACGCGCTAAACCAGCGCTCCCGCCACTACTTTAGATGCCATTCGACCAATTTTGATAAAGAAATTCCCTAGGACACTATTCTACCTTTTCTTGAGGAAAAAGGCGCGTCGCCCGCGCGATAACTTAAGTCACCGGCGGGACCGGGATTGCAGCCAAAAAGGGAATATTGCGGTTGGTCTGCTCGACTGCCCCCAACCCATAACCCACGAGGAAGGTTTCATCCACCAGAAAGCCGAAATAGTCCGGCTGCAGGGCCACACGGCGGGCCGACTGGCGGTCCAGCAGCGTTACCAGCTTCACCGAAGCCGCCCCTCGCAAACGCAGGTCGTTCATCAGGAACTCGCTGGTCACACCGGAATGCACCAGGCCCTCGACCAGCAGGATATGTTGGCCGCGAATATCCGGTTCATGGCTGAAGAAGATTTCCACAATCTCTCCCGCCTGGCTGCCCTGCTGCTTGCTGTATTTGGGCTTGATGAACTGGCACACCACCGGAACCTCCAACGCCCGTACCAGGTCAGCCATGAAAATGAACCCATTCTCGAGGACCGCAAGCGCCTGGATCGTCTGCCCCCGATAGTCATCGGAAATGTGGCGCCCGAGTTCCTTCACTCGTTTCTGGATCTGTTCGGCGGCAATGACCTGGCGAAGCGGCTCGGCGTTCAGTTCGTTCATGAAGTGGCGTGCCTCCTAAATCGCGGTTTCCTCCACTAGCCCCGGCATCTCTCGGATCAGCACCGCTTCCTGTCCAGCCTTGGCGCGAAATCTTGCAGGAACCGGAAACCCGCGCATCCAGACGATCTCGTCTCCGCTCACGGCAACCGGCCAAAGCCTGCGCCCTTGTTGCCCAACCTGACGCGCCACATGCTGCTCCTGTAGCAATTCCTTGATCTTCTTCGGCGATTTTGTATGCGCCGGCCAAAACCGGTCTCCCGGACGCCAGTTCCGCACGATCAATCGTTCCGGCAACAGCTCTCGACGAAGAAGTTGCTGCGGATTATACTCCGCAACCTGCGACTCCGGAGCAATCTCCCGAATGACGAGCAACGCTTCGATCACTACCCCCACCTCCGGCACCAGGGCACGTCCCGGCACCGCCAGCGAGTATTCGTAGTCTGGAATCCGCCCCTGCCGGCGCAGGTCAGGCGTGACAAAAACCAGAGCTTCCGGCTGGCGGCGAATTCTCCAACCCAGCGGAAGCGCCAACTCCTTACCCGATGGACCATCCTCTGCGGCGAACCGCAGGATTTCCTCGATGTGCTTGAACTCCAGCGGAATCCCCGCCTGCTCGCCGATCGCCTTCAACACCGTTCTCTGCACCGCCCGCGGCTCGGTCAGCAGCCACGGCCGGCTCACGGAAGCATTCATCACGGCGGGGCCGGATTCTTTGAGTCGCGCCCATAATTCGGGGTCGGCCAGCTTCGGATGAGACGGCTGGATCTCGACCAGCGATTGCGAATCATCGAAACCCGGGAGCCCGCGCGTCCATTCTGGTTGCGACCACTGCACCACGGTCCCCAGCCAGCCGGAGATTTCGTTGTCCCAGTAATCCTTCTCGTCGCGGGCAATCTCTGCCAGTTCGGCGAAACTGTCGACCACCGCGGGATTGAACTCCCGCTCGAGCAGTGGAAGCACCAGACTGCGCACCCGATTGCGGGTGAAGCTGGAATCGTCGTTGGTCGAGTCTTCTCGCCAGGGCTGTTTGAGATCGGCCAGGTACTGCTTCAGTTCGGCCCGCCGGATTCCGAGCAGCGGACGGACGATCTCGCCGTGGCCCTCCCCATCCTCCTGCTCCACCAGGATGCGCGGATAGATTCCCCCGAGCCCCCGCAGTCCCGTACCGCGAATCAGCCGCATGAGCACCGTCTCGGCCTGATCGTTGAGCGTGTGCCCCGTCGCGATCTTGTTCAGCGTTGCTCGGGAAGCCGGGGGGACTATTGGCTTCGGCAAGGGCACGGCTTCGGCCGTGCCGCTAAGCCCCACCGAGAATGAGGGCTTTAGCCCCTGAGGGGCGAGTGGTCCGAGTTCCTCCTCCGACCCTTCCCCCGATCCCAGGCGCGAACGAAAGAACCGATACCGCAACTGGCGCGCAGCAGCCTCCACTCCGGAGCGCTCAGCAGCCGCCTGCCGTGCCACATCGCCGCTCCCGCAATGAAACTCCAACCCATGTTCACGAGCCAGTTTCCCGACAAACTCCTGATCCGCGTCCGACTCCGCCCCCCGCAGCCTATGGTTGAAATGAACCACAGAGAGAACGATGCCAAGGTCGTAGCGCAACTCAATCAGCAGCCGAAGCAGCGCCACCGAATCGATCCCGCCTGAAACCGCAATCCCAACCCGGTCCCCGGCCCGCAGCAATTCCTCCCGCCGGATAAGCCCCAACACGCGCTCCGACAGCTCATGCACGGAAACATGGTACAACCCGACACCCCCAAAACACCGGGGACAGTCGAACTCAACTGTCCCCATAACAAGGCGCCAAAAAGGCTCTCTCTGCGTCGGAGCCTGCCCCTGAAGGGTGCCTCTGGGTGAAAAGGTCTTGAGTTAGAGCCCCGAACTCTTCTCCGCGATCAGCTTTCTAATCTTCTCCACAAACTCCCCAGCACCCATGTCCTCAGTCTTCTCTTTCCCACGGGTACGAACATTCACCTTCCCAGCCTCGGCCTCTTTGTCCCCGACCACCAACTGGAACGGCACTTTCTGCATGGC
>PMHI01000723.1:0-13923 GCA_003156615.1 Acidobacteriaceae bacterium | reverse complement strand
TGTTCGATCAGCACACCGAAAAAACGCTCGACCGAACCGTAGAGCGCGCGATGCACCATCACGGGCTGCTTGCGCGAACCATCTTCGGCAACATACTCCAGCCCGAAGCGCTGCGGCAGGTTGAAGTCGAACTGCACCGTCGAGAGTTGCCACAACCTTCCAATCGCGTCCACCAGCTTGATATCAATCTTCGGACCGTAAAACGCCGCCTCGCCGGGCATGGTCTTGTACTCGATATTCTGCCGTTTCAGCACCTTCTCGAGCGATTGGGTGGCGTGGATCCATTGCTCTTCGCTGCCCACGAAATTCTTCCGGTCGTCGGGATTCCAGGTTGAAAGCTCGGTCTGGAACTGGTCGAAGCCAAAATCCTTCAGCACGTCCAGGGCAAATTCCAAACAACTGGCAATCTCATCCTCGATCTGCTCGGGGGTGCAGAAGATGTGCGCATCGTCCTGCGTAAAGCCGCGCACGCGTAGCAGCCCATGCATTACCCCCGAACGCTCGTAGCGGTAAACCGTTCCCAGCTCGCCCAAGCGCACCGGCAGATCGCGATACGACTTCAACGAGTCTCTGTAAATCAGAATGTGCCCGGGACAATTCATCGGCTTCAGCCGGTATTCCGCGTCGTCGAGTTCCATGGCGTCGAACATGTTCTGCGCGTAATAGCCCTCGTGTCCCGAGGTAAAAAATAACTGCCGCCGCGCCACGTGCGGCGTGTAGACGAGCGAGTAGCCGCGTTTGAGGTACTCCTCGCGCATCCAGTCTTCCATCTGTTTGCGGATGATCCCGCCCTTGGGGTGCCAGAAAATCAACCCCGGTCCGGCCAGTTCCTGAATCGAGAACAGATCGAGCTGCTGGCCCAGCACGCGATGGTCGCGCTTCTTCGCCTCTTCCACCTGTTTCAGGTGGGCGTCGAGATCCTTCTTCGAGAAGAACGAAGTTCCATAGATGCGCTGCAGTTGCGGATTTTTTTCGTCGCCCAGCCAGTACGCGCCAGCGATGTTGAGCAGCTTGAACGCCTTGATCTTGCCGGTCGAAGGGAGGTGCGGCCCACGGCAGAAATCGACGAACTTGCCGGTGCGGTAGATCGATATCTTTTCATCGGGCTTGGTGAATTGCTCGATGAAATGACACTTCATGAAGTCGCCTTCTTTCTTGAACTCAGCCAGCCCCTGTTCGCGAGGCAGAAACTCGCGGGCGTACGGGATATTCTGCTGCACCAGCTCCTGCATCTTCTTCTCGATTTTTTCGAGATCCTCCGGAGTGAAAGCGGTAGGCCGGTAGAAGTCGTAAAAAAATCCGCTCTCGGTCGCCGGACCGTGCCCGAGCTTGGTCTCGGGAAAAAGCTCCAGCACGGCCGCGGCGAGCAGGTGCGCCGAGGAATGCCGGTAAACTTCCAACGCCTCCGGATTTTTCTCAGTCAAAAGATGCAGATCGGTGTCTTTTTCCAGTGGCCGGGTAAGATCAATCAGATCGCCGTTAGTCCTGGCCACCAAAGCCGCACTCGCCAGCCGCGGGCTGATGGACTCGGCAATCTCGAGCGAAGTCGTGCCCTTCGGCACTTCCTTCACGCTCCCGTCCGGAAGCTTCACATGAATGCTGTCTGCCATAATTTGAGACCTGCAGGTATCTCGAATCTCTCAGTTTATGGGAGGGATTCGGGAGGGTCAAACTTAGCCGCGCGCGAGCCGTGTTGCCCATCCTCGTCTGGGCGCGCACCCTTCGCCAGAAGGCTTTCTAGTAGAATCAAGCCTCCTGCAACCATGACTGACGTACGACGCGGTCTCATCCTCGTGAACACTGGGCCGGGAAAAGGCAAGACAACCGCGGCGATGGGGACGGCCTTGCGCGCGGTGGGCCAGGGGATGCGAGTGCTGATGCTGCAGTTCCTGAAAGGCTCATGGCATTACGGGGAACTGGACGCCGTGAAAGCCTTCGGGGACAGGTTCGTAATGAAGCAGATGGGACGGGGATTTGTGAAGGTGGGCGCCGAGAAACCGGACCCGGAAGATATCAAGATGGTGGAAGAGGCGTGGGCGGAGGGAGAAAAGGCGATCCAGTCGGGCGAGTGGGATTTGGTAGTGCTCGATGAGATCAATTATGCGATCAGTTATGGCATGCTGGACCCGGCGAAGGTGGTGGAGAGCCTGAAGAGGAAACCGGAGATGGTGCATGTCATCTTGACGGGGAGGAACGCACACCCCACAATTGTCGAGGCCGCAGACACAGTGACGGAGATGAAGCAAGTGAAGCATGCTTATGAGAAGGGCGTGATGGCGCAGAGAGGGATCGAGTATTGAGTAGGCAGGCAGTACTTGATACCGGGTACCTGCTACCGGGAAGCGCGGGTTTGACTCGGTACTCGGTATGCGGTACGCGCAACTAATATGGCTTGGTTCAAGCGCGAATCCGCGGAACTCGACACTTCGGGCAAGAAGACGGTTCGCACCGAAGGGTTGTGGGTGAAGTGTGAGAACTGCCGGCAGATCATCTGGAAAAAGGATCTGGAAGAGAATTTGAACGTGTGCCCGAAGTGCGAAAAGCACTTTCGCATCGATGCCCGGACGAGACTGGGACTGCTGCTGGATGATAGTCAGTATGAGACGTTCGACGGGAATCTATCGTCGACGGACCCGCTCAAGTTTGTGGATTTGAAGCCGTACTCGTCTCGGCTGCGGCAGGCGGAGCACGACACGGGGCTGAAGGATGCGGTGATCAACGCGCAGGGCAAGCTACTCGGGCGGCCTGTGATCGCCAGCGTAATGGAGTATGCCTTCATTGGCGGCAGCATGGGAGCGGTGGTGGGCGAGATGATCACGCGGGCTGTCGAACGCGCCGTCGATTCGCGCGCGCCGCTGATTATTGTGTCGGCTTCGGGCGGGGCCAGAATGATGGAGGGCGTGATCAGCCTGATGCAGCTGGCCAAGATTTCCGCGGCGCTAGCTCGATTGGATAAGGCGAAGGTTCCGTATGTTTCCGTGCTGACCGACCCGACTACGGGCGGCGTGACGGCTTCGTTTGCCATGCTGGGGGATTTGAACATTGCCGAACCCGGCGCGCTGATTGGCTTTGCCGGGCCGAGGGTGATCGAGCAGACGATCCGGCAAAAGCTGCCGGCGGGCTTTCAGCGCAGCGAATTCCTGCTGGGGCATGGGATGCTGGACGCGGTGGTGCATCGCAAGGAACTCAAGTCTTACATTGGGCGGGCTCTGGATTTTATGGTGGTGTGAAAACGGCTGTAAGCGATCAGCCTTCATTGCCCCCAACTGCCATTCCGATCCGTCCCGCCGAGCGAAGCCAGGGATCTGGGTCTTCGCCTGCGCCAGCGTCATTGCCGCCGCAGGCCAACACCCAGATCCCTCGCTTCGCTCGGCACGACTGGTATGTTTTGGTCACCACGGCTGAGAGCTGAAAGCCGACCGCTTCCTTATGTCCTATGAAACCGCGGTAGCCCGTATGTTTGCGCTGGGGCACGAGCTGGCGGGGCTGACGCCTTCGCACAAGTTCGATCTGGCGCACATGCGCGTGCTGTTGCAGGCGATGGATCATCCGGAGCGGCGCTTTCCGAGCGTGCTGATTGCGGGCACCAATGGCAAGGGATCAACGGCGGCGACTCTGGCCTCGATCCTGCGGGCATCGGGATTGANNAACGGCAAAGAGATCAGAGACGACGAGTTTGCATCGCTTCATGGCGAGGTGGATCGGGTTGCGGAGAGGTTGGAGGAGCGAGCGGAGTTGCCGTGGCATCCCAGTTTTTTCGAGATGATGACGGCGATCGCGTTCGAGTACTTCGCGCGGGCAAAGGTGGATCTGGCAGTGCTCGAAGTGGGTATGGGCGGCCGTCTGGATGCGACGAATGTGGTGGAGCCGCGGGTGAGCGTGATTACCGACATTTCGCTCGATCATCAGAAGTTTCTGGGGAATACCGTGGGCGAGATTGCACGGGAGAAGGTGGGGATTATTCGTCCGGGCGGCGTGGTGGTGACGCTGCCGCAGCAGCCCGAGGCCAACGATGTGATCGGCAATACGATCCTCGAACTGGGGGCGCGGGCGGTGAACGCGGTTTCGTATGTGCCGCCGGTTTCGCCGGGGAGTAGCAAGTACCTAGTACTGAGTACCGAGCCGAGCAACCCGCGGTGGATCTATCGCTACCCGCTGGCGGTTCTGGGAGAGCAATTTCTGGTGGAGACGTCGCTGTTGGGGCGGCACCAGTTGCGCAATGTCGCGCTGGCGATCGCGGCGGCAGCAGAACTCAGCGAGCAAGGATTCGGCGGCATCACGGCAAAGAGCATCGAGAGCGGCATCCGCGAGACGCGCTGGCCGGGGCGGCTTCAGGTGATCGCGGGGCGGCCGGGGTGGCCGGAGATGGTTCTCGACGTGGCGCACAATCCGGCGGGCGCGTGGGCGCTGCGTTCGGCCCTTTCGGAGCGGTATGAAGACCGTCCGCTGATTTTTGTTTTCGGCGCCATGCGGGACAAGGCAATCTCGGAGATGACGGAAATTCTGTTTCCGCTGGCGGATCGAGTGATCGCCACCCGACCGGAGAATCCGCGGGCGGCATCGACAGAGGAGATTCGGCAAGCGGCAGCACGAACCGGTGTCGAAATCGAGGCAGAAGACGACGTAGGACGCGCCTTGGAGCGGGCCCGAGTTCTGGCCAGCGCGGGAGCCGTGGTCGTAGTCACGGGCTCGATTTATCTGGTGGGCGAAGTGATTCGCACGGTTGGGGCGGAAGTCTGAAGCAGCGCCCTGGAGCAGTTTCCCCTAGAATAGAAGTGTGCAGGAAGTGAACTCATCGGTCGAAGTGGAAAGCGGCGCGGAGGCCGCGCCGGTGGTTGCGCCGCGGCGCAGTCCGCACGCGATCCCAGGCGAGACCTACGGCTGGTGGAGCCGGCTGCGATCCTATTTCATTCTTGATCCGCTGATCTGGCTCTACACCCTGGTTCTGGGAGTGGTGGCACTTCCCGGCGGATTATTCGACCGAAGCGGACGCCGTCTGCACTGGTTTTCGCGGGCCTGGTCGTGGCTCATCATGAAAACGATCGTCTCGCCGGTGAAGGTCACCGGCCTCGACAAGATCGATACTTCGAAACCCCAGGTTTACGCGGTGAATCACGCCTCGGCCATGGACATCCCGGTTCTATACGTTAACCTTCCGTTTCAGTTCCGCATCGTTTTCAAGAAGGAATTGTTGGCGTACCCGATTGTCGGCTGGCAGTTGAAGCGTTCCGGGCAGGTCTGCATCGACCAGCAGAAGCCGGCTAATTCGATCGCGGCCATCCGTTCGGCAGTGAAGAGTCTGAAAGCCGGCATGCCGCTGGTCATTTATCCGGAGGGCGGGCGCACGCCGGACGGCGAGATCAAGCCCTTTCTGCCGGGAGCTTTTTTCCTTGCGATCAAAGCGCAGGTGGATATTGTGCCGGTGGCACTGGTCGGAACTTACGAGCTGCTGCCGATGAACACCTACCACATCAAATGCCGTCCGCTGGAGATGCGCGTGGGTGAGCCGATCTCGACGACCGGGCTGAAGATGAAGGATTTAGAAGGGGTGTCGGCGAAGGTGCAAAAGGCGCTCGAGAATCTGTATTACGCGGAACCCGCTTCCGGCGTAGGCCTCGATTTTCTGCCGTAACTTTTCTTGTTTCCCGCCGTTATCCCGGTGTAAGACAACTCCGCGCGGAGATCCCGTTGAAGGCTCTGAGGAAAGAAGCGGACGAGCGGCTTCTGATCGAGGCGGCGCAGAAGGACCCTGCGCGCTTCGCGGAGCTTTACGAGAACCATTTCGAGCGGGTCTATGCGTACGTGGTGCGGCGGGTGGGGGACCGCGCGGAAACCGAGGACTTGACCTCCGAGGTATTTCATCATGCGCTGGCCAACTTGCGGCGATTTGAATGGCGGGGGATTCCGTTTGCGGCATGGCTCTACCGGATTGCCGCGAATCTGATTTCGGACCGGTGGCAACGCCGGAGCCGGGAGCAGGTGACGGACGAGGTGGAACAGATCGAATCCGCGCCAGCTACTAGCGTGGGTTTCGAAGAAGTGGAGCGGCGGGCTAGCTTGTTTCGCCTCGTCGATGGTTTGCCGGCGGAGCAGCGGCGGGTCGTGGTGCTGCGGTTCGTGGAGCAGAAAAGCATTAAGGAAGTGGCGCGGGAGATTCGCAAGACGGAAGGCGCGGTGAAGCAGTTGCAGTTCCGCGCCCTCAGCCGCCTGCGGGCGCGCATGGAGGGTGCCGATGCCTAAGCGCTCTCTGGGTAAAGGGGAGAACCATCCGCGAAACAACCAGGCAAAGAAGATCGAGCAGTTGAACCGCGCCGTGGATGCCCTGCTCGGAAGGACGGACGGCAAGCCTGCAAAGGTGGATGCAAGCGTCCAACCGCTGGTGCGCGTGGCGGCTGACTTGCGCGGTCTGCCGCGGGAAGAATTCAAGACCAGACTCAAGTCCAAATTGCTCGGAGGGAGAAAAGCTATGAGCGCCGTTGCTCCACCCGTCGTCTCGGTTCGCCCGATTGCGACCCCAAGGTTGACCTTCAAAGATCCGGCCAAGGCCATCGAGTTCTACAAGCACGCCTTTGGCGCGAAGGAAACAATGCGCTTCGAAGTGGGAGGATCCATCGCGCATGCCGAGATCAGGATCGGCGACTCGTCGATCAACCTTTCCGGCGAATGGCCGGAGGGGGGGAGGTTCAGCGCCGAAACCCTGGGCTTCTCACCGGTCCAGTTGGGCCTGCACGTTGCCGACGTGGACTCGTTCGCGGCACGGGCCGTGGCTGCCGGATTGAAAACGATTTTGCCCATCAAAGATCAGTTCTACGGTCGCCGCGAGGGAAGCTTTGTTGATCCCTTCGCTTACACGTGGAACATCTCCACGCTGGTGGAAGAAATGTCGGTCGAAGAAATGCATCGGCGCATGAAGGGGCTGACAACCGGGCCCGAGGGCGGGCAGATTTCGGAGAAGGACGAACTGGGGAAGCGAGTGGATCCGATCCCGCGCGGCTTCCACACGGTTACGCCTTATATGATCGCGCCCGATGGAGATTCGCTGCTCGCGTTCGCGAAGCAGGCGTTTGGCGCGGAGGAAACTTTCCGGGCAATGGGCGGAGCCGGAGGAATTCACGCGGAAACGCGCATCGGCGACACGATGCTGATGATGGGCGGCGGGATTCCGGGCAAGCCGTTCAACGCGCAGCCGAACACGACAGCCTTGCACATTTATGTGAAGGACACCGATGCGGCTTACAAAGAAGCTCTGCAGGCGGGGGCGACTTCGATCGGCGAGCCACAAGATCACGAATACGGCGAGCGGGGCGCGGCCGTGAAAGATCCATTCGGCAACTTCTGGTACATCGCCACGCACAAAGGCGAGAGCTACATTCCGAAGGGGTTGCACAACGTGAATGTGTATATGCATCCGCTGCGGGCCGAGCCAGTAATCGGCTTCCTGAAGCGCGCGTTCGGGGCGCAGGAGATTGCGAAGTACGCATCGCCGGACGGCGTGGTTCGTCACGCCGAGATTCGCTGCGGGAGTTCGGTGGTCGAAATGGGAGAAGCGCATGGCGCGCATGGCCCCTACCCGCCCATGCAGTCAATGTTCTATGTGTATGTGCCGGACAGCGACGCGGTCTACCGGCGGGCGCTGGCGGCGGGCGCGAAGTCGATCCAGGAGCCGGCGGACCAACCTTACGGCGACAGGGTCGGGGTGGTGGAGGACGCATTCGGGAATCAGTGGTGCATCGCAACCCACATCAAAGACATGACGACCTAGGCCCACACTGAGATTCAGTCTTCGTCGCCGCGCGCTCTTGCAGGAGGGCCTCGTGACCTGACCGGGAATCAATAACTGCTATTCCGAGGTCATAGCCGCTGACTGGGACAAGAAGCCCTGAATGCAGTTGCGGCAGGAATCAGCCAAAACGGTTCCCTTCGTTAACCGCTGCAGGCCCGGTCGAAGGGGCTTTATCCTGGTCCCCGACCAACAGTGGCGCCGCAATCCGCAGAGCCTCGACTTGCCGCTTCACTTTCAACAACTCCTGTTCCTTCGCTCGCAACAGTTCCATCACATCTCTCATGCCTCTAGTCTCCGATCATTCCAGCAATCCGTCAATACGTCTCATGTTCTACCTTAAAACAAATTCGGGCGGGTACGCAGCTCAGAATTGCACAAAGGTGCATACCGCAAGCCTGTACCATTTCAATGCCCCAAATGGTAAGGATGACCCTTCAGAATCGTGAACGCCCGGTAGATTTGCTCCAGCAAAACCACGCGAGCCAGTTCGTGCGCCAGCGTCATCCTGCCCAGCGAAATCGTATGCTGCGCGGCGCTTCGGGCCGCTTCGCTGAATCCATCTGCGGGACCCACCGCGAAAGCCAGCGGCAGCAGATTGAGATCCTGATGGTCTCCCAGAAAACGCGCTAACTGTTCTGACGAGAACTGCTTCCCCGGCGGATCCATCAGCACCAGCGTCAACTTCCCGGCGCCCGTAGTTCGATTCGCCCCACCCGGTCCCCGCCCGCACATTCGCAGAAGCGCGGCTTCATCCCGTAGGGCCAGCCCCTCCACCTGCGCATAACGCGAGATCCGCTTCAGATACTCGTCGGTCAGCGACTGGATCGCCGGCTCTTTTGTTTTTCCAATCCACGCAATTTTGATCTTCACGGAGGATGAAATTCATTTGCTCCCGGAGGCCGGCACCACCGACGCCCCGAACGCGATGTTCTCTCCCTCAACCTATGGGCCGATTGCCGCTCGCACCCCTTGGTAAAGCGGCCACCTGCCCAACCTACGCTTTCTTGCGACGAATAGCGGCCGCGGGAGTGCGCTTCGGCGGCCCTGTCCTCGTCTTCGGTGTCGCCTTCGTCCGCGCCATGGGCTTCAACTCCGAAGGTTCAAGCCGCTTGGCCGTTTTCCAGAGGCGCTCCAGATCGTAAAACTTGCGCGCCTTCTCGGAAAAAACATGAACCACAAAGTCCAAGTAGTCGACCAGGATCCACTCGCCTTGCTTGTAACCTTCGACGTGCGCGGGGCGCACGCCGGCCACTTTCAAGCGCAGTTCCACCTCGTCCGCAATGGCCTGAACCTGCCGCGGGTTCGTGCCGCTGCACAGGACGAAGTAGTCGGTGAAAGCTCCCGACCCCTTTTCCATTTCCAGGATGGAAAGTTCTTCCGCTTTCTTGTCGAGGCAGGCCTGAATGGCTGCCGTTACCTGTCGCTTCAGATCGCTTTTCTTCATGCAGAGAGTCGGTGGTCGTTGGTCGTTAGTGGTTGGCCCAACCCGGGCAGAGTTTTCATTGTAAGAGTTTTCATTGTAAATGACAGACTGCCTCGCTGCGCCTTCATCAACGTAAAGGCCGGGTAGCTATTCAAATCGGCGACCGACCAACGACGACCTAACGTTCCCTGTACAGTCCCATTTTCTTGATGTAATCCGCGACGGCCGGCTCTAGAAAGCGATTGAGCGGCTTCGCGGCGGCTGCAGCTCGGCGAATGATTGTAGAGGAAATAGGCTGATAGACCTCGTCCAGCAAATGGATCGTCACGCCCTTCAATACCAAGTCTCCCGTGGCAGCTTGTTGGTGAAACGGCCGTGTCACTTCCTGCCGCGGACGCAGGCCCGCGGGCAGCGCGTTGGCGACGTCGGCGAGCGAAAACCCTGGCCTGCTGGCAACCACAAACTCGCACTCGCGAAAAAGGGCCTCGGCCTGATGCCAGTTCGCGATATCGGCAAAGGCATCGATGCCGATAAGCAGGAAGAGCCGATCTGCCTTCTTGAACGACTGCTTGAGGCGCCTGACGGTATCGATGGTGTAGTTGGGTTTGGCCACGCGCGTCTTGCCTTTGGCCGGTCCGCCTGCGCAAAAGTCTTCCGGCGCTTCCAGCATCGAGGGCACGAAGTCTTTTTCTTGCGCCGTGGCCAGTGCAATCATGGCGTAGCGGTGCGCGAAGGCCGACAGAGGCTGGCTCTGCTTGTGCGGCGGAACGTCGGCAGGCACGAAGAGGATGCGTGAGAGTTTGTAGCGCTCCCGCGCGGCGCGCGCGAGCGTGAGGTGTCCGCGGTGGATGGGGTCGAAGGTGCCGCCAAATAGTCCTATATTCATGCGCCGCTAGTGTCTTCGTTTGCCGGCCCGGTTGGCAAGCGCAACCTTCAAGGCAGGCGGTGATTGCTGCGCTACGCACCTATGTTCGCCTGCCGGTGAGGAGAGGTTCAAGGGCATTGGCCGATGGTGCATGGTTCGATCGCCTGTTCGGCACCCAAGCAGGCGCTGGGAAAAACCCTGCCCCGAGAATCTGGAATGGACTCCCGTAATCTCGCGTGTTTGAGAACTCGTCCCTAGCATTGGCTGCATGCGGGTGACCCTCCCCTTGCTTCGTATCCCACCCGCCCGTGCGCCGATCCTGCGCTACGGAGTGGCCGTACTGAGCACCACGCTGGCACTGATCCCGGCGCTGCTGCTTCCGAACATCACCGAAAGCCGGCTAGCGGTATTCGCCGTCGCGGTAATGGTGAGCGCCTGGTATGGCGGCTGGAAACCGGGTCTGGTCGCCACCTCGTTCGCACTCACGGTGAGCGCATACTTTTCATTTACCGGAGAACAGACCTCGGCGCAATACCGGTCCACAATGATCCGGCTGGCTCTGTTTGTTGTGCTGGCGCTTCTGATCTGCTGGTTGAATGCCGCCCTGCGAGCCGCCCAGGAGGGCTTGCGTCGCTCCGAAATGAACTTCCGCTCGCTGGTGACCAACGCCCCCTACGGTATTTGCCGCTGCGATTCTGCCGGCCAACTGCTGGACGCGAATCCGGCGCTGCTCGTCATGCTGGGATATTCCTCCGCAAGGGAACTGATGGGGAAACCCCTCGGAGGACTCTACGCCGACGCACAGCAGTGGTTCGAGCTGGCGGATTATCTGCGCTCGGCCGCGCCCTTCAACGGCCTGGTCGCAGAATGGCTGCGTAAGGACGGCACTGCCACAGCGGTTCGCGTTTCTGGCCGCGCAGTTCCGGACGGCGACACGGGAAAAGCCTTCGAGCTGTTTGCCGAAGATGTGACCGAGCGACGCGCCCTCGAGCAACAGCTCCGGCAGTCGCAAAAGATGGAGGCTGTGGGAAGACTCGCCGGCGGCATCGCGCACGATTTCAACAACCTGCTGATGGTGATTTCAGGATACTCGGAATTTCTCCTCGACCGTCTGGGCCCGGAACCGGCGCTGCGCGTTCCAGCCCAAGAGATTTCGAGCGCGGCCGTGCGAGCCACGTCGCTCACCCGCCAGCTCCTCGCTTTCAGCCGGAAGCAAATGCTGGCCCCGAGAACTCTTGACCTCAATGGCGTGGTCACCGAAAACCTGAAGCTGCTCACCCGCGTGATCGGCGAGGACATCGACTTGGTAATGGTTCCAGCCTCCGGACTGGGCGCTGTGCGCGCCGACGCCGGGCAGATCGAGCAAGTCATCATGAATCTCGCCGTGAACGCGCGCGACGCGATGCCATCTGGAGGTAAGCTGACGATCGAGACCTCCAATGTCTCGCTCGATGAGGAGTATTCCCGCTTTCATGCGCCGCTCAACCCGGGAAACTACGTCATGCTGGCCATCAGCGATACTGGCGCGGGCATGGATTCGGAGACCCAGTCCCGCATCTTCGAGCCGTTCTTTACCACAAAAGGGCCCAAAGGCACGGGGCTCGGGCTCTCGACGGTTTATGGGATCGTGAAGCAGAGTGGTGGTTACATCTGGCTCTACAGTGAACCGGGTAAAGGCACGACGTTCAAGATTTATCTGCCCCGCGTAACGGAAGCAGTCGAGAAGCCAGCCCGAGTTGCCGCTCCAGCGGAATCCGCGAGCGGCGAGCCCGGAATCGAGACCATCCTGCTCGTCGAGGATGAGGCCAACCTGCGCTACCTGGCCCGCCAATTCCTCGAGAAGCAAGGTTACCAGGTTATCGAAGCGGCCGATGGGGCGGTTGCGATGCAGATTGTGGTGGCGCATGAAGGAGTGATTCATCTGCTGCTCACCGACGTGATCATGCCCGGCATGAACGGCCGCGAACTGGCGCAGGGCATATCGGAAATTCGCCCCAACGTAAAAGTGCTCTACATGTCCGGTTACACCGAGAATGTGATCGGGCGCAATGGCATGCTGGATGCCGGTGTACGCCTGCTCCAGAAACCCTTTACTCTGCGCGACCTGAAAAGCAAAGTTCGCGAGGTGCTCGATTCCGCTCCCTTACCTTCGGAGGCTGTCATGCCGGTCAAAACCGCTCACGCCGCGGCGGCGCAACCGTTGCCGTCGTCGCGGGCGCAACGCTTTCAACTTCACCTGCCCCTGAAATACCGCCGACTCGACGAAAAGAATTGGCACGACGGTGAAACCAAGAACATCAGCCGTTCCGGTTTGCTGTTTCAGGCCGAAGACCTGTTGCAGCCGAAGGTGGTGCTGGAAATTAATCTAGTGCTGCCCGCCGAGATTGCTGGGCTCTCCCCCACCGAAGTGATTTGCCGGGGCGAAGTCGTGCGTACGATCAAACCTGCTGAAGAGGCAATGCCTCCCGCTCTGGCCGCGAAGATTCTCCGGTATCACTTCCAGCACGGATCGCAAATGCCGAGAGCCCAGGCGTAAAAATCTTCAGTCAGACCCTTTGACCGTCCGCGGCTTCAGCCTGCTCGCGCGCCTGCTCGCGCAAGCCGTCAACTTCCTTGGCCATGGCGAACTTCAACTCGTCGATTCCTCTGCCGGTCACGGCGGAAATTTCGTACAGCTTCAGCTTGTGCTTTTTGCAGTAACGCTTAAGCGCGGCGACTTTGTCTTTGTTGGCCACATCGATCTTCGACGCAACCATGATCATTGGCTTTTCTTCCAGGTGAGCGCCGAAACTGGCCAACTCCGTGAGAATCACTTCCACATCTTTCACGATGTCAGCACGGCCGCTGGCGTCCGACACATCGGCGAGGTGAACCAGCAGGCGCGTGCGCTCGATGTGGCGCAAGAACTGCGTGCCCAACCCTGAGCCGGTGTGCGCACCTTCGATCAAGCCAGGAATGTCGGCAACCACAAAACTGATTTCATGGTTAGGCTCGCCGACTGCAACCACACCCAGATTGGGTTCGAGCGTGGTGAAAGGGTAGTCCGCGATTTTCGGCCGAGCTGCCGAGATGCGAGAGATAAGCGTGGATTTACCAACATTCGGATACCCAACCAGTCCAACGTCAGCGAGCAACTTCAGTTCGAGCCGGTAGTTGTGTTCCTCGCCGGGTCGTCCGGGCTCGTGTTCGCGCGGAGCCTGGTGCACCGAAGTGGCGAAGCGCGCGTTGCCACGTCCGCCGCGGCCGCCTCGGGCAATGACCATACGTTGATCGGCCGTCGAAAAATCGAAAACCTTCTCGCCCGATTCTTCGTCATAGACAATGGTCCCAACCGGAACCTTCAGAACGACGTCGCCGCCTTCCCGTCCTGTCTTGTTGGAGCCTTCGCCGTGGCGTCCGCGCTCAGCTTTGTATTCGGGATTAAAACGGAAATGAACCAGCGTGTTGTGGCGTTCGCTCGATTCCATAATCACGTCTCCGCCCTTGCCCCCGTCGCCGCCCGAAGGCCCGCCTCGCGGAACAAATTTTTCGCGGCGGAAGGCCATGCAGCCATTGCCCCCGTCGCCCGCTTTGACCCGAATTCTCGCCTCGTCAATGAACATGGTTGCCAGTCAGGCCGCGCCCGTACAAAACAAAAAGCCTCGTCCCGAAGGCGAGGCCCAAGCCGCGTCGAACAGCGAGTCGCGGCCGCTCTAACGCGAGTGCCGTTTCGGCCGAGAAGAGCTACTACTCCGTAACTTCCATCGGCTCGACCATCACGAACTTACCCATCGAGCCCTTATTCAGGAACTTGATGCGCCCCGTAATCTTGGCAAACAGAGTATCGTCCTTGCCACGGCCCACGTTGAGCCC
>PMHI01000521.1 GCA_003156615.1 Acidobacteriaceae bacterium | reverse complement strand
CCAATGCGCGTGACCAGATCGTACGCTTTTGTGAGACCTTGAAGGCGCCGATGGCACATACATCCCGGGCCAAGGATTTTCTGGAATTCGAAAATCCCTTTAACGTTGGCATGACCGGCGTCTTTGGCACAAGCGCCGGCTTCAACGCAGTGACCAACTGCGACATCCTCGTTCTTCTCGGGTGCGATTTTGCTTGGCGGCAGTTCTATCCCAAGCATGCGCATGTCATACAGGTCGATATCGACAGTACCCACCTTGGGCGTCGGCATCCCGTGGATATTGGCGTGGTCGGTGACATCGCGGCTACCTTGGATGCATTACAACCGCGACTCCAGATTCAACCCGATCGAAAATTTCTGGACGCAAGTCTTGCCGAGTATGGGCATCTTATGAAGGAGCTTGCCCATCAGGAGCGCCCTGGCAAGAACGGGCTCATTCATCCGCAACAGGTCGTGCACTTGCTGGACCAGCATGCCGACGCGGACGCCATTTTTACCGCCGACGGTGGGAGCCCGATGGTCTGGCTCCTCCGCCACGTCCGCACCAACGGGCGGCGGCGCACTTTGATAAGTCTGCTACACGGTACGATGGCCAATGCAATGCCGCAGGCGCTGGGCATCAAGAAGGCGCTTCCGCATCGCCAGGTAATCGCCCTAAGCGGGGACGGTGGACTCGCGATGCTGTTGGGTGATTTGCTGACGGCGGTTCAGGAGAACATCCCGATAAAGGTTGTCGTCTTCAACAACGGTTCATTGGGCTTCGTGGAGCTGGAGATGAAAGTTGAAGGGATTCTGGATGCGTATACCGATCTTAAAAACCCTGACTTTGCCAAACTTGCGGATGCGATCGGCTACCGCGGCTGGAATGTAGAGCATAATGAAAACCTCGAAGGCGCGCTCAAGGGCTTTCTCGCGCATCCGGGTCCCGCCCTCCTCGATGTCAAAGTCAATCGCATGGAGCTCGTGATGCCACCGCATATCGAAGTCGGTCAAGTGGCCGGAATGGCACTCTACTCCGTCAAGGCAGTTCTCACTGGGCGCGGTCGAGATGTAGTCGATATGCTCGAGTCCAACTTTGTAAAATGACGTGAGCCAGGTCCCATCCGCGACGCATGCGCGCGGACCGCGGTCACTGATGCGCTGAACCCCCGCAAACTCTTGTGTCCATCCGTCCAATCAAGCGACTCATCACATCACGGCCGACCATCGAAGGTGCAGGTGTGTATTTGCGCCGCGCATTTGGCTTTTATGACACATCTGATTTCGATCCGTTCTTTCTATCGGAAGATTTTCGCAATGACGTACCGGAGGATTTCCTGGCGGGAATTCCGTGGCATCCCCATCGCGGCATTGAGACCATCACCTACGTGCTGGCGGGCACGGTGGAGCACGGCGACAGCATGGGCAACCGCGGCGCCATCGCCGCTGGCGACGTGCAGTGGATGACGGCTGGCAGCGGCATCATTCATCAGGAGATGCCGAAAGGCGATCCGACGGGACGAATGCACGGCTTTCAGTTGTGGGCCAATCTTCCGGCGTCGCTGAAGATGACTCCGCCGCGCTATCAGGAAGTGAAGTCGCTGGATATTCCAGAAATAAAGGATGACGACGGCACGCACGTGCGCGTCGTGTGCGGAAGTTTTTGGGGAAAGAAAGGTCCCGTGGATGGGATTGCGGCCGATCCGATTTACCTCGATGTGTCGGTTTCTCCGGGCAAGAGAAAGACGCTGCCGGTGGAGACGACTCGGCATGCCTTCGCCTATGTTTTTGGGGGAAGCGGAAAGTTCTGTAACTCGTCTGGTCCGCTGGCTGTGCCGACGGAGGCTGTGAAGTGGTTAGACACCACGCCTCCCGTGGAGGCGGACAACCGCTCGCTCATACTTTTCGACCGGGGCGATGAGGTCACCGTGCAGGCAGGAGAAGATGGGATCCGGTTTCTCCTGGTCTCGGGGAAACCTCTCGAGGAGCCAGTAGCGTGGTACGGACCCATCGTGATGAATACGCAGGCCCAGTTGCAGCAGGCATTTCAGGAGTTACAAGAGGGAAAGTTCTTGAAGAAGTGAGGCTGTTTTCTTTCCGCCATCTGTTTAGCAAGCATGACTGTCCGACCCACATCGTGTGATGCGATAATCAGTAGTTATGCGAACCACCTTCGATTTTGATGATTATTTCAACCGCCTTGCCCAGAAGTCTACTGGCGCTGAGGAAACGGCGTTGGTTCGCGAAGTTTTCAAGGCACTGATCGAGCGGGAGAGCGCCCGAAGATTGAGCTCCCTCGGCGGCACCATGCCGGGTTTGAAAAGTATTCCGCGGCGCAGGGGTCTGGAGCATTGAACCACCCGGCGTTCCGGCCCTTAAGCTCGAGGATCCGGGCACAGCTTCGCCCACACCTGCTGCACCTGTGCTCGCGTGTCGTCGAGTGATCCGGAGTTGTCGATTAGGTAGTCGGCGGCTTTGATTTTTTCCGCTTCGGGCAGTTGCGCGGCCATGCGGCGGGCTACTTCTTTACGCGCCGCTTCTAGGTCTAATTTCTGGCGTGCGGCGAAGCGGGCAACGCGTTGCTCGTCGCTGCAGGTGACCACGATCAGGCGGTCGAAGCGTTTCGCCGCGCCCGCCTCGATGATAAGCGCGGCTTCCACGATGGCGACGGCGTGAGGATCCTGCTGTCCCATTTCTTCCATCCACTCCTCCTGGCTGCGAATCACCGCGGGATGCACGATGCGATTCAACTCTTGCACGCGAGATGGGATGGCGGAAGACGACACTGAGGAAGACGAGACGGGGGAAGGCGTGGCCGCCGGCCTGGACTCCGCGGCGGGCGTGGCTGATCCAAAGGCAGCCTCCGCCAGCTTGGCGCGGTTCACGCTGAGGTCGGGATTGAGAATTCCGCCGCCGAAATGGCGTACCACCTCGTTGTAAACGGGCTGGCCGGGCAGCATCAGTTGGTGGGCAATGCGGTCGGCCTGGACGAGATGCGCGCCCAGGGCGACCAACATCTCGCCGACGACCGATTTACCGGAGGCGATTCCGCCGGTGAGGCCGACCTTCAGCATAAGCAGTGGCCAGTGGTTAGTCGCCAGTGGTCAGTTAGAGCGCCTTGCATGAGATCCTTCTGCAGCCTTCCAAGAGTTTTTCAACGCTCGGCCAAAACTGAGTGCGGGTCGACTGGCCACTGGCCACTGGCCACTGACCACTGCCCTCTCCGCATCTTCGCGGCTTTCACCGTGTTGTACATCAGCATGGCGATGGTCAGCGGACCGACGCCGCCGGGTACGGGAGTCAGCGCTCCCGCGACCTCGGCCACTTCCGGATGCACATCGCCGACCAGCGCAGATCCCTTCTTGCGGAAAGTCTCTTCGCGCTCGGCGCTTTTGTACAACCTGCCGCCGAACAGGCGTTGGAAAACCGCCGCGTCGGTGACTTTGTTCATGCCGACATCAATCACGGTGGCGCCGGGCTTCACGAAGTCGCGCGTG
>PMHI01000204.1:2831-3005 GCA_003156615.1 Acidobacteriaceae bacterium | reverse complement strand
TTAGGGATCAATTTGACTTGTTTTGCTGTACGCCGTCAATCACCAGGAGCACTGGGTCGGCACCCAGCCCTGGAGCCGACCGGTTCCGGCGCGGCCCCACCATCAGAGGGGAGCCAGTCCAGCCAGGATTGGCGGCGAAGGGCCATCGACCGCCCGAGGGGAACGGTGAGGTCG
>PMHI01000204.1:1258-2806 GCA_003156615.1 Acidobacteriaceae bacterium | reverse complement strand
GCTTTTGACGAGGTACAGCACTTCCCGCCACAACAAATCAGCCCCTCGCCGCAGCACTTTCCGCCACAACAAGTCTCTCCCTCGCTGCAGCACTTTCCGGAACAACAAGCCTTGTTGCAGCAGGTTCCGGAACAACAACTCTGCCCCTCGCTGCAGCACTTTCCGTCACAACAAAAAAATCCCGGGCTGCAGCACTTTCCGATACAACAAGTGTGCCCCTGGCCGCAGCACGTTCCGTCAGAACAACAAGTGTCCCCCGCCGTGCAGCACTTCCCATGGCAGGCGACTTGCCCTTTGGGACAGGTCCATGCGGGAGTCTCCTGCCCAAGCGCAGCACGCGGTAAGCCAAGAGCCGCCAGCATCGCGCCTCCAAGTGCAGCGCCGACCGAGCCCAGCATTTCGCGCCGCGAAACCGGACTGGCGATCGCTCGCGATACATCATCGAATAGCGAACTCATTGTGTTGTCCCCTCTCTTCTGACCTCGCCGCGTCACCGGCAAGGGCCAATATTGCGTCTTTTCCGACTGCGACGTCCTTGGCAATGACCCCGTTCTCCGCAATCAGAAACGCCACGGGTGTGGCGAAAATTCCGTACTCCTTCGAGAGCTTCCACTTGTCCTGCAGTACCACTGGGAACTGAAACCCAAATCGCTCTGCCTTACTACGGTTCTCCTCTTTGCTGCCACGCCCCACCAGAATGATGGCAAGTCCATTGCTTCGATGTTCCCGATGTAAGCCGACCAGATGAGGGGCGAGTTCGTCGCAAGGTCCACAGTTCGGGTCGCTGAATACAAGCAGCACGCGCTGGCCGCGGTAATCATCCAGTGAAACCGTGTGCCCCTGTAAGTCGGGCAAACGAAATTCGGGTGCTCGCGTGCCCGCGGTCAGGCCGTTTCGCTCGATATGGCTTTCGGCCAGCGATCGTTCGCTCGCCAAACGGCGGCGTTCATGCTGGGGTTCGATGGGTTCCACCGCAGAACTGGCGATCCGTCGGGCCAGCGCAAGGACTTCATCCGCGCCACTGGCGAACGGCGCCGCCACTTGCGCCTGCTCGTCCACGAAGTAGGCGACCGGCGTGCCTTGGTGTTCAAAAGGCTTCGGCGCTTGCTGGCCCTTCAGCAGGAGAATCCGTGCCTTCAGTCTGTGGGCGGCAGCTTGCTCGAGGTTGAACGACTCGTCACCG
This sequence comes from Acidobacteriaceae bacterium, assembly GCA_003156615.1. The sequence goes on along the minus strand of PMHI01000204.1, from coordinate 1,623 downwards.
GAGGCAAGAAGCACGATCTGGGCGTTTTTCTTCTCGAAGGCGGTCTCGAGGCGAGCCAGATCGCTCGCGATCGCCTCACAAAACCCGCATTCGAAATTCCACTGGATCAGCAGCAGGCGTTTGCCCTGGAAGTCCGCGAGCGCGCGGGTTTTGCCTGACAGATCGGGAAATTCAAACCCGGGAAAGACCGTTCCGGAAGCAAGCCCTTCGGAATGAGCGTGTTCACTCGGAGCATCGGAGTCCTGATCAAGTGTCAGCGCGCTACGCTCCAGGGCGTCCAGACGCAGCAGGATGCGCCCCTGCTGCTTCACCAATTGGTAGAAGCCCACCCAGATGCTGAGCAGGATCAACAAGAGGAGAAGTGT
>PMHI01000204.1:0-1227 GCA_003156615.1 Acidobacteriaceae bacterium | reverse complement strand
CGTCACAGCTTCGCTCAGTGACGCACACGAGCCCGTGAAAAATCGCTGCAGATGCGCGCTCCGCACGGCTGAAGGCTGTCATTGTGGCCTATCCTTTACTTCGTGTCAAGGTCAAAAGCCTTAACTGGGAAGGCTGTGCAGGCAGAGTGGGGCGAATCAATCTCCCTTTAATCTGCCTTTATCGCCGATCCTTCTCACCGCGATTTGAAAGAAGAATAAGAATAATGAAGAATAATAAGGATAATGAAGGATACGTCGGCTAATTTTGGGGTTTCTAATGCGGTTGCACCGACGCGCCGTCTGCCGGACCCATGCGCGTGGCTGCTGTCCATTCTCGGACACCCACGTCCAGTTTCGAATAGAAAGAAGTTTCTTCCAGCGAAGACATCGGTCGTATCCACCCTGTTTCTAAGTACTTACGGTTGCGCGGAAGATGGCATCGCAGGTGCGCTTGTGCAATCGAATGGATATCGCTCGACCCGAGTTCAAGGTTCAGAAACGGCGCCGTCAGACCGTTGTTGCGGCAGTGGTCATCCTGGCCCTAGCAGGGGTCTCAATCGCAGTTTCGCGTCTGAAGCCCGCGGCACCGACCGTAGAGCGTGGAACCGTGTGGACCGACACGGTCAAACGCGGTCCGATGCTGCGCCAAGTGCGGGGGTTGGGGACACTGGTGCCGAGCCAGGAAGCGGTCCGTCAGATTCCGGCCGAAACTGAAGCCACGGTGGTTCGCATTCATTTGCTGCCCGGCTCGCAGGTGACGGCCGGCACGATTCTGCTCGAAATGAGCAATCCGCAGACCGAGCAAGCCGCGGTGGACGCGCAGCTTCAACAGAAGGCAGCCGAAGCCGAATATCAGAGTCTTCGGGTGAAGCTCGAAAGCGATCTAATGAACCAGAAAGCCGGCGCCGCTACCGTGCATGCCGACGACTCCCAGGCACAGCGGCAGGCTAACACCGACAAGGCGCTGTACGAACTGGGAGTCATCTCGGGCTTGGCCTACAAGTCTTCGAAGGACAAGGCGGACGAACTTACCACGAGAAACGACCTCGAAACGCAGCGGCTCACCGCCAATCAACGGGCGATCGAGTCGCAGATGGCGCAACAGCAAGCGAAAGTCGATGAGATGCGGACCTTGGCGCAGCTCAAACAAAAGCAACTGGACGCGTTGAAAGTGCGAGCGGGCATCGATGGCGTGCTGGTGGATCTCCCGCTGCAAGTCGGCCAGCA
>PMHI01000639.1 GCA_003156615.1 Acidobacteriaceae bacterium | reverse complement strand
AGGCTGGCGTCGGCGGTTCAACTCCGTCTCTTGGCCACCACATTTTTAACTTGTCGAGATTCAGTCCGCCGAAATTCAACGCAGCTAGCGATTCTTTCGCCATCACTGTGACTCAACTATTGGGGCTTCCCCAGCGAATGCTGGCCGTAAGCTTTTTGGAACAAAGCAAAGGCCAGCTTCTTCTTGCCATCTTCCGCAATCAGACCTTTGCGGTTGTATCCGTCTTGCAGTTTTGGGATGTTCCGTCCTGGCGAGCGAAAGTCCATGAGAATCCACGGAACGGTTCCGCGGAGTTGGGAAATCCTCCGCAGCATCTCGAACTGGTGCTCGAACACGAAGAGCTGCTGCTCTTCGGTCCAGCGTTGGTTGACCGCCCCATGGTTGCCGGCCTTCGCCTCAGCGCCGAACTCGCTCATCAGCACCGGCTTCTGCGGGAAGGTCCAGTGAATCTGGTCGGCGGCTTCGGGAGTCATCTCGTACCAGCCGATGTACTCGTTCTGCCCGATCACATCCAGCGCGTCGCACAGTGGATCGTTATTCACCATCTCCATTCCGTCCGGCCGCGGGCCGATGACGGCCGACGTGATCAACCGTGAGGGATCGAGTTTCCGAGCCTCGTTTGCCAGATCCGTCAGGAACTTGGTGCGTGTGGGATTGTTGGGCGTCTCGTTCGAAACCGACCACAGGATCACGGACGCCTTATTGCGGTCGCGGCGAATCATCTCCTTCAGCATCGCCACGTCTTTGGCATATACCTCGGGTTTGGCGAATGAGATGTTCTGCCAGTTCGGAATCTCCGACCACACCATAATGCCGTCGCGGTCTGCCTCGCGCTCCATCCGCTCGTCGTGCGGATAATGCGCGAGCCGCACAAAGTTCGCATGGAGTTCCTTCAGGTAGCCGAAGATCGTGCTCACGTCCTGATCGGTACTGGCGCGGCCTCCGCGCACCGGCGCCTCCGCGTGCACGTTCGCGCCCTCCAGAAACACAGGGTTGCCGTTGAGCAAAATGCGCGTTCCCTCCACGCGAATGTCGCGGAATCCGATATCGTCCGTCAGCCTGTCCTCGGAGGTACTCAGTTGGACCTTATAGAGCTTGGGGGATTCGGGCGACCACAGCGTGAGCCTCGCGGCTCTCACGCTGAACGATGCATTGCCTTCTGCGTTCGTCGCAGCGATCGTCCTCGCCTGGGCTTCGGAAATGTCGATGGTGACAGGTGTGCCAGCCGGGGCATCCACGACATGAACATAGCCTGTGATCTCGGTGTTTTTTGGATCGAAGCTGGCGCCATGCTCAAGGTGAATGTCGTAGTCGTCGATAAACGCCCGTGGGACTGTGACCAAAGAAACATCGCGGGTCAGGCCGCCGTAGTTGAACCAGTCGATGCCCGTCGAAGGGATGCCATCGGCCAGCCGCGTAGCATCGACCGCGATCACCACAAAATTCGAACCCGGATGAAGCGCGCCCGTGACTTCGCAATCGAAAGGCGTGTAGCCACCCTCGTGGTCGCAAACGCGGCTCTGGTTGACCCAAACGTGCGAGCGGTAGTTCGCTGCTCCCACATGGAGAAACGTACGCGAGTTCGGCTTGGGCGCTGCGTCGAAATCGCGCTCGTACCAGACCACCCCTTCGTAGTTGAACAGCTGCGGCACCTGCGTATTCCAGTCGCCCGGAACTCTCAGTGTGGGAGCAGTAGCAAAATCGTATTCCTGATTGTGCTTGCCCACGATGTTCGGGTGCTCATTCAAGGCGTAGGACTTGTCATTGATCTCCCCGCTCGCCGTGTAGAGCGCATGGGCTGGGGATTGGTCGACTAGGTAGTGCCATTCTCCGTTCAGGCTGGTCGCGCTCCGGTGATCGACGCCCACTAGAAGAGTCTGCAGCCGCTGCTGACCAAACGCACGACTCGTCGCAAAGAAACAGACCGCGAAGACACCCACGAGGATTGCTGCCCCGATAGGTAGAAGCGAATTGTAAGCGCGGCGCAGTGCAATCATTAGAGCGAAAACCTCCCAATCGAGCTTACCTCAGCAGGTGGCACACCAATCCTACTTCGCGGCGCTGCACAGTCGGCAGCTAATGGCGCATCTTCCTGTCGAAAAGAGCACCTCCGACAGGAAATGAAGGCACAAAGTTTTCCAAAATCGTCTGGCGTCGGCGGTTCAACTCCGTCCCAGGCCATCNNGAAGGACTTAAACTCGCATTGCCTTTCGGTCAGTCCGCATCTGTCGGCGGCGTGGCTGAAAATCGCAGTCAGCATCGCCCCAGCCGCAGCCATGCGATCCTCGCTAACACTGTGGGCATAACCCCGAAGGGTCAACTTAACATCACTGTAGGGCGATAGAAGGTTCGATCACCAACCGATTCTTGTGACACCAGAAACCGCACCGAAGTGGCGGTCGCGGCTGACGAGAGGCAAACAATGCCGGCGGCATAAGGCTGCGATCCAAACATCATTGGAAGGAATCGGCGTGCCAGCTTTTCTAAGCTCGCTGCGCACCACGCTATAGTAGACCGTAGTCCGCTCATCGACATCGAGAATCCGAATCTGGGCAAGTATTCGGCCAGCCACTCCTCGTAGTCCGTGCGATGGCGGGACTGTGAAATACCATACCGGTATTCGCCAATGACAATGACAGGAATCGCGAGCTGCGAAGCTTTGCGGAGGACCGATTCCAGTCCAGGGTCGCCCTCTGCTAGAGCTGAAAGCCCATTCGTGTCCGAGATCACAGGCGATCTTCCGCGTCGACCTGCTCGAATTCTTCCTCAATCAGCCGATTGATCTTGGCGCTTTCCTTGCGCAGGTGCCGAAGCCTACCAAAAGCCGCCATCCATGGCTTGTCGCAGTGCTTGCGCGTATCCGCCAGCTTGTCCTTTACCGCCCCGGTGACGAACTCGCGGAGGGGGATTCCACGCTCGGCGGCTGCCGACTTGGCGCGGCGGAAAATGGCGTCGGGAATTTCGAGCGTTGTCTTCATGGTGTTGTTCCCATATTTATGGGAGGTGATCAAGTCCTCCGTGTTGGGCGTGGCAGGGATCGAATCCTGTTCTCTCCACAGTCCGAGACTTGGACTCGCCAGTCCGTTGAGATGCGTCGGAGTCGAATGAGGCGAACACCGACGCTGCTCAA
>PMHI01000609.1 GCA_003156615.1 Acidobacteriaceae bacterium | reverse complement strand
AATGAACTGCTCAAGAGCGAAGAAAGTCCTTGGATTTACGGAATACAGTTGCGACGTGTAGACCGGATGGGCAGAATTCGCGTTGTTATGTGGACGCTGCGACCACCAGTTGTCGCTCGCTTGAGGTGGTCGCTAAATCTCGAGCACTACTCTTCTCCCCGCTGATAGATCTCGCGACTCCGGAATCGCTTTTTGCTGCCGATAAATGTCGTATGAATCTTGACTTCGGAGACCAGCGTGCCGAGAACCGGACACTTGTTGGCGAACCAAACTCTGCGTACGGCTGGCAACCCTTGGGGGCATCACAGTTGACCTCCTCCGGGCCGGTTTGTCAGAATGAGTCTGCGGTTGTGGGAAGGTGGTGACGAGGATGCCCTCCGGTAGAGAGCCTTGTGCTTACGTGCCGCGCCCCTCTGGTAAGATCCGGACTTCACTGTTTACCCTGGCCAGCAGCACGGCAAACCAGCGGCCGTCCGGGCAGTCGCCCTCGCTGCGGAACGCCCGTCGCCTTGAAGTCTCCGGCGGCTGGAGCACGAATACTCGGTTATGAATGTCAGTGAGGACCAAAGCCGTCCAACGCTCGAAGATGCTTTCGATGCCCTGAGGAGATCGGAAGCTCAACTTCGCGCTTTCATCGATGAGCTTCCGGCGCTCGCTTGGTGCCTTCTGCCGGATGGATCCATAGAATTTTTCAACCAACAATGGCATACGTACACCGGTCTCTCTGCGGAAGAGATGTGTGGATCGGGCTGGAAATCGGCGGTTCACACGGATGACGTCGAGCGTCTGGAAAGCTGGTGGCGAGATCTCGTGCAATCTGGAGAACCCGGCAACACTGAAGTTCGTTTTCGTCGCCTCGATGGTGAATATCGCTGGGTCCAGATAAGCGCAGTACCTGTGCGCGATGAAAAGGGCAACGTTGTCCGCTGGTATGGAATCAACATCGACAAGTCCAGCATCGGCCGCAGCATCACTGATGCCATTAGCCAATCGGTCGTAGTCCTTGCGCCGGATGGAACTACCCTCTATGCAAACCGCGTGGCGCTTGAGCAGACCGGACTAACGATCCAAGAGACGCGCGAAGAGAGCCCCTTTGCGCGCGTCCTCCATCCTGACGACATAGACCGATTCAGAGCCAAGCGTCACGAGGGACTTTTACGTGGTGTCCCTTTCGAATACGAGATGCGTATTTTACGAAAGGGCGGACAGTATCGCTGGCACCTCATTCAATACAACCCGCTAAAAGACGAACAAGGCCAGATTGTCCGCTGGTACGTGACCGCAACCGACATCGACGATCTGAAACGTGCCGTGGAGGAGCTGCGGAGGAGCGAGGGTTACTTAGCTGAAGCACAGAGGTTAACCAGTACAGGCAGTTGGGCTTGGAACGTGGCCGCTAGTCATAGGGTCTACTGGTCACAGGAAAATTACCGCATGTTTGGCTTCGATCCGGAACAGGGTCTACCGTCAGACGAAGCGCTTTTCCAGCGCATTCATCCCGAGGATCGAGATAGGGTGCGCAGAGAAGCTTTTCCTGGGAGGACGGCCGAAGGCTCCCACTTTGACGTGGAGTACCGAATTGTTCTTCCCGATGGAGCTATCAAGCACCTCCATTCTGTCGGGCATCCTGTCTTGAACGAGTCGGGCGACCTCGTAGAATTTATCGGGACAACTGTAGATATCACCGAGCGCAAGCAGGCGGAAGACAAAATCCGGGAACAGGAAGTGGAGCTCCGTCAGATTCTGGACGCCGCACCACAGTTTTTGTTTGTGCTAGGGAGCGACGGAAGCCGTCTGTATGCCAACCAATCCGTCCTCGAGTTCCGCGGTCTTACGGTTGAAGAGTGGCAGAAGCTCGATTTTCGTGAGCGCTTTCATCCAGACGATGTGGAACGTGTGGCTCGCGAAAGGGACCATGCACTTTCAAGCGGGTCTCCGCTTGAGACCGAAGCACGAATGCTTAGACATGACGGCAAGTATCGTTGGTTCCTCTTCCGTTACAAACCCTTGAAGGATCAGCAAGGCCACATTACGCGTTGGGTTGTCCCCGCGATTGACATCGACGATCGCAAACGATCGGAAGAGAGACTGCAGCACGAGAACGTTGCGCTGCGCGAAGAAATCGATAAAGCATCGATGTTCGAAGAAATTGTTGGAACTTCTCCGGCTCTCCAAACGGTGCTTTCCCGCGTCTCCAAAGTCGCTNNCCACGGATTCCACCGTTCTGATCACCGGCGAAACAGGCACAGGCAAGGAACTAGTTGCCCGCGCGATACACCGGCGCTCCGCGCGTTCCTCATACGCATTTGTGAGTGTGAATTGCGCAGCTATCCCCCGCGACCTGATCGCCTCGGAATTGTTCGGCCATGAGAAAGGCTCCTTCACTGGGGCAACGCAGCGGCGTTTAGGACGCTTCGAACTGGCCGACAGGGGCACGATCTTCCTTGACGAAATTGGAGAGCTTCCTGCCGAAACCCAGATCGCTCTGTTGCGTGTTCTGCAGGAAAGAGAATTTGAGCGTGTGGGCGGAACTGGCTCCATCCCAACCGATGTTCGGGTCATTGCGGCTACTAACCGCGATTTGGAGGCTGCCATCGCGGAGGGCAAGTTTCGCAGCGACCTGTTCTTCCGGTTCAACGTATTTCCGATTGAGATGCCTCCTCTGCGGAAACGCAGAGAAGATATTCCGTTGCTGGTCGAGTACTTCATTGACCGTTACGCAAGGAAAGCAGGGAAAAGTTTTCAGTCGGTGAACAAAAAGAGCCTTGATCTGCTTCAGTCGTACCCCTGGCCGGGTA
>PMHI01000662.1:12018-12255 GCA_003156615.1 Acidobacteriaceae bacterium | reverse complement strand
GCGACCGCAGATACCGCGCTGGTCGACGAAACTCCCGAAAGGCCTTCGAGATTAAAAGCCAGGTCCCGCGCCGACTGAAATCGCTGTAGCGGCTTTTTCTCCAGGCACCGCCGGACAATCCGCTCCAGCACTGCCGAGATGGGCTTGCTCGAAGCGCTGAGTTCCGCGGGATCTTCTTTCAGTATCGCCGTCATGGTCTCGGCTGCGGTATCCCGGCGGAAGGCGCGCTGCCCCGAG
>PMHI01000662.1:0-11980 GCA_003156615.1 Acidobacteriaceae bacterium | reverse complement strand
CCGAAGTCGAGAATCTTTACCCGGCCGTCCCGCGTGATAAAGATATTTTCAGGTTTGAGGTCGCGATGAACGATGCCTTTGTCGTGCGCGGCCGCGAGCCCCTGCGCGATTTGTGTGCCGTACTCTACCGCGCGCCGCAGCGGCAGAGCGCCGGCGCTCAACTCCTGCCGCAGCGAATGGCCTTCGAGGCATTCCGAAACCAAATAAGGCGTGCCCTCATGCTGGCCAATGTCGTGGATGGAAAGAATATTAGGATGGTCGAGCGCGGCGACGACCCGGGCTTCGGTCTCGAAACGGCGTAAGCGCTCTGCGTCCCTCGCAAAGGCTTCGGGCAAGACCTTGATGGCCACGTCGCGGCCGAGCCTAGTATCGCGCGCCCGGTACACTTCGCCCATGCCGCCGGCACCTAGCGGAGCAAGGATTTCATAGGGGCCTAACTTGGTGCCAGAGCTTAGTGTCATGAGTGCGCAATTATAGCCCGAGCCGCACATTCCAGAGGGCGCTGCGCAGTTTTGAGTAGTTGGTCGGCAATCCGGAAACTGGCCAGAAACGCGTTTGAGGAACTGAGAACTTTGGTGGCCTTCGAGGACTCGGGGCATTTATGAAAATACCCAGTAATTAAGCCATTTATATCCAATTGTTTGGATATCTTGAGCGAGAGCTGCGAATTATATTGACTTACGATGCATCGTACGATATATTGTGAAACATGTTTAGACAAAACCATTTCGAAGATTTCTTAACCTCAACACGTTTCGATCGAAGCTTCGGTCGNNCGGTCGAGAACGCGACCGAGAGCACGCCCGAGGACACGGACGAGAACACAGTCGCGAACACGACAGCGAACACGGCCGAGAACACCCGCGAGGACACGGACGTCATCACGGGCGCCGCGGGTTCCGTCGTGGAGGCCCCGGATTTATGGGCGACTTCGCCGGCGGCGATTTTCCCGGCGGCCGCAAGCTCGACGCGATCGACATTCAACTAGTGATACTGGCGCTGCTCGCCGAACAACCAGCGCACGGATACGAACTGATCAAGACGGTCGAAGAACGTTCGGGCGGATTCTATACGCCCAGCCCGGGTGTGATTTATCCCGCGCTGACTTACCTGCATGAGATCGGTCACACCAGCGTGGAGCAGCAGGGTACGCGGAAGCTCTACAGCATTACGCCCGAGGGCAAGGCCCATCTGGAAGCAAACCGCGCGAACGCCGAAGCGATTCTCGATGCTCTGGCGCGAATTGGAGGACGAATGGAACAGGTACGCGAAGCATTTGCCGGCGTGGGCGACTCTGACGGAGGTGCTTCCGATGAAGTGCATCGTGCGCGCCACGCTCTGAAGCACGCGCTGCGCCGCAAACACGGGTGCAATCCCGAGGAAGCGAAGCGGATTGCCAAAATTCTTGATCAGGCTGCAGCCGAGATACTGGGAAAATAGCGGCGCGCCCGCAGGCGCACATCAAAACCTGAAAGGACAGACCTACAGAAAGAGAGATTCATGCCGAATACTTTGTTGAATGAAACTTTAAAAAGCGTAATCCAGGATGAACGAGTCCGTGCGGTAATCGAGCGATTGGAGGCGGAACGTCGCGGCGCGCGGGCCGGCAGCCCGAACGATGACGGCCAAAGCCAGGATCCGTATGACTATGCGGACCGTGGGTTCTCAATTCGTCCCCAGCAAGGCGACCTCATCTATCTTTTGTGCCGTGGAATGCGCGCTACGCGTGTGGTCGAGTTCGCGACTTCGGTCGGAATGTCGACCCTGTATTTCGCTGCGTCTATGCGTGACAACGGCGGCGGTCGCGTAATCGGTTCGGAACTCGTACCGGCAAAAGTCGCGATCGCGAAGCGCAATCTCAGCGAGGCTGGTCTCGCTGACTATGCGGAGATTCGCGAGGGCGATGCGCGGCATACGCTGCGCGATCTGGGGGGTCCGGTGGATTTTGCCCTGATCGACGGCTGGCCGCGCGATGAAGAGCCTTCGCTGGCGCGCGAGGTGATTGAGATCGTCGCTCCACAACTTCGCGTTGGCGGGTATGTAGTGAACGACAACGCGGAGCCGGATTTCCTGGAGTTTATTCGCGATCCAAGCAATGGATTTATTTCGATGACACTGCCGCTCAAGAGTGGAACAGAGCTTTCGGTGAAGGTGGCGTAATTCAGCGAGGCGCGCATGGCGCCGCTTGAACACAGGTCGTAAACCGATTCCTGAAACAACTGCGGCGTGGAGTTGCATCCGCAGAAGACGCGGATCGTACGTTAGGGGAAGTGAAGGACGCGGTTGTGAATGAATAGTCGCCAGCCCTTACCTTACCGGGTTAGGTAAGGTTGGCCCGTCGTCCGGCCCAATAAGGGACTTGACGATTACGCTTCTATCGATAGCGATGCATGCTCTGTGACGAGGCGACTCACTGCTCCCGCAGGGTCTTCATCGGGTCCAGCCGCGAGGCGCGGAATGCTGGCACGCAGCTCGCCGCCAAGCTCACAGCCAGAAGCAGCGCCGCAGTCGCCGCGAAGGTCACGGGATCGGTCGGCCGTACGCCGAACAGCATCCCCGAAATCAGCCGTGTCAACACCGCCGATGCGGCCATCCCCAGAACCAGTCCCGCCAGCGCCAGCGTCAGGCCGCGCAGCACAATCATGCGCAGCGCATGCCCTCGTTGCGCCCCCAGCGCCATCCGCAGTCCGATCTCGAACGTCCGCTGCACCACCATGTATGAGAGCAATCCGTACAGCCCGATAGCCGCCAGCGCCAGCGCAATCACCGCAAAGCAGCCGAGCAGAAATGTCTGAAACCGCGGCTGCGCGGCAGACTTGTAAACATAGTCCTCCATCGTCGATACCTGGTAGACCGGCACGCTCCTGTCGAGCTCGTGAACCGCCGCGCCAATCGCGGCCTGCATCGCCGCTGGCCCTCCGTTCGTCTTCACCACCAGGTACGGATTCGTGATGAGCGCCTGCGCGTAAGGCAGATAATACTGCGGATCGGCATCCGCGGTCAGGCCTTTGCGCTTAATGTCGCCAATCACTCCCACAACCTCGCGCACCGGATGGTCGAAGAGGCCGTCACCGACGCCGACCTGAATGTGCTGCCCGATCGGATTGTCATGCGGAAAGTACTTCCTCGCAAAGGCCTGATTGACGATGATCGTCGGCTGTCCAGTGAGGCCGTCCTGCTCCCCGAAGTCGCGGCCCGCAACCAGCGGGATTTTCATCGTCTCAAAGTAGCCGGGCATGGCCAATCCCAGCGATTCGCTTGGCTGGTCTCCCATCGCCACCGGCCTTCCCTGAATGTTGAAGCTCACCGTCGCGTTAAACCGGCTCATGGGCAGCGGCCATCCCGCGGAAACCGCCTGCACCCCGGGCAATGCCGAGATCCGCTCGAGCAGCTGCTGGTAGGAAATGTAGTGCTGGTCGTGCTTCGTGTCGTCGAAGGGCACTCCCACGCGGCTGGTCAGCACATGCTTTGAATCGAAGCCCGGATTCACGTCAAGAATGCGGACAAAACTCCGCATCAGCAGCCCTGCGCCCATCAGCAGCACCATCCCGATCGCCGTCTGCACCACTACCAGGCCGTTGTGCAGCCGGTGCTGCGCCCTGCCGCCGGCCACGCTGCGCCCTCCCTCGCGCAGAGCGCGTGCCGGCGCAGAGCGCGACAGCCGCCACGCGGGAAACGCACCAAAGAGCAACCCCGTCGCCACGGAAACAATAAGAACAAAGACCAGCACGCGCCCATCGATCGACGCACTCTCAATGCGCGGAATCTCAACCGGCATCAGCGTCAGCATTGCCCGGATCAGCCCGAAGGCCAGCGCAATCCCTGCCATTCCGCCGCAAAGCGAGAGCAGGAGCGACTCAATCAGCAGCTGCCGGATGATCGCCGCAGGGCTTGCGCCAATCGCCGCCCGCAGGGCAAACTCCGCGCTGCGTCGCGACCCGCGCGCCAGCAGGAGCCCGGCCACATTCGCACACACCAGCAGCAGCACCAGCGAAACGGCGCCAAACAGCACCCTCAGCGCAGGTCGCGTGTCGCCCGTCATGTGCGCAAGTTCCGGCTCCACAAGCGCCGAGCTGTACTGTTTGTTGTTGTCGGGATACTGGCGAGCGAGATTGCCCGCAATCACGCTCAGATCGGCCTTCGCCTGCTCCACCGTCACGCCCTGCCGCAGCCGCGCGATCACGCCTAGCGTGTCGAATCCCCGTTGTTCGGACGCCGGACTCTTGCCCTCCGCTTCGTCGGCAATCGATTTCCAAAACACAGGCGCCGGATTCTCAATCGGAAACTCGAATCCCTTCGGCATCACGCCCGCAACCGTGTAGCTCTGGCCGTTCATCGTGATCGACTTGCCCACAATCTCCGGCTCTGCTCCAAACTGCGACTGCCAGAACGAGTAGCTGAGCATCACCGCGTGATTGCCCGGCTTCTCATCCTCCCAGCTAAGGTCGCGGCCCAGCATGGGAGCCGCGCCCAGCACCCGAAAGAAATTCGACGAGACCGTCTGGATATCCAGCCGCTGCGATTCGCCCTTTAACTCCATCGTCACCGTCGCGCCCGTATAGGACGCAATCCCATCCAGTGTGTGGTTCTGCGCGCGCCAGTCAAAGTAATCCGGGTAGCTCAGCGACTCGGGCGCAACCCCGGGCAGCGAGTGGTCCTGTTGGCTTACCCACACCAACCGGTCTGACTCCGGAAAGGGGAGCGACCGCAGCAGAACCGTATTCACCAGGCTGAAGATCGCCGTCGTCGCGCCAATGCCGATGGCCAGAATCAGCACGCAGGTGATCGTAAAGCCCGGTGCTCGCATCAGGAGCCGCATGGCATAGCGCAGATCCTCGATCAGCCGCTCGAGCCGCATCCATCCCCACGCCTCGTACGTCTGCTCCCGGATCAGTGTCTCGTTGCCAAATGCACGGCGCGCCGCGTAGCGAGCCTCTTCCGCAGACAGCCCGTTATCCCGCTGCTCCTCTTCTTCGAGCTCAAGATCGCTCTGCAGCTCGCGCTCGAGCTCCGCATCCCGCTTGCGCCACCATCTCATCTCAGCTCTCCTCAGCGGCGGGCCACATGATGCGCGCCACTGCTTCCGCCATTTGCTTCCATTGCGATTCTTCGACCACGAGTTGTTTTCTTCCCTTGTCCGTAAGCCGGTAGTACTTGAATTCCCGGTTGCGATCCGGAGCCATCTCCCATTTGGAGGTGACCCATCCTCTTCGCTCTAACCGGTGCAGCGCAGGGTAGAGAGAGCCGTGCTGCATCTGGAGAAAATCGTTCGTCGTCCGCTGGATATTCTTGCCGATCTGGTGCCCGTGCATCGGCCCATACAGCAGCGTTCGCAGAATCAGCATGTCCAGCGTGCCCTGCAGCAGATTCGCGCGTTGTCGTGCCTGTTCTATTGTCATGGTAAATATTCGACCCTCGATGGGACACGATGGTAGACATTCGACCGTCGATTGTCAAGCATGCCGTCGGCAGTTTCTTAGACTCATTCACCTAGGAGGACATTCTCGTGCCTGAGAAAAGGGGCGTGATCTAAACTACGTCGAAGCGGGATTGATCTGGGCCGCAACGCCCATATCTGTCTGTCGGCAGTGGTCGACGAGACCGTGCGACATTCGCCTGCGCGTTCCGTTGGCCATTGGCTATGGCCAAGAGGGGATCACTGAGTGGAACCATTTCGGATTCACGTCGCAGATGAGGTGCTCAATGATTTGCGGGCACGGTTGCGCAATACAAGATGGCCCGACCAGATACCTGGAATAGGTTGGGAACAGGGCACCGAGTTGAACTGGTTACGACGCCTCGTATCATACTGGGCCGATGAGTTCGACTGGCGTGGCTGGGAGCGAAGGCTCAACGCGCTCAATCACTTCACCTGGGAGGGCATCCACTTTGTCTACCAGCGCGCGGCATCAGGCCGGGGTGTGCCGCTCATTCTCACGCACGGCTGGCCCGGCAGTTTCCTCGATTACATGGACATGTTGCCGTTGCTTGAGCACTTTGACGTGGTCATACCCTCCCTGCCCGGCTATGGTTTCTCGCCGCGTCCACCCCAGGTCGGCATCAACTACCGGTACGTCTCGGAGCTCTGGCACCGGCTCATGTCTGAGCTTGGATATTCCCGCTATGGTGCGAGCGGTTATGACTTTGGGTCCGGGGTGACGACGATCCTAGCGCTCGACCATCCTAAGTCGGTGATCGGGATCCATCTCACCACACTGGAGTCGGATCTCGTCCCCGTTCTGGACGATACGGAGCTCTCCGACGCCGAGCGTTCGTATCTTGCGGTGAACCGGGGCTGGGATACGACGGAGCGGGGCTACAGCGCGATCCAGTCCACCAAGCCGCAGACCGTCGGCTATGGACTCAACGACTCCCCGGCAGGGCTCGCGGCATATGTGGGTGAGAAGTGGCACTCGTGGGGCGGCGTTACGCCGACCGACGATTTCCTCTGCGCCACGTTCACCCTGTACTGGATCACGCAGAGCATCACCTCTTCGATGCGCGACTATTGGGACAATCGCTGGCACCCGGTCAGTCCGAGCTACGTCAGCACGCCCACGGCGTTTGGTGTTTTCGCGCACCAGATCGTTCCCGAGGGCGAACTGCCGCGCTCGTATTTGGAGCGCCTATACAACATCCAGCGCTGGACAGTCTTTCCGCGCGGCGGACACTTCGCCCCGGTTGAGGAACCAGCGGCGGTCGCGGGGGACCTGACCGCCTTCTTCCGCGGCCTGAACTGAGGCTATGCTGACGATCCGCACTTCCTTGGTTTCATAAATTCGAAAGGCTGGATTCGTTGACTGCCCGATCGCGACCATCCAGGATCTGGCCCTGCCGGGCGGGCAAAACCTGAACTCCCAATTCTTTGGGAGGCCTGTTTTTGCGCCAAATGAGTAGGCGGAGCATTTTTCTCTTGTCCAAAGTAATGTATACATCGTCAGGCGATCACGGTCCCCACGGCCGAGCAACAGCGCGTAGGTTTTGCTACAACGCCGAGCCGTGTGCATAATCGAACACGATGCACTCTTCTGACCTTGCGCTCTCGAAACGCTTGGAGCGTGCCGAAGGGCACGCGTGTGTTCAGTACGCGGAAGCACGGCGTCGTCTGTTCCCTGACAGCGGTGCCGAATGGATCGAATGCGCTGGCGCATACGCAGTCTTCGATGGCATCGAGTCTCCCCTCACTCAGACTTTTGGACTCGCTATCTTCAAGGAACTGAGCCCGGCCTCGCTGGACGTGATTGAGCGCTTCTTTCTCGACCGCGGAGCGCCGGTGCTCCACGAAGTGAGTCCTTTCGCTGGGGTCGCTGCGCTCGGAATGCTCTGTACCCGCAACTACAGACCCATTGAAATCAGCAATGTTCTTTATCGGCCTGTTGAGCGGCCTACACCTGAGGAGCAGAGTGCTGTCAGTGCGCGGATCATCGCCCCGGAAGAAGCGCAACTGTGGAGTGAAATAAGTGCAAGGGGCTGGTCGCACGAACATCCCGAACTTCGCGAGTTTCTTCTGAACCTCGGTTGCATATCTGCAGCACGCGACGAGAGTCTGTGCTTCCTCGCCGAACACGACGGGAAACCTGGCGCCGCTGGCGTGCTGTGCATTCATGATGGCGTTGCTTTGTTCGGCGGCTCGGCCACGGTTCCGGAGCTGCGGCGTCGTGGGTTGCAAGCAGCGCTCCTTCACAAGCGTATGTGCTACGCCTACGACCGGGGATGCGATCTGGCGATGATGGTCGCCCAGCCGGGCAGCGATTCTCAGCGCAATGCCGAGCGTAAGGGGTTCCGGATCGCGTACACACGCATAAAATGGCGGTTGTCCCACTAGGTCCGTCTGTGTGGGGATGAGGACGGGATGAAGTGCAATTGTCAGCGCGGTGGGCAAATCTCACCTTACCGGATTATGGAAGGGTAGCCCGTAATCCGCCCAGTGCAAATGTTTCCAGGCTTGATACGGCAGCGGCCCGGTGGCAGAGCTCACTTCTTAAGTTCCACGGGCCAGTTTGTCAGCAAAGTGATGGAGGTGGATTTGGTGTGGTCGGCGGTTTGGACTGCGAAGTTTTTTCCGTCGGGGCTGACGTCGAAGCTGATTCCGGCGAAGTTTGGCAGATCGAGTTGGAACAGAGGTTCGATGGAGTCGACGTGGAAGCCCGCTAGCGCGGAAGTGTGCGCGGCCATCAGGCGGTTTCCCATGCTGACGAAAAAGAGTTCGTTGTTGCGGCTGAAGACAGTGTTCCATCCCCCGGTGGTGGAGACCTGGGTTTTGGCACCCGCTTCAAATGGCACAACGTAGACTTCGGGCCTGCCTGTCTCATAGGAGAAATAAGCCAGCCACCGGCCATCGGAAGAGAAGCGGCCGTCGTACTGGCTGACCGTCATGTGGGAGGCGGCGGGCGGCTGGAAGGGCTTGCGGTCGCCGGTCAAGGGCAGAATCCAATTGGAAAAGACTCCTTCTTTCGACTCCAGATCCAAGGAGAGGTAGTTCCCGTCTGGCGACCAGTCGATGGGCGCGTCACTAATATAAGCGTCGTTCTGATAGAGAACTTCTTCGGGTTGGCGACCGTCGAGAGAGCGCCGGCGGATCGAGTGCTTACCATTTTCACCGACACCGTAGGCTATTTGCTTTCCATCAGGCGACCATGCCGGCCAAAAATCATCGGGTCCGAAAGTGATGCGGGTGGGCTGGCCGCCGGCGACGGGAACTAGCCAGATATCGGCTTTGCCGGATCGTGGGTCCGAGATCGTAATGGCGATGGATTTACCATCGGGAGAAAAACGCGGATCGGAATAAACCGCCTGCGGACCGGGCGTGCCGATCAGGTTTCCGCTTCGGTCAAACAACTTGAGCTCGGACTCGGCGGAGCTCTCGTGGTAAGCGAGAACGCCGTTTTCAGAGACGGAGAAAGTGCGGGCCTCACCGATCGTCTGAGGATCGCCGGAGAGCTTGAAGGTGCGCGAATCGAAGGGCTGGGCCTGAATGTGTCCGGCGCGGACAAACAAGAGATGATTGGATGCAAACACCGCACGACTGCCTTGGGCAATCTCGGTTCCACCTTGTTCGGGCTTGCCAAGCACTCCCAGTTTGATTCGGGCTGGTTGAGACAGCTGACGGGAGACGTAGAGAAAGTGTTTGCCGTCGGGGAGGAAAGACGGATCGTCGTTCGCAATTTCATTTTGGCTGAGATGAGTGGCTGGCGAGACCTGGCCGCCGGAGGCTGCGATCTGCGAGATCGGCCCGAAGTTTTGTCTGCAGAAAAGAATGATGCCGGCGGGACTCCAATCGCCACATCCGCTGTAAACGCTATCGTCGGTGAGGGTTTGCGCATCTCCTCCATAGACGCTGATCGTTTTTAGTTTTCGGTCGGCGACGAAGGCGAGGTAATGGCTGTCGGGAGACCAGAAGGGGCTGGCGGCGTCTTCGGTGCTGGGAAGCATCATGGCTTGCTGGGCGTCCAGCTGGCGGAGCCAGAGGTTGGTGCGGCCCTTGTCGTCGACGGCGGAGAAGGCGAGGGTTTTGCCGTCGGGCGAGATAACCACCGGGCCTGCGTCGAAGCCGGAGGCGCGAAATGTGGTTTGCGGCGGGGGTGGGATGTAGGCGCGTACCGAAAGCGTGGGAGTGCTGGCCTGTCGGGAGAGAAAGAGAATGATTAGCGCAGCCACGAACAAAATCGCCCCGCTTAGCGGCAGCAGATGCCGGCCGAGCGTTCGCGGAGCTGGAGCTGGCGCGATTCCAGCCGGCGACTGCGACGATTGCGAAATACCTTTCAGTTGCAAGCGCACATCGTGGGCCGACTGGAAACGGT
Source organism: Acidobacteriaceae bacterium (assembly GCA_003156615.1). The sequence continues at coordinate 2,180 of PMHI01000662.1, read as the reverse complement.
CTTCGCGATCTTTTGCCAGACAGGCGGCTACGAGATAATCGAAGGCCGCCGGCGTAAGGGGCTTGCTGGTACCGATGGGTTCGGGATCTTTCTCCAAAATGGCCGAGGCTACGCTGATCTGGCTTTTGCCCTCAAATGCGCGCTTGCCCATGGCCATCTCGTAGAGGACCGCGCCGAACGCAAAAATGTCGGAGCGCGCGTCCGCCTCTTTGCCCTCAATTTGTTCGGGAGACATGTACTGAATGGTGCCGACAATGCTGCCGGCGGTGGTCAGCGGGCTGACGGGAGTGGGGCCGCTCATAGTGCGGGCGGCGGATAAAAGCGGAGCCGATCCCGAGCCGGCTGCGCCGAGTAAAGCGGGTTTCGCCAGGCCGAAATCCATCAGCTTGGTTCCGGACTTGGTCAGCATGACGTTGCCGGGCTTGAAGTCGCGATGCACGATACCAGCGCGATGGGCGATCTCCAAAGCGTCTGCGAGTTCAATTCCAATCTTCAGCAGCTCAGCGAGGGGCAGCGGGCCCCTGCGCAGGCGCTCGGCCAGCGTCTCGCCGTCGAGGAACTCCATAACCAGGAAGTCGGTACCCTCCTGCGAGCCGACGTCATAGAGATGGCAGATGTGGGGATGATTCAGGGAAGAAATGGCACGAGCTTCGCGCTCGAAACGCTGCTTGAATTCGGGATTGGCGGAGAGATGAGTGGGGAGAATCTTGATGGCAACGGTGCGATCGAGACGCGTGTCTTTCGCACGGTAAACCTCGCCCATGCCGCCGGCGCCGAGCGGCGATTCGATTTCGTAAGGGCCAAGTCTCGTGCCAGAGGTCAGAGCCATGCGTGGGCGCAATTATAGCCCGTGCGCCACGTTAGAGAGAATGTGACGATTCTGGGTGTGTTGTCGGCAAACAGGAAGTAATCCGGGGGCACCGAGCGGATTAGTAATGACAAGTCGGCTTCTCGTCAGAGACCGGACGTAGCCTCTGCGCTGGGAATCTCCGAGAGTTCCGTTAAGTGCATAGTTCCCCTGCTGCGCCATCCCTTCTTACTATGCAACCAGCGACGCATTTCTACACCCCGGCATCTGTGAGTCGCTGGATAGCGGGCCAAGCCAGACTTACAGGATGGCGACGCCAGCGCGCATCGGTTGGACGCTCCCTTCATCGCGGGCTTCTTGCCAATTTTCGAAGAGCCACAGTACGTAAGATCCTGAATGGAAGGCGATACCAAGAGATCAGCGCGGAGAAGCGCTGAGAAAGATCGGCTTCACCATTGCTTCAATCCTGGCAGCCATCTCTTCAGCAGGGATGCGGTCGGGGGCTTGATACCAGCGGCGCGCAGCGCCGAAGATTGCCCATGCGGCCGTAGTTGCCAGCAGCTCAGGATCGACGCCGGGTGCCATCGCGTGATCAGCGGCACCCTTCCGGAACATGTCTTCTACCACAGGAATGATGGAACCTTCGAGGGGCATCTTCGCCAACTGGCCAGGACAGCCTGTGGTCTCGGCGAGATAATCGCAGACCCCAAGCGCGATGGCGCGAAGCGCACCGTCACAGTCTGTGAAGGAAAGGCCACGGCGCGCAATCAACTCGCCGAAGCGCGCGGCGGCCATCGCTTGCAGCAGAGCGTTTTTGTCGGGGTAATGAAGGTAGAAGGTTGCCCGGTTTAGGGTGGCCTCGTCGGCGATCTCCTGAATGGAAATATCGTCAAAGTTATTGTGAATCAGCAGCTTGGCCAAAGCCTCCATCAGCATGTGGCGGCTGCGCACGATGCGAGGGTCGGTCGTTTCGGCCGCGCTGTCGGGCTGGAGACTCTTGGGCATTGGACTTGTCAGTATATCTCTTCTCACACCAATAGATGCTTAAACGACACTCGTCGATTTATTGAATCGACATATGTTGCTTACACATCAATTGACGTACAGGAGAACTCACTGCCATGCCCACGCTTCTTCACATCGATTCGAGCCCACTGTATGGGCGATCCGTGTCGCGCCAGCTTACCGGCGCGTTCGTTGCACAATGGAAGTCTTCCCACCCGGATGGAACGGTCATTTATCGCGACCTTAACGCAACGCAAATCCCGCCTATCAACGCCGAATGGGTTGGGGCCGTGTACGCCCCGGAAGCGGCGCACACTCCAGAGCAGAAGGGGTTGCTTTCGCTTTCGGATTCTCTGCTTGCCGAACT
>PMHI01000173.1:5146-5286 GCA_003156615.1 Acidobacteriaceae bacterium | reverse complement strand
GCGTTTTGTTTCTCCCCGAAACACGCGGTCAGCAGCTCCCATCCTAAGAACCCTAGCCCTCCGCCTCCTCGCTTCACTACCTCTCCAGCAATCAAATGTTCAGGAAGAAAACTACCCTTCGACTTGTCATCCCGACCGGA
>PMHI01000173.1:0-5043 GCA_003156615.1 Acidobacteriaceae bacterium | reverse complement strand
GGGATCTGCAGTTCTCTCCACCGCCAACCACCGCCAAAGGAGCGCGCTTGAGCCAGCCCCCTGCGCTATACGACAATGAACCATGGCCGATGTACGCATGGACAAATGGCTCTGGGCCGCTCGCTTCTTCAAGACGCGCTCGTTAGCCGCGCGCGCCTGCGAACTTGGCAGAATTCAATCCCACAATCAGCCCGCCAAAGCCGCGCGCGACGTGCGCATTGGAGACATGTTGCGCATCACCAACGACGGCGGCGACTTCGAAGTGGAAGTCCTGCTCCTCAGCGACATACGCGGCCCCGCTTCCGTCGCACAAACTCTCTACCGCGAAACCGAAGCCAGCAGCGAACTGCGCCAGAAAGTAGCGGCCGAACGCAAAGCCATGAGACAGTTCGAAGAACTACCCGCCGCTAGACCCTCCAAACGCGACCGCCGGAGAATCATCCAGTTCCGCGGCCGAGGCTAACCTGCCACACCCGCCGGCGCATCAGAACAACCTTCTGACTATAAACTCGCGCTTAGCGCGGTGAAGGCGCGACCCCGAAAAACATCACCACCGCGTTGCGAAACTGCTCCGGCTTCTGGATGTGTGGGATGTGGCCGCATTCCGGAACCTCGACCAATATCGAGCCTTTGATAGCAACATGGGTTTTGCGGCCCAACTCCGGGTACTGTCCAGCGACAGATTGCAAGCTGGAGGGCAAGCGATTCTTGCCCACGACGGTGCGATCGTCCTGCCCGATGATCAGCAACGTCGGGCGGCTGATCTCGTCCAGTTCGTAGACAACCGGCTGCTCATAGATCATCTCGTAGGTCAGCGCCGAGGACCACGCATCGCGCGGATACTCGCCCTTGTCAAGTACCATCGCCTGATCCTGTACGTAGACTTCGTACTCCGGCTTCCATGCCCCTGGGTAATAGCTCTTCTGGTAGTCGAGCATCTTCTCGTAGGTCTGGTTCAACTCCGCCGCATACTGCTCTTGCAGCGAAATGTAAGGAACCAGCCTGCGGTAGTCTTCGAGCCCGAGGGGATTCTCCAGCACCAGTTTCTCGACCATCTCCGGGAACAGCAGCGTGAAGCGCACGCCCAGCATTCCACCCATCGAATGCGCAATCACATCAACCCGCGGGATGCCCAAATGATCAAGCAGCGCCTTCGTATTTTGAGCCATCTGGTGAAAACTGTAATGAATGTCCGGTCGTGACGACGCGCCGAAGCCCAACTGGTCTGGCGCAATCACGCGATAGCCTTGTTGCGCCAGAAACTCAATGGTCGGCTCCCAGTAAAATCCGGAGAAATTCTTTCCGTGCAACAGGAGCACGGCCTCTCCGTTGGAAGCACCCGTGGGCTGCACTTCGCGGTAAGCCATGCGCAGATCCTGGTTTTCCACCCGCAGGTGAAAAAATTGGACCCGATATTCCGCATGAAGTGGCCGGGCCTCCTGGGCAAACGAGAACGGTGCCCACATCGCCCCCAGCAGGATGCACGCGAGTATCGCGCGCATTTCGAATCGATGGAAGTCAACCATAAATCTTCGCCTCAGTCTTAAGCCGGCAAGCACCGGCCGCGCTCTTGGCCTTCGCCTCAGCTGAAATGATAACGTCTGCGCCCGCAATCGCCACCGGACCCCACTCCGACCCATCCTTATCATCTCTCTCGCATCAGATTACCCGTAGAATCTTCCCAGAACCACCAAGGTGACACGAATGAAAACGAAATCACGGCACGGCGTATGCGCTCATAAACTCATATTGGCGATCGTCCTTTTGGCGATCCTCCTTTTCCTGCCCGCTTCCCTGCTGGCCGAGCCAGTCACGCTCCGGCAAGTAGTGGAGCTGGCGCTGAAACACGCCACCGCCATCAGCATCACTGCCGCTGACCAACAACACGCCTTCGCCAGCTACCGCGAGCTGCGCAATAGCTACATCCCTCAACTCAATGCGGGAGCTGGAATTGGCTGGTCGGATGGTTTTCCGCTCAGCCTCGAAGGCGCCGCTCCTTCGCTTTTCAACGTAACCGCCCAATCCGCTCTCATCAATCCCGCCTTGAAGGACTTTATTCGCGCCGCTCAGTCCGACATCGCGGTCAGCAAGTTGAAAACCGAGGACCAGCGCAGTCAAATCATCCAGGACACCGTGTTGAGCTATGCCGAGCTGGCCAAGTGGGAACGGCGTTTGAGCGGTCTGCGCGAGGCGGAAGCTGCGGAAGAGCAAACCCAGGCAGCGGTTGCGCGACGCATCAAAGAAGGCATCGACAGCGAACTGGATGGCACGAAAGCTCGCTTGGCCGTGGCGCGGGTGCGTTGGCGTATGGCCGAAGCTGCTGGTGCAACCGACGTTCTCCGTGAGCATCTTTCCAAGCTGACCGGACTGCCCGTCGCGCTCGTCGAAATAGATCCTGACTCCGTTCCCGTTCTGCCCGTGGTAAAACCAGACGAGGATCTCTCCACAAAAGCCACGGACGCGAATCCCGAGGTGCAGGCTGCGGTTGAACATGCGCGCGCGCAATACTTGCGGGCGAAGGCAGAACACAGGTCCCTGTGGCCGAGCATGGACTTTGCCGCCCAGTACGCCAATCTCGCCACCTACAACAACTATGATCGGTTTTACCAGCCCGGCAGCTTCCAGCCCAACAACGCTACCGTGGGAGTGGCCATCCACCTCCCTTTCCTGAACCTCGCCCAGCACGAGCGGGTNNAACGCTCCGTCACCCAGATGCAGGCCGCCCACGACGTTGCCGAACTTGAATATGAGATCGCCCAGAAAAATGTGGAAGCCGTGCGCACGCGCATGGACTCCTCCACCGCCAACCTGCACGATCTTGACAACGCCCAAACTCAAGTGAGCGAACGCTTGTTCGCACTGCAGGATGTCACCTTCGAACTCGAACGCAGCCAGGTCGCCCTCTTGCGCACCGCCGGTGATCTGGAAAGCTGGGCCCTGGGAGCCAAATAGACCGTGGGGCGATCCCGTCTTTTCCTCAGGCCTCCCGGTCAGCCGTGGCTGGCTATACAATCCAGCCCGTTCACGGCGGCAGAAGTCGACCTTGACAATGCCCAATCGCAAGCCAGCGAATGCTCTGCGCGCCACCGGCGACCTGGAAACCCGGCCCTCGCAACGAAATAGTGCGGGCTTTCTATGCAGGCGAACGAACCTGCGCAAACACTGCTTTTTCGCGCATCCACCGCCCTTGGATGTTAAAATAAGTGATACTCAATATGCCTCTTAAAACATTGTTCTTGAACCCTCCCTCTTTCGAAAACTTCGACGGCGGCGCCGGCTCTCGTTGGCCTGCTACCCGCGAGATCGAGTCATACTGGTATCCGGTTTGGTTGGCTTATCCGGCCGGGATGCTAGAGGGCGCGCGGCTGCTCGATGCGCCCCCGCATTACATTTCAGCTCAACAGACGGTTGAGATCGCAAAGGACTACGAGTTTCTCGTNNGCGCAAGGAGTTTGACTACGCTGTGGTCGACTTTGCCAAAGGCAAGCCGCTCGAAGAGATTCCCGGCATTTCGTATCTGAAAGATGGGAAGGTGGTGCACAATCCGGATGCGCCGCAGATCCAGGATCTGGATGCATTGCCTCACGTGACTGACGTTTACAAGCGCGACCTCGACGTTTCTCGTTACAATGTGCCGTTTCTGCTGAACCCTTACGTCTCGCTTTATACCACGCGGGGTTGTCCGGCACAGTGTACCTTCTGCCTGTGGCCGCAAACTTTGAGCGGGCATCCCTGGCGCAAGCGCTCGACTGACGATGTGGCGGCAGAAATGTCGAAAGTCAAGCAGTACTGGCCGGAAGTGAAAGAATTCTTCTTCGACGATGATACGTTCAACATCCAGAAGGCGCGCACGATCGAGCTGTGCGCCAAGCTGAAGCCGCTCGGGCTGACTTGGTCTTGCACTTCGCGTGTTACTACCGACTACGAAACGCTGAAGGCGATGAAGGAAGCGGGATGCCGGCTGCTCATCGTGGGCTACGAGTCCGGCGACCAGCAGATTCTGAAGAACATCAAGAAGGGCGCGACCGTTGAGCGGGCGCGGCAGTTTACGAAAGACTGTCATAAGCTGGGCCTGGTGATCCACGGCGACTTCATCATGGGATTGCCGGGCGAGACGCATGAGACCATCAACAATACGATCGCGTTTGCGAAAGAACTGGACGTTGAAACCATTCAGGTCTCGGTGGCTCACGCCTATCCTGGCACTGAACTTTACGACTATGCAGTAAAGAACGGGTTCATGGTCGGCGAGAACAAGATGGTGGATGAAGGCGGGCACCAGTTGGCGCACATCCAATATCCCGGCTTGCCCGCCGATGACATTCTTTCCGCAGTGCACCGTTTTTACGACGAGTATTACTTCCGGCCCAAGGCGGTTTTCCGCATCTTGAGGAAGGCTGCGTTTGACAGCAACGACCGCAAGCGGCTTTACAAAGAAGCGAAGACGTTCCTGAAGCTGCGCTCACAGCGCAACAGGTTGGTGAAGCAGCACAGCGACGAGGCGGCTGCGGAACTCGCCAAGGCCTAACAAGAAAGGGCCTTCACCACAGAGGCACAGAGACACAGAGAAAATCTCTTAGGATCTCTTCAGACTGTTCCGATCTTGCCTTGTTCTTCTCTGAGTCTCTGTGCCTCTGTGGTGAAAGATTTTTTGGTTGACCTGCTGCCGGAGAATTCATGCCTAACGCCAATCCATCTCATATCGACCTGCAAGCAACTGCAAGAGATGTCATGCGGCTCCATGGGTTCCAGCCGGACTTTCCGCCCGCGGTGCAGCAGCAACTTGCCGCACTGCGAGCCCATCCTCCGGCGATTATTGCCGGGCAGAGTGTGCGCGATCTGCGGAATCTGCTTTGGTCGTCGATTGACAATGACACCTCGCGCGATCTCGACCAGATCGAAGTTGCGGAACGATTGCCGAACGGCGATGTCAAAGTTCTGATCGGCATTGCCGATGTAGACGCCTTCGTCCCCAAGCAGAGCGCGATCGATCAGCATGCCGCCAGGGAAACGACGACCGTCTACACCGGAATCCGAAACTTC
>PMHI01000262.1 GCA_003156615.1 Acidobacteriaceae bacterium | reverse complement strand
CGGGCAGATAGAGGTTGCGTCGGCTTGATGGGACAAGATTACCTCACCGGAAACGGAGCTGACTTGGCGATGGTGTTCAAACTCGAGAACATTTGTGGAACCGATGTAGGAAGCAAAACGCAAATGACGGCGGCGCAAGCTGCCGGTGCAGCTTCCCACACGCCCGATGGATTTTTTTTCCATCGCCGTGCGAGTTGGCCGCAAATCAGTATCGAGTAGGTTTTATTTGCGGTTGAAATAAGGCCGCGTCCTCGTTCTTCAAGGGGGCGTTATTGAATGCTCGAGCCGTGTGATGCGAAAGTATCACGCACGGTTCTTAGAGGGCTGGGCAGCCGCAAGGCTGCCTGGCTACTCGGTAAACTGTCACGTCCGGTTCTGAGAGGGCTCGGTGAAACACGACAACGGCATTCAAAACCTGCGGGAGGCATTTACGAGCGAAGGTTTCCAACTGACGGAAACTGGAGAACTGGTACCCACCGTCCTTGATTCGCTAAATGGCAGTGAACTTACGGAAGCGCTAAAAGCCTATGTGCGTCGTGCTCGGCGTGGCGTTCTCGACGCCGCCCTCGTTACTGGCACAGGGAAAGACCTCGTTGAAGCGGTTGCCCGACACGTTCTTATCCAACGTTACGGGAACTATGCTGAGACCGCCAATCCTTGGGACTAAGCGCCCTCATGAGAAATCCGACCCTCAAATTTCGCAAAGGTCGGGCTCTTCGCGATCTCGCCTACGACTAGGGATTCCCCTTGGACAAAGTATCGTGATCGCGCCATCAAGGTCGGAGACACCTGAGAAAACGTTTGACTCAGACTCTCTATGTCTGCTCTCGAGGTCATTCGCATCAGAACGAGATTCTCGCACTGCGTCAGCACACTGGCATGAATTTTTGCAGGACGTTGTGAAACCAGTAGGAGCCGCAGGCCGTACTTGAGTCCTTCACCGGCAATGCGGACGATGTAATCGGTCGCGATCTCCTGAATTTGGTTGGCTGGTTCTTGGGGGCAGATGTTATGTGCTTCGTCAATGACCAAAAGGACGGGCTTCTTAAGATCCTTGGCTTTCCATAGGTAGTTTAGGACGGCAATCGCCGACACTGCCCTCTCGTCGGGCGAGGGAAGACTGCCTACGTCGACTACCGCGCCGCGCCAATTTTCCTGTCTCAGGATCTCCGCCATGGAGGGCTCCTCGGTCTGGCACCAGAGGGGCCAGTCGGCGACGCGGAGGTTCTGAATGCGCATAATGAGGTCGAGGGAGGAGGGGCGAGCGTCGCTGACGAGGGCACTATTAATGACTTCCCAAGAGTAGGGTCCGCCGCCCATCCGTTCGACGACCCTTGAAAAGGTATTGAAGGCGTCGAGATCGCGTGTTGGATGCAGCTGAAGCACCGCCCCCTGCTCGCCCGGATCCAAGTCGCTGAGGCGGATCTTCAAGGTAGAGGGATTAAACGGATGCGGGCGCAGAATGCGGATACTGCCAGATAGCTGCGACTTGATGGCGGAGTATTCCTCATTGGAGCAGGGAGCAACCAAGGTCTTATCATATTGATCTTTAGCGCGGATCTTATCGATCCGAACGAAATCTGAGTTGGGATCGAGAATGATTATCCGGAAGGCACCGTCCGCAAGCAGGAGTCGTTCAAGTATTACGCCCAGGGCGAACGTCTTCCCGGACCGTGACTGACCGCAAATGAAGGTGTGCCTGTAGAATCCCTTCGGTTGCAGTTGCACGCGTACCTTTCCCGGGGGTTCGACCCCTAGTGCATAGCCTATGTCCAGGCGAGTGGTATCGGCGGCAGTAAGGTGCAGAGCAATCGTGTCACCAGAGGCTGGCTCAAGCTCGGCCTCGTCGAAGGCGCGGCCCTCGGCAGCACGCTCAATCCCGTCGGGTGTCAGCCGTCCGATGAGTTCGCCGCCTCCTTGCACGTATCGAAAGCGGACCCGATCAAGGAAATGGGAGCCCTTGCTCACGCTGCCCATTACCAGACCCGCGTTTGCGGTCGCAATAATACCGTACTGAGGGCCATCTCGGGTCGCCACGTCTTGCGCTGTGACTTGGCCCAGGTAGTTGGCGTCCTTGGTCTTGATGCTGACATAGCTGCCGACTCGAAACGCTTGTCTAACCTGGGCCTCGTAGCCGAATGTTCTGCCATCCACCGAGAACGCGAGCGGTTTAGCGGGAAGCGTGGCATCGTCAATCTCCCGGCGCACTCGGTCGTATTGCGTGGCTAGGTTGGATACCGACTGTAACTCCGTCCCAGTATCGTCGAGTGCCATTCTGCCCGTCCCCACAGGAACCGCGCACGGACCAGTACTCGAGACCACTCTACAGGAACACCGCGACAAAATGCACCTGCCGGAACGCCCGCCAATTCCTTCCAGACTCGATTCCTTGGTTTGCCCCCGCAACACACAAAGCAATCCCACGACCAGGCGGAGAGCGCCTGCAATGCACGACGACGCAGCAAAGTCGGGCAAACCCAACCAACTTACCTGCCGACAAATCGGTGCTGTCGCGAGCCCGGCGCAGGAAGAACAGTGAATCAGTAAAGGAGGCGTAAAAAGGAGAGGCAGTCCATTATCTCCACCGTCGGTGTAGAGGAAGGAGCTATAACCCTGCTCGACACTCGACTCTTCGGCCCTACGATCAGGCTACGCCACGCAACACTGCTTGTTGTTCCTTCACCACAAACAACCAGAACAACAACTATCGCAGTATCTATCAGAGGACACACCCCTGTGTCACAACCGGGATTGTGTCCGGAACACTCTACTCATCGTCACGGACAGATTTTGGTAGCGGCATACATGACGACACGACCGATTGGTTGAAACGTCACAGGATTCCTTTCGATTCAATAGTCTTCGCCAGGAAAGCGGAGAAACACGATGTCGCA
>PMHI01000713.1 GCA_003156615.1 Acidobacteriaceae bacterium | reverse complement strand
AACGCGGACGAGGAACAGATTCGCCTGGGTCACGGCTACGACCACAACTGGGTGCTCGATAGCGGCGGCGGGAAGTTGGTGGAGGCTGCCGAAGTCTACGAGCCCGGCAGCGGTCGTGTGCTGAAAGTTCTGACCGACCAGCCAGGGATCCAGTTCTACAGCGGAAACTTCCTGGATGGCTCGATCCGGGGCAAGGGCGGGAAGCCGTACGCATTGCATGCGGCATTGTGTCTGGAAACCCAGCACTTTCCTGACTCGCCGAATCATCCGGATTTTCCATCCACGGAGTTGAAACCCGGTCATCGCTATCACACGGTCACGGTTTACAGTTTCTCCACTCGCTGAGGAATGTCGGGAACGTATGCGTCTAGGCCCTCTGTGCGCTGGCGACAGTTCGTCACTGAGACAGCCGATTCGAATGCGCGATCGGAACCCCGGCAACGGGAGGGCGGTCGTTCCCTTCTCTGTGGTTCTGCTTTTTCTGATCGCTCCATTGTGCCGGTCGCAGCAAACACCACCGCGGGTGAGCATCCGTGTGCAGGTCGATCAGTCTGACCGGCCGATCTCGCCGGTCTGGAACTATTTCGGCTACGACGAACCCAATTACACTTACGCTCCGAACGGCAAGAAACTACTCGGCGAATTAGCCGCGCTGGACGCCGCTCCGGTATACGTGCGGGTTCACAACCTGCTCACGAGCGGGGACGGGTCCTCTTCCCTGAAGTGGGGATCGACCAACGTCTATTCGGAAGATGCTTCCGGACATCCGATTTATAGTTGGGCGATTGTGGACGAGATTTTCGATGCATTCCAGGCAGCCCGGGTTAAGCCTCTGGTCGAAATCGGCTTCATGCCAAAAGCACTTTCCATCCATCCCGAGCCCTATCGTCACGACTTTCCCCGCGTTCCGGTTACGGATATTTATACGGGATGGGCGTATCCGCCCAAGGACTATCAGAAGTGGTCCGAACTCGTTTTCCAGTTCGTTCACCATCTCCGCCAGCGCTATGGTGATGCTGAAACCAAGACCTGGCTGTGGGAAGTATGGAACGAGCCAGACATCGGGTATTGGCAAGGAACGCGAGAAGAGTATTTCAAGCTTTACGACTTTACCGTCGACGCGGTGGTTCGGTCGTTCCCCGAGGCACGCATCGGTGGGCCGGAGACAACCGGCCCAGGCAACTCGAAAGCACAAGATTTTCTCCGCGCATTCCTCGAGCACTGCGCGCGCCAGAAGAATTACGCGAACGGCAGGGTTGGATCACGTCTCGACTTCATCAGCTTTCATCCCAAAGGATCTCCGACCTGGCAAGGCGACCACGTGCAGATGGGGATTAGCCGTCAACTGGTCGCGATCGAGCAGGGATTCCAGATTACAGCCTCGTTTCCGGAATGGCGGCAGACTCCGATCATTCTGGGAGAGTCGGACCCGGAGGGTTGTGCAGCCTGTTCTTCCGAAGGCAATCCGAAGAACTCGTATCGCAATGGGGCCTTGTACGGCGCCTACACCGTCGAAGTTCTCAGTGCGATCCTCGAGTTAGCCCGGAAAGAGCACGTCAATTTTATGGGAGCGGTTACCTGGGCGTTTGAATTTGAGGACCAGCCTTACTTCGCCGGGTTTCGGGAACTGGCGACCAACGGCGTGGATAAGCCCGTTTTGAACGCCTTTCGCATGCTGGGGTTATTAGGGAACGTGCGTGTGAAAGTAACCAGTTCAGGAGCCCTGGCAACCGAAGAGATTGTACGCAACGGGGTGCGATCGCAGCCCGACATCAACGCGATCGCTTCTCGCAAGGAGCGGGAGATCGAGATTCTGATCTGGAACTATCACGACGACGATGTTCGAACGGGCGCGGCGCTCATCGATCTGGCAATAACCGGCTTGCCCAGCAACGCACAACACGGTCTGCTCGAACATTTTCGGCTAGACTCGGACCACAGCAACGCATTCAGTGCGTGGAAGGAGATGAGCTCGCCGCAATCCGCCTCTGCAGCCGAATACACGCGCCTGGAGAGTGCCGGCCAACTGCAGCTACTGACCTCACCGGCATGGATAGAAATTCCACACGGCGACGCGCAGCTGCAATTTACACTGCCTCGCCAAGGTCTTTCTCTGTTGCGTCTGGCGTGGTGACTCTTCGACTCGGCAAGCTTCTCCCTCCCAGACAGTTTCTTCGCTCCGGTTTACGGCGACCACTGAATGACGGTATAAGAGCTCGCCGGCACCTCAAATTTAGTCTTGCCCGCGGCGGCAGCCGGAGCCCGAAACGATTGCGGGGCCACTCGTTGTGGCGCCGCAAAGCTGTTTGAGGCCTTCAGGTCGTTGCCGGTCAACACAGACGCTGAAATCACCTGGGCTGGAGCAGCATCTTCCCACACCACCTCAACGTCATGGGCCTTCGACAGATCGCGGTTCAGAATAAAGAGGGAGACCTTGCCATCGCTACGATCCAGCGAGCCGGCGACATCCAGATACGCGACCTGGTCCAAGCCGGAAACTTCATAGGTGGAAGACTCGACCAGCAGATCCAGCACTGTGCCCTTGGCAAATTGCAGAGCCCAACTGTAGGGGTAGTAGATCGTCTGCCGGAACAGACCATTCGCGTCCGTCATGATGGGAGCGATCACGTTGACCAACTGGGCGAGGCAAGCGAGCTTCACTCGATCGGCATGGCGCAACAGGGAGTTAATTAGTCCCCCGACTAGAAGCGCGTCTTCCAGGTTGTACACTTCTTCGAGCAGATGCGGCGCTTCCTGCCGGTGGCCATCGACGGCATCGCCTTTGGTGGTGCGATACCAAACGTTCCATTCGTCGAAAGAAAGCCACAGCTTCTTGGGCGACCTTTTGTGCCCCCGCACCAGATCGCAGACNNGCCGCCCGTGTCGCGCTCATTGTTGCCAAAATAGCGGTGGAGCGACAGCCCATCGACATAGTCGTAGCATTGCTCGAGCACCTCGCGATCCCATTCCAGATACGTTGCCATGAAGGGTCCGCTGGACCCGCAGGCGATGAGCTTGAGCGAGGGATCCACATCGCGCATCTGCCGGGCGGCGTCTGCAGCCTTCAGACCATACTCCGTCGCCAACATGTGCCCGATCTGCCAGGGGCCGTCCATTTCGTTACCCAGGCACCAGTGCTCAACTTTCCAAGGCTCGACCACGCCATGCTGCCGCCGCAGATCGCTCCATTTGGTCCCCTTGTCGATGTTGCAGTATTCCACCAGAGCAGCGGCTTCTTCCGGCGTTCCCGTCCCAAGATTCAAGCCCATGAGTGGCTGCGTGGCTGCGGCTTTGCACCAAGCAAGAAATTCATTGGTGCCGAACTGGTTCGACTCGGTCGTGTCCCAAGCCTTGTCGAGGGTGCGCGGCCGGTTCTGTTTCGGACCGACACCGTCCAGCCAGTTGTATCCAGAGACAAAATTCCCTCCCGGATAGCGAATGATCGGAACTCCAAGCTGGCGGATTTCGTTGGTTACGTCTTGGCGAAATCCGTTGGCATCGGAAAGCTTCGATCCAGGCTCATAGATCCCCTCATAGATGGCTCGGCCCAGGTGCTCCAGAAAAGAGCCGAACAGATTGCGGTCGAGCGGCGCAATCGTTCGCCGGGTGTCGACATAGACCCGAGCGCTGGTCGCTGTGGCTGACGGGACAGACTGAGCCCGACCTTCTCCTCGAAGCCCACCCACGAGGCTGCCTACGAGGCCTGTCGCAGAACATGCCACTCCCGCGCTGGAGGCCTGCTTCAAGAACCGGCGTCTGGAACAAGAAAATCGACTCATGGCTTCCCTCTGATGGATCGGTCTTCGAATTTAGCGCAGATGCCCTTGTGCCGCCGCAAGCGCCGCCCGGAGGCTAGAAGCCGCGGCCGGAGGGCTGCGCTCGCGCGCTCCGGAAGCGATTGTAGTGCGGCTTGCCGGCAAAAAACTAGCGAGCCGAAGCACACTTCGGCTCGCCGCTCAACGCCCCCTCAGGCAAAGCTAGAACGATACCCTCAGCCCGAGCTGCAACTGCTGCGCTGGGAGCACGGACGATACCTTGCCGAAGCTTGCAGCGCGTTCTCGTAAGCGCTGCCCCTTATGTTGCTGGCGGGCCATCCGGAGAGAATCTGCGTACCGACATTGTTGGGGTAGTTGGACTGCGCCCAAGCCACAAACGCGGGATCCTCGTAATACAGGGTGCCTGTATTCACCGCGCTGGAAGTCGTGGCCCAGAGTTTTTCAAAATCCGCAAAAAAGAAGGTCTCTCCCTTTCGGATGGGACAGCCGAGCGTCCCCACTAAGTCCTTGCGC
>PMHI01000134.1 GCA_003156615.1 Acidobacteriaceae bacterium | reverse complement strand
GATGTTGGCGAACGTGCCGCGGGTCATCACGCGGTCGTTGCCGCGGCGCGAGCCGTAGCTGTTGAAGTCCTCGAAGGAGACGCCGATCCGGGCCGCGGTGGCCGCGGTCATGTCGGTGGCGATGAAGTGCGGTGCGACCGCGTTCGCGGTGATCCCGAACTTACCTAGCTCCTTGGCGAGCGTCTTGGTGAAGCCCTCCAGGCCGGCCTTGGTGGCGGAGTAGTTGGCCTGCCCGCGGTTGCCGAGCGCGGACGACGAGGACAGGTTGACGATGCGCCCGTAATGTTGCTCAACCATGTACTTCTGCACCGCGCGGCTCATCAGGAACGCCCCGCGCAGGTGCACCCCGAGCACCATATCCCAGTCGTCGTCGGTCATCTTGCGCATGCTTCGATCGCGCGTTATACCTGCGTTGTTTACCAGGATGTCAAGGCGCTGCCATTTGCCGAGCACTTCTTTGACGATGCGCGCGGCCTCGCCTTTCTTGGCCACGTCGCCCTGGACGAGCAGGCATTCGCCACCCAGTTCGCGGATTTCATCGGCCGCGCTTTCGGCATGCGTGACATCCGCCCGGAAGTTCAACCCCACGTTCGCGCCACGACGTACGAGTTCAAGCGCGATAGCACGCCCAATGCCGCGCGTGGCCCCGGTTACCAGCGCGACCTTACCCGCCAGCGACGTCGGCGTATCATTTCTACTTCCATTTCCATCGGCAAGGTTTGCCATGGCAAGACTCCTGTCTTCAGAATTGCAGCTCACAATCGCGGGATCGATCCGCATGACTACGTAGCCCCCCACCGCGCCCGCGCCGAAGCCCGGTGCGAAAACCCGCATGGGCCGGTCAATCCTGCCTTCGCGCACGGCGTCGTGGACGGCCATGAGAATACTCGCGGACGAGGTGTTGCCAACCCGCTCAATGTTGAAAAAGATCCGGTCCCCCGCGATCCCGGCCGCCTCGGCCAGAGTAAGCACCATGTTCTTGTTGGCTTGGTGCGGCACTACCAGATCAATCGCGTCGATGAGCGACCCACCGCCACCGTTGGGATTCGGGAGCTGCGCCAGCTCACCCATCATCTCTTTCAGATAGCGAGTCACCAGGGCCTTCACCTCTGGCCCGTATACGGTAATGTTGTTGTCGAACTCCGGGTTGGGCCAGATGATGGAGTTCACTTCCGACCATGGCCCGCTGGCATACGTTTGGAAGAACTCGATATCAGAAGGAGTTCCTTCCGGTGCGGGGCCTACGATCACGGCCGCTGCGCCATCACCGAAGATCATGCGCGAGGTCCGCACCGTCCCGATCTTGTCGGAGAATTTTTCCGCGCAGACAAGCAGGACCGGCCGATCAATCTCTTGCAGCAAGCGCACTGCTTCGGCGAGCCCGTACGGCATCCCTGCGCAGGCGGCGACGATGTCGCACGAAGCATGCGTCTGCAAAAGGCCGAGCTCACCCGAAAGCCAGGTGGCAATCGATGGAATGAGCTTGGTGCTTGTGCAAGTACAAATCAGTACCGCGCCGATCTCCGCAGGCCGCCGGCCGGACTTGGCCAGGGCCTTCTTGGCCGCAAGCAGGGCCATGTCCTCCAGGGGCAACTGCGTGTAGCGCCGCTGCTCGATGCCGGTTTTCTGGCTGATTTCCACGGCACTCATGCGCGACCAGCAGTAGGCGTGGTTGCGGATGAGGTCTGCGTTGCTGCAGGTCACCTCACCTTCATAGACGGCAATGGNNTAGGCTCACTAAGGGCCAGAGTACCGGGCCGAACGGTCGGGCGCTGTCGAACCCGGGGTCCCCAATTTTCGTCCTCCTTTACCCGCTGGATGAAACGGAGCACCTCCGGGCTCCGGGGATGGAATGCCACCACGTAATCGTCGTCCTTCAGTTTGCCAACTTCGATTTGCGCGTTGGTCGATGGGTCCCAAGGATACTGGTTGTGAAGGATCATGCACTGCCGCATCAATGCCTCCAGCTCGGGCACGGGATGCAGACAGTCGATCACATCGTCGAATGTATAGCGCAGACAATCGGGGTCATACGCTAGCAGGTGACAGGTGCGGTTCGCAGGGTCGGCCAGCGCCTCCGACACGGTCGGACGGACAGGGCGGAGCTCACCACCGGAGCTAAGTTTATTGCGAAAAACATTCAGCAGAATGCTGAAACTCCGGTCCTCCAGCTCTTCGTCCCACGATGGGGGCAATGCCCGATAACCAGCCTCGATCGCCGTTGCGATGGCGGACGCATCCCTCGGCTTGTACACCGGCAGGAAGACATCCTCCCGCCGCCGCGGGAGATCTCCCCAGCGGGTGGGGCGTTTCTCGTACATCGTAAACGTGTAGCGATTCACCCAGAAAAAATTCAACGCCAGATCACGGCAAAGCTCATACCGGCTCTTGTATTCGCCCGCCTGCACGCGCGCCGCAATCTCTACATCCGTCGGAGCTTTCTCCCCGAAGTCTCGCCGGATAACTGCTGCAAATTGCTTAAGGGTCTTAAATACCGAAAAGTCCAACTCTGGGAAAAAGTTGCCGGGGAAGACAATGCGGCCATGCAAGTTGATAACGAAAGGTTTCAGCAACATTGGCTACGTCTTCTTTCCATTGAGGCGACGGCCCCAGTCGGCCCAACGCTAGTCTGCCGCCATAGTGTCCGGTACACGGGCTACGTCCTTCGCCCGATCGCTCGCCCGTTCCCTTTCGCCGACTTCCTGCAACTCAAGATGTTTCGTCTCCGGCGAGTACCACAGACTGACGAAGGTCATGACGGCGCCAACCGTCAGGATGACCGCTGGCGATAACCACATGTCCTGTTTTTCAATCGCAGCGATAAAGGGGATCTTGTGGGCCCACCATACATAGACGCTAAACCATGCACCCAATAACGCTCCGGAGGAGTAGCCGAAGCCGACGCCCGCCGCGCGTCGGCTGGTCGGAAAGCGTTCGCACAAGTAGGCCGGAACGACTCCCCATGCCAGCTTGAGCATTGCCGCCATCACGGTTCCCACCACTGCCATCCACAGGTTTCGCTGGATAGCCGCGTGATAGAGGACATAGAACACGGGAATTCCGAATACGACGAGAAAGACGCAGTACCACTGGGTGAGAATCTTTCTTCCGGTTCGGTCCGACAGCCAGCCGTAGAAGTTGTAACCGAGGAAGGCCATGAAAAGGGCAAAGCCGTAGATCAGGCTGTAGGTCGTGGTGTTGAATCCGCGTCCCTTCAGGGTCAGGATGTTAGGAAGAAATCCGTAAACCGAATAGTCGGTGAGGAACAAGCCGGTCATGAAGAAGAAGACCTGCAGGAAGTCCCACACTTGGGGAGGTTTGAACAGGCTCAGGAATGGGGATTTCTCGATCTTCCCCGCTGCCTTGGCCTTTTCGAATTCAGGCGACTCCTGGAGGTTGCTTCGGATATACAGTGCCAGGAAAACTGGGATGACGCCGGTCATCAAGGCGATGCGCCAGCCATACGACGCCATGGCTTCTTTGGTGGTCAGGAACGAAATAAGTGCGAAAACAAGTGAGGCAAATACGTAGCCGAGGGGGAAGCCTGATTGGATGAAACCGCCAATGGCGCCGCGTTTCTTTTGGGGAGCGTATTCAATGGCAAAGGTGTGGCCGACCGCGTACTCGCCACCGAAAAAGATGCCCATGAGCAACCGCAGCACGCAAAGAAGCACATACGACCAGACGCCGATCTGGGCATAGGTTGGAAGAAATCCTCCCAGGAGGGACATCACGCCCACGCCACCGATAGTTAGGATCAGGAGGAGCCGCCTCCCGATTTTATCTGCGTAGGCCCCAAAAATTGCTGAACCGATAGGCCTTGCGGCCATGGTAATCGAATAGGTGAATAGAATGACAATGTACTGCCAGGCCGCGCTGCCCTTGGGGGACAAGAAAACATTCACCAGGATCGGCGCCATGACCAGGACCATC
>PMHI01000608.1 GCA_003156615.1 Acidobacteriaceae bacterium | reverse complement strand
CGGACGAGAGCTTCAGCCTCTACAAAGGATTGAAGCTGATTTGGTGATTTCCTGCTTCGTCCCCGTTATCGGCATTCGCGGGCGAGGGCCCGCCCTGAACTTGGCGAAGGGACGCCGGCGCGACACTTAACTCCTCCACTTCAGCCTAACCGGGCCGGCCATGGGATGCTTCATCGCGCTGCCGGTGCGCTTGGCTTCCAGATGGGCGGCCTTCAACTGGAAATACCATTTGGCGGGACGGTCGGCATCGTCGATCAGCATGAGATGGGGATTGTGCTTCAGACCTTCGGCTTGCAGCTCCATGGTGCGGCGGTCCTGTTCGACGAACTTCGCGAAGACGAATTTCAATAGCTCGGGGCCGAAAGGCAGCCCGCGGAAGATGTTCCAGGCAGCGACCACGTCGATGCGGCATTGATGGCGGGTGATGGGCGTCACGGTGGTAAGGCTGGAGAACCAGTACTTCCCGGCCCGGATGGTTTCGCTGCGCAGGTTGGGCAGGACAAAATCGATAGTCGTGGTGATGGAATCGGCAGCGGCGTAGAGGCGCAACAGCTTGTAGGGCGCGGAGTTGGAGCTGGGCGTGTGCGCACTCATGCGAAAACCCTTGGGGATGGGCTCGAAATTCTTTTGCTTCTCGTGAATGCTGTGGCGGCCGCGCCACCACCACGCTTGATGCACAAACGGTCCGTGGGCTGGATCCATGAGTCCGATGATGCCGTGATCGATGCTGACGGGCATGTCGGCGGTCAGGTAAGCAAGCTTGTACTTATCGCTGAACTTCTCAATCAGCGGGGCGGGATCGGGAGCTTCCTCTCTCGCGCTGAATCCCGCGCCTGGCGGGCCGGGGTCCGGGATGAAAACCCAGACAAAACCATCCTGCTCTTGGCAGGGGTAGCTGCCGGCATAGATGCGATCCACCCTCAAGTTCTGGTCGGCGGTGAGTGAGGGGATGAGCTGGCACTGGCCGTTGTGGGCGTCGAAGGTCCAGCCGTGGTAGGAGCACTCGAGGTTTTCTCCATCGAATTTGCCGCAGTGGAGCGGCATGCCGCGGTGGGGACAGGCGTCACGCAGTGCGAAGGGACGGCCCATGCGGTCGCGTCCGACGACGAGCGGAATCTCAAGCAGCATGGCTTGGTGGAGCTGGTTCGTGGGGACGCGTTCCGCGGGCAAGGCGCGATACCAGAAACCGGTGAGCATGAGCGAGTCGGGCGCCTGGCGCTGGGGAACGTCGAGTTCGGACATGGGGTGGAGATTGCTGATTGAAAATTCTTGCTTGCTGATTGAAAAACCTATGCTAGCATCCGCAGGACGTTTCAGCGCGTACGGAGTTGCGCGGAGGGAACCTCAATGGAATTCATCGGCCATTTTCGCAGGCTTACGCCGGTGCAGCGGAATACGTTCGTTGCATGTTTTCTAGGCTGGTCGCTCGATGCATTCGATTTCTTCATCCTGACCTTCTGTATTAGCGCCATTGAGAAGGAGTTCCACGCGGAAACTTCTGCCGTCGTGAAGGCGATTGCCTGGACGCTGGCGATGCGTCCGGTGGGCGCGTTTCTGTTCGGAATGATGGCCGACCGCTTTGGGCGCCGTGTCACGCTCATGGTGGACATCATTGCGTACTCAGTTTTTGAATTGGGATCGGCATTCGCTCCTTCCTTGAAATCACTGCTCATCATGCGGGCATTGTTCGGAGTGGCGATGGGCGGAGAATGGGGCGTGGGCGCGGCCCTGGCGTTTGAGACGCTGCCCGCCGAGGGACGCGGATTCTTCTCCGGATTGCTGCAAGAAGGCTATGCCGTGGGCTACCTGGTGGCAGCCTTGGTTTACGGGACGGTATTCCGCTTCGTCGGCTGGCGCGGGATGTTTGTGATCGGCGCGCTGCCGGCTTTTCTTGTGATCTACATTCGCACGAAAGTCGACGAATCCCCGGCCTGGCTGCAAGGCCAGGTAGCCAAGAAAACAGGGAGTCGATTGGGCGGGGACGTCCTGAGATACTTCGGCACCTTTGTTCTGCTGGTGGTGCTGATGTTTGCGTTCAATTCTTTTAGCCATGGGAGCCAGGATCTTTACCCAAAATTCCTCCAGAGCGACCATCACTTTAAGCCGCAGATCGTGGGCTTGATCGCCGTCATCGCGAACATTGGCGCGCTTCTCGGGGGAATTGTCTTCGGGACATGGTCGGAGAAAATCGGGCGCCGGCGTGCGATCGTGATCGCGGCGCTGCTAACGATTCCGGTCATTCCCTTGTGGGCCTACTCGCACACCATTCCCATGCTGGCGTTGGGGGGCTTTGTGATGCAATTCATGGTGCAGGGCGCGTGGGGCGTCATTCCAGCACACCTGAATGAACTTTCGCCGCCCGAGGTGCGGGGAACATTTCCTGGCTTCGCCTATCAACTGGGCAACTTTCTCGCGTCTTGGAACATAGAGATCCAGAGCAGGATTGCCAAGCAGCATTTCGGGGGAGTATTCGCGCCAGTGTTGGCGGGGACAATTCTAATCGTTGCGACTTTGGTGGCGGTGGTCACCGGAAGCGGCCGCGAGCGCAGAGGCGCGGACTTGTCGAGTACAAAGTAGAAGAAAACTCCAGACCCGGCGGGCCGCGGACGCCGATTTCGCGGCGCCCTCCGGCGACTCGATATTCCAGGAGTATGCAAGGTTTGGCATACCAGGAACTTCGGCGGCATTGTCACGGGGAGGTTCCTGTGTTAGGGTAGGTAAAATTTCACGCCTTCGTAAATACATTTTTTGGGGCCCTCTAATAGCCCGGTCTGCGCGAGAGCGTGTGGGGTGGCGCCACTATGAAGGAAGCGATGCATTCAACTCCGGCCCAGTCGTCAGGGGACGAGGAGAATTTTGCCAACCGCAAGCTGATTCGTCCGGCGCTGCCGCGTCCGGATCACAACCACGGGAACCACAACTCAAATCCAATGCAGCTCGCCGAACGCCGGGAACGGCCCGAAAGGCACGACCGCACGGAACGTGGCGCTGAGCGCAGGTTTGAAAGGGGCGCTCGCGGGGACCGTGCGATAGGGTCAGGAGGCGGGCGCAAGGCAGTGCCTCCGGAGCAGACCAATGCGGAGAATTTTTATTATCAGAAACAGATGCAGTCGAAGACGCCAATGGTGATGGTGCTACGCGACGGCGAGGAAATCCATGGCATCATCGAGTGGTACGACAAGACCTGCATCAAGGTGGTGCGCGAAGACGGTGGCCCAAACCTGATGATCTACAAGCCCGCCATTAAATATATGTTCAAGGAAGATGAAAGCGGACGGTAGGCGCGCTCACTGCACTTTGAAGAACGGCATCGGCCGGCACAATTTTCCCCAAATTACCGAGTGCAAAATTACCCGATTGATTCCTTCGGCCGGTAGCAAACATCGGCGAAGCTGAAGTGCGGCAAGTTTACGAGAGAGATGCTCCGGTTGACAATCTCCCTTATCTCCCATAGCATCAATCACTTGAGGGATAATCCTGATACGGCATCGGGGAGCCATTCGTGATCAAGCTCGACATTATCAACGAAGTGGTGGCCAGAACCGGCATCACCAAGACCAAGGCCGAGTTGGCGGTGGAAACCGTCTTTGAGAGCATGAAGAATGCGCTGGCGCGCGGCAATCGCATTGAGCTGCGGGGGTTTGGCGTGTTTAACGTGCGCCCGCGAAAGACGGGCATCGGACGCAACCCGCGCACCGGAGCCGAGGTATCGATTCCTCCCGGCAAGGCGGTGCGGTTCAAGCCGGGGAAGGAATTGCAGTCGATCGATTGAGAGAAGCGTCTTCTGGCTGCCGGTTCNNACTTAGCGAACGCTCTCCGCCTGTATTCCTGCCGGTCGCAGTAGCATCTAAAGGAAAGGCCTCAATGGAATCGCTGGCCCGAAGAATTGCATGTCGGAACCCACTCCTCCCGTAGCTTCTTCCACCCTTCAATACTACCGGCCGATGCCGGTGTATGCGGCACGCCAACCGCGGCAGCGTTACTGGTTGAACGCCTTATTGCTGCTGCTGACTTGCTTCACCACGCTGGTGGTGGGGTCGCGCATGCAGTACGACTTCGCGCACGGTCAGTCGGTGTTTTCAATGGACGACAGTGCCGCCCCATTGTTCCCGGCACGCTGGGCGTTTTCGCATCCGGCGCGGCTGCTGCTGGGTCTGCCATTCGCGGGCACACTGATGCTGATTCTACTGGCGCACGAGATGGGGCACTATCTCTACTGCAAGCGCTACGGAGTGTGGGCGACGCTGCCGTTTTTTATTCCTGCGCCAACGCTAATTGGAACTTTCGGCGCGTTCATCCGAATCCGCTCGCCGATTCGCTCGCGCACTGCGCTGTTTGATATTGGAATCGCGGGACCGATCGCTGGCTTCGTTGTCGCCTTCGCCGTTCTCATCGTTTCATTGGGCCTGTCGAAGCCAATCCCAGCGAGAGCTCCGGCCGGGGCTCTGGATCTGGGGTTTCCGCTGATCTTCCAGCTCGTGCACCGGTTACTGGCCACCCAGAGCGCGGCGCACGACATCGCGCGGTTGCCGCTGGATCGGGTTTTGCTGCATCCGACGGCGATCGCAGCCTGGGTAGGGATGTTCGCGACATCGCTCAACTTGCTGCCCGGAGGACAGCTCGATGGTGGACACATTATTTTTTCGATTGCGCCGCGGGCGCACAAGTTCGTGTCGCGGCTGACGATTCTGATTCTCCTGCCCATGGCGTATTACCTGTGGGCGGGATGGTTTGTGTGGGCGATTCTGCTGCAGCTGAGCAGCTTGCGGCATCCGCAAGTAGCCGAGTGGCCCAGGGTTTCGGGCCGACGGGCGTGGCTGGCCGTCTTTGCGCTGCTGATGCTGGCGCTCACGCTGACGCCAGCGCCTTTTGGTCACGCGTCTGTGCCGGAATTCGTACGGGCGATTCGCGGCCGGTAGGAAATTGTTGATTGTCACCTGGNNTTCTTGCGTATACTCCTTTATTCAATCGTTTTAATTGAGAAATCGGAGGTGGTCTTCCCTTGCAAAAACTGGACGCTGTTCTTCTCTGTCTGGCTGGGGGTTTTGCTCTCGCGTTTTCTGCCGCAGGTCAGACCATCGCAGTGGACGTCTCGCGTCCCACAAACCACTTCGTGCCCAAGGAAACGTTAGGGGCGGGCGTAGACCGCATTGCCGTGGAGGCGATCGACAAGGACTTGCAGCAGCCGACGCTGGAGACAACGCTGGCCTCGGGCTGGCAGCCCGTTACCTATCGTCAGAACACGGAACTCGCGGTCGAGGCGTGGCATTGGAATCCGCAAGGAACATGGAGCGATG
>PMHI01000005.1 GCA_003156615.1 Acidobacteriaceae bacterium | reverse complement strand
CTGATCGAGGAGAAGGTTCTTGGGCAAGCGCTTCGCGAGAACTGGTTCGCCGGCGCTGGCTTAGATGTATTTGAAACCGAACCGCTGCCGCTCACCAGTCCGCTGCTCGGACTGGACAACGTCATCCTGACCCCGCACTGGCTGCCCAGCACTCATCGCGCAGCTTATGCCACGCAAGACGTCGTGGTCCGCAATGTGTTGCGCGTAGCCCAGGGCCTGTTACCGCAAAACATCATCAACCCTGAGGTGCTCGCACGGCCGGGGTTTCGATCGAAGCTTGCCCGCTTTGCCGACAATCAGCCAAGGCGTGCGGCTAGTTGATAGAGGAAACCAATGAAGGTTGATCTTCAGGGACGTGTCGCCGTGGTGACTGGATCCGCCGGAGGCATTGGCCGGGCGATTGCATTGGCGCTGGCCGAAAACGGCGCCGTTGTTGCCGTGAACGATCTCAATCGNNGGGGAAGACACCTGCCTGGAGATTGAAAGGCAAGGGGGCAAGGCCCACTTCTTTCCCGCCGATGTTGGCAATTCCAATTCCGTGAATGCGATGGTTGCCGCGGTGGAGAAAGATCTCGGAGCGATCGACATCCTGGTAAACAATGCCGGGGTCAATGTCGGCCCCGGCAAAGACCGGCGTCCGGTCCATGAGTTCACCGACGCGGAATGGCACCGTATCACGCGTATCGATCTGGACGGGGTTTTTTATTGTTCCCGAGTCGTTTCGGCGGAGATGGTGAAGCGCCGAAGGGGAGCGATCATCAACATCGGGTCCGTTCTCGGTATCGTCCCCATCCGCTTGCAGTGTGCTTTTTCCGCGGCCAAGGCGGGAATGTTGAATTTCACCCGCTCTCACGCTCTTGAAGTGGGCGGCTATGGAGTTCGAGTCAACGGAATCGCCCCCGGATCAATCCTGACGGAAGGAACAAAGTCGTTGTTCTACAACGAAGAGGCCCGGCGGCTTTCTGAAAGCCTGATCAGCCACATCCCGCTGGGTAAGCCCGGCGAGACCCGGGATATCGCCAATGCCGTTCTCTATCTGGCGTCGGACGACGCCCGTTACGTTACCGGCCACGTTCTGGTTGTCGATGGAGGATGGACGGCGGGATTTGCGAGAGAGTGGTAGAAAAACACACCGAGTGGACCGGGGAACCGTATCCGGGGGAGAAAACTAATGGGCATTGTCCAGGGTTTTGCGCTTACGTTTCTGGCCGGATCGATGATGGGGGCAAATCTGGTTCCGCTCAAGTGGACCAAGGTATGGAAGTGGGAGAACTTCTGGTTCGTTTACTCCATCGTTTCGCTACTGATTGTGCCTTCCTGCCTTGCGTTCATTTTTGTCCCGCACCTCGCGACCGTGTACGCCTCCGTTCCTTTCGGCACCCTGGCGCGGCCGTTTCTCTATGGAACGTTGTGGGGAGTGGCGCAACTGGGGGCGGGCATCTGCGTGCAGAAAATTGGCCTGGCCCTTACGGGATCAATCTTAAACGGACTGTGCGCCACGTTCGGTTCGCTCACGCCTCTGGTATTGCAACACTCCGATCTGCTGGCGCAACGTAGCGGAATGCTGCTTCTGGCTGCCACGGCCGTAATGCTGGTCGGAGTTGCGCTTTGCGGATGGGCTGGATTCAGGCGCGAGAAAGCCCAACGCGAGGGTGCAGTCGGGGGCCGCGCCCAAGGCGCATACCTGATGGTGATGGTGATTGCCGTGGTTTCGGGACTGTTCGCCGCGCTGCTCAACATCGCGCTGGCATTTGGGGGAGAGATTGTAGGCTTGGCTCGTGCCCGNNGGTGGAGAAATTGTAGGCCTGGCTCGCGCCCAGGGCGCTGCGGCCGCCTGGGCCGTATTCTCCGTATGGCCGCTGGCCTTGCTGGGTGGACTCGTCGTCAATCTCGCATACAGCATGATTCTGATGTCCCGCAATCGTACTTGGGCAATGTTTGCCGCCAAGCCCAGCGATATCGGCTTCCCCATCCTCGGTGGCTCTCTGTGGATGATTGCCATCGCCATTTATAGCAGCGGGACTGTATTCCTCGGCGTTCTTGGGGTCTCGATTGGCTGGGCCCTGTTTCAGATCACGCTGATCTTGTCGGGGAATCTCGCCGGCATGTGGACGGGAGAATGGAAATCCAGCAGCAAGAACATTTTTAACGCGAATCTGGCCGGCGTGGCCGTGCTATTTCTCGCCACCGTGATGATGGCCGCGGCGAATTATTCGGCCCATTGAGCCATTTGAAAAGAGGAAGCATGAGCAGCCAGCAGAAACTATTGGGCAAGAAGGCATTGGTCACGGGATCAGACACGGGCATTGGGCGCGAGATAGCGCTCGAGTTCGCCCGGCAGGGCGCAGACGTGGTTCTGCATTATTGCCATCACCGCGAGGGTGCGGTCAGTGCGGCGGAAGAAATCAAATCCATGGGCCGGCGGAGCGCGGTCTTGCGTGCGGATTTCGACGACCTGGACCAGGCCATCGCACTTGCCAACGGCGCCATCGAGGCCATGGGCGAGATCCACTGTCTGGTGAATAACGCCGGCATTAGCTTTAACCGTCCTTTTCTTAAGATGCAGCGCGAGCATTTCGATCGGCTGTTCAACGTCAACTTCCGCGCCCAGTACTTCATCACGCAACGGGTTGTCGAAGACATGCTGAAACATGGAGGAGGCGCCATCTGTAACTGCTCCTCCATCCACGGATTGCAGGGCGCGCCGGAACACTCCGCTTACGCCGCGACCAAGGGGGCGATCATCGCCTATACCCGAGCCCTGGCAGTAGAAGTTGGGCATCGCGGAATTCGGGTCAACGCAATCGCGCCGGGATGGATTACGGTGGAGAACTATTTCAAAGCGATCCCCGGCTTCAATGAAGAACAGGCCAAGAAAGATGCTGCGAAAGCCGTTCCTGCCGCGCGCTACGGTCTTCCCATCGATGTGGCACGGGCGGCCACATTTTTGTGTTCCGACGATTGCGGTTTCCTGCTGGGGCAAACCCTCGTGCTCGACGGGGGAACCACATCTTTGATGTCGCTCATTTCCGATTTTCGCACGGAATCATCCGCGAGATTCGGCGAGGAATACATCATGGCACCGAAAGCGAAGTAAAAAACGATGCGACCGTTTCCGGGCTCAGGGGAGGAAAAAGAATCCGATGTCGAAGCGTATCCGGCCGGAGAAGTTGACTGATTACTGCGTACAGGTGCTTACAAAATCCAGTCTGAAGCCGGCCGACGCGCGCGTGATCGCCGACGTTCTGGTGATGACGGACACCTGGGGAACTTTTTCTCACGGAACGGGAGCGCTCGGAAACTACGTGAACACCATGAAAGCCGGCGGAATTGATCCGGCTGCGACTCCCGAAATTGCAGAGGAAGGGGAGTCCTGGGCCATGGTTGACGGCCATTGTTCCATGGGCATGTTGGGCAGCTCGCTGGCCATGAACCTGGCCATCGAGAAGGCTCATAAGAGTACCATCGCATGGGTTGGGGTCAGGAATAGCAGCCACTTCGGGGCGGCGGGCTATTACGCGAACCTGGCCGTTCAGCAAGACATGATCGGCCTGGCCATGAGCAACGCCGATCCCAACATGGTTGTTCCCGGCGCGCGCGGGCATGTGATCGGCAACAATCCATTCGCCTACGCGGTTCCGGCGGGCAAAGAAAACGCGCTGTTTTTGGATATCGCATTGAGCGCCGTCGCCGCCGGAAAAATATTCGCCATGAAAGCGGCGGGGAAGCCAATTCCAGATACCTGGCTCACTGATAAAGACGGATTGCCTACGTCGGAGGTCGGCGATTGGCCGAACTCCGGATCGATGCTGCCCATGGCCGGTCACAAAGGTTATGGGATTGCCATGCTGGTCGAAGTGCTCGCGGGAGCGCTGACCAGCGCTGGGATGCTGAGCGAAGCCAAGAGCTGGATCCTACAACCCACGGAGCGCGCCAAACTCGGCCAGGCCTTCGTCGCCATCGATGTCGGAAAAATCATTCCGATCGAAGCTTTCAAGCGGAGAATCGACGGCGTGATCGACGAGCTGCGGGGAGCCGCGAAGGCGAAGGGATCGGAGCGCATCTACGTTCCCGGAGAGATCGAATGGGAGAAACGTGCGGACGCATTGGCCAACGGGATCCCGCTGCCCGAGCCGGTCTTTGCGGCTCTTTATAGAACGGGCCAGAGCCTGGGCCTGGACACAAGCCTGCTCGACTGAAGCGAATTCATGGTTGCGTCTGGCTTCGATTACCCTTCTGCGCCGCGCGGTGTCGAGAGGAGAGGATAAACATGAATCGTCGAAAATTCCTGGAGTTCGCGGGCCGCGCCGGCGTCGGGATGGGCGCGGCCAATTCTTTTCTGGCGCCGTTAGCGCTCGGGTCCTCCGGAACCCGAAGCTCAATCCCGGACCGTCGCGCCCGCGTCGCAGCCACGCTCGCGATGTCCCTCGATGGAGATTGGTCCATCGCGACCGACCCGGGCAACGTGGGCCGCGACGAGAAGTGGTTTCTCGCGCCGCGCGGGGAAGCCAGATCCATCCACGTTCCTTCTATTATTCAGGAGACGTTTCCCGCCTACCACGGCGTGGTCTGGTACTGGCGGGCACTCGACCTGGGGGTCCATCCCTATGCCCGGGGGCGATACCTGCTCCGCTTCAATGCGGTGGATTATCTGGCTGATGTGTGGCTCAACGGAATTCATCTTGGCGCTCATGAAGGGGGTGAGACCCCGTTCGTACTGGACGCCACGGATGCGATCCGACCCGGCGACAACCGTCTGGCCGTGAGGGTACTCAATCCAAACGACGAGCGCATCGACGGAATTACCCTGGGGGAAACGCCCCACCGCAACAAGTTCGTGAAGTACACCAACGGCGGTACCCCCGACTACGGCGGCATTATCGAGCCTGTCGAAGTTCTGCTCACACCTGCGATTCACATCACAGAGATTTATGTCCGTCCCGACTGGAAGACCGGAACAGTGCCGATCCGCGTGACCGTCGAAAACAGTTTGGGAAAACCGAGCCAGGCGCACCTCGCGTTTGAGGTGACGGGTGCGGGGCTGCCGCAAGCTTTGCTGATCGATGGAACGGATGTAGCTCTTACGCCTGGGCAGAACGAGGTGGCCCATGAGCTGAAGATCGCGAACCATCGCTTGTGGGATATTGACGATCCTTATTTGTATCGCTTGCGCGCCGGNNTGAAGATCTCAAACCACCGCTTGTGGGATATCGACGATCCATATATGTATCGCTTGCGCGCCGGAATTTCCTGCCAGAATGCGGAGGGAGAACATGTGGCAACGGCGGGCTTCGGCTTTCGCGACTTCCGCGTGGTCAACGGATACTTTCGGCTCAATGACCGGCGTCTATTTGTGAAAAGCACGCACACCGGCAACCATTCTCCTTACCGTATCATTTCGCCCCCCGACGGATATCCCGACCTGTTGCGCAAGGACATGTTGTACGCAAAAGCCTCCGGATTCAATATGGTGCGATTCATCTGCGGCACCGCGCACCCTTATGAACTCGATCTCTGCGACGAACTGGGATTGATGGCATACGAAGAGTCCTCCGGTAGTTGGCTCCTGAAAGACTCGCCACAGATGAAAACCCGTTATGAAGCGTCCATGCGGGGAATGATTCTTCGCGACCGCAACCATCCGAGTATCGTGATGTGGGGAGTTCTCAACGAAACCCAAGATGGACCCATATTTCGTGAAGCCGTGGAGGTGTTGCCCCTCCTCCGTTCTTTGGACGACAGTCGTCTCCTCCTGCTTTCGAGCGGACGTTTTGACGGACACCTCGAGACCGGTTCCGTCAGCAATCCCGGCAGCAGACAATGGGAGTATGTATGGGGAAAAGAGGCTCCAGGCGCGCCGAAGGAAGCGATGAAATATCCATCCGCCCTCGATGTTGGAGATTTTCATCTCTACCCCAAGGTCCCCCAGACTGCGGAAGTTGACAAAATGATGCGGACTCTCGGCGAGGGAGGGAAGCCCGTGTTTCTCTCGGAGTATGGAATCGGGAGCATGATGGACGTGATCCACGAGGCCAGAGCGTATGAGCAGGCCGGAATTCCGGCCGATGCCGAAGACTACGTTCTGGTGAAATCGATGGCCGATCACTTTTGCGCGGACTGGAGCCGCTTTGGGATGGAGGTTGTTTATCCTTTTCCAGAAACGCTGCTCGAGCAGAGCCAGGCTGCGATGGCACGCCATCGACTGCTTGGATTCAATGCCATTCGCTCGAATCCGCATATTTGCGGATTTAACCTCACCGGCATGCTGGATCACGCTTTTACGGGAGAAGGCGTATGGCGCTTCTGGCGCGACTGGAAGCCGGGAGCTTTCGACGCCATGCGTGACGGCTGGGCCCCGGTGCGCTGGTGCCTGTTTGTCGAGCCCACACACAGCTATCTGGGGCGACCTTTTACCGTCGAAGCGGTGCTGGCGAATGAGGACCGCGTGCGACCCGGCTCCTATGCGGCCCGTTTTGAAATCTGGGGCTCGAATGGAATGGCATGGCAGCTCCAGAAGGATTTTCGTATCTCCACCCTGCCACCAGGACAAGATGGCCCCTTGGCCGTTCCTGTCATGAAAGAAGAAGTGACTCTGCACTCGCCCGAAGGCGAATATAAGCTTGTCCCCTATATCGAGCAGGGCGTTGCTCCGCCAGAAACTTCCTGGCAGTTTTATCTTACCGATCCGGCTTCTTTGCCGCATCTGAGCGCGCAAGTTACGACCTGGGGCATTCCCGGCAAGGTTGAATCCTGGTTGACCGCACACGGGATCACCACCTCTCCATTTCAAAATGAGACTGGGGGGAAGCGGGAACTCATACTCGTCGGAGAACTCTCGGAAGGTTCATCGCAAACTCAATGGCAGACGTTGGCTGCCCGAATGGTCACGGGAAGCACCGTCATTTTTCTCTCGCCAAAAGCGTTTGCCCGTGGAAAGGATCCTGCTGCCTGGCTGCCGCTGAAGAAAAAAGGCCGCGTCTTCGAATTCAACGACTGGCTCTATCACAAGGAATGTGTAGCCAAGCCGCATCGGGTGTTCGATGGTTTGCAGGGCAAGGGAATTCTCGATTGGTACTACTACGGCGCCGTTCTGCCGCGGTACGTGTTTGACGGCCAGGAGACACCGGCGGAAGTCATCGCAGCCTCATTCGCCGCAGGCTACTCGACACCCGGCGGCTACGCCTCGGGCGTGTTGCTTGGTTCCTACCACATCGGCGCCGGACAATTCATGGTCAACACATTCTCCATCCTCGACAACGTGGATCTTCATCCCGCAGCCGATCGCCTTTTGTTGAACCTGATACAACATGCGGCGGAGCCAACCCGCGAATCTGTGGCGCCTCTGCCGGGGGATTTTCCGACCCTCCTCAAGGAACTCGGCTATGCAGACTAACTGCCTGCGGAACCAGCCTTTCTCGAGGAGTCCATTGTGTCTTTTATAGGAATTGACTTAGGCACATCCTTTATAAAGGCCGCAGTCTTAGACCTCGGAAACTACCGCCTGGAACACGTTCAACGAGTTCCCTTTCCCGAACCGATCGGAGGCCTTGAGCCTTTTAAGTGTGAGTTCGATCCATCCGGCATTCTGTCGGGAGTGCGGGAACTTCTAGGCGACATGGCGGACGTCTTCGACCAGTGTGAGGGCGTCGTCATGTGTACTCAGATGTCGTGCCTGGTGCTAATGGATGGACAAGGCAACGTCCGTTCCAACTGCATCGGGTGGCGGGATCAGCGGGCGCTCGAAGCCCAT
>PMHI01000377.1 GCA_003156615.1 Acidobacteriaceae bacterium | reverse complement strand
TGTTCCGCAAGCTGGGCGACGGCCTTCAGATCATCGAGGAAGTTCATCTTTACCTTGCATCCCGAAGTGGGAAACACTAAATCGCACGTCTTGTCTGCCTTCGCCGCGCCCTCGCGCTAAAAGGGCGGAAGCAAAGGCTCGTCACGCAACTGACGAAGCTCGGATATTCGTTTCAGCGAACGCCGATTCCGCCCCCAGGGGCGTAGCCTTGCTTTTTTCGAGGGTGTGGCAGGGAGGCGGCGTACCCGCTCCCCTATGCCGATTCTTGGGCTCGGGCTGCCAGCCAACCGGGACTCGCGGAACTTTTTGCCTTCCCACGACATTATCAGTAATGAAGGATTCAGGCGGGGCTCATGCAAGACCCACCGCCGGCGCTCGTTCCAGACTCGGAGGCGACAAAGCGAAGCGGCATGAACGGTACGCCAGGAAATCCCGACACGGAGAAGTCTGCAACTGCGGAAAGCGATGAGCAGTTGATGGTCGCGTTCTCCCTGGGTTCGACGGATGCGTTCAGCGAGCTGTTCTCGCGGNNTCGTCACGCTACGAATCGCGCGCCCTTTTTCGAACGTATCTTTATGCGATCGGCTTTAGAATTTTGCGTGCGCATCGCCGGAAAATGGCGTTTCGGGCAACGTTTCTGGGGGCAGCGGCGGCTGGGGTTCGCGAGCCGGCCTTCGAGAATGCGATGGACGCGGAAGTGTGGCTGCGCCAGGCGGTGGGCAAACTGGAACGCCTGGATCGCGAAATTCTGTTGCTGCGTGAATTTGAGCAGTTGCGCTATGCGGAAATTGCCGAGCTCCTGCGTTTGCCCTTGAACACCGTGCGCTCGCGCCTATTCCGGGCTCGGATGGCGCTGCGCGACCTGCTCGCCGGCCCCGCTCCCAAACTATCCCCAGAGGCACTCACGGAATCCGAGGGACGCGTATGAATACGACCGCACATCGGGTGGCCCCTGAGCAAGTCATGGCCTTTCTCGACGACGAACTTTCCGCCGGGGACGCGCAAGCCGTCTCCGCGCACCTCGAACGCTGTGCGGAATGCAGTGTGCTCGCTGACCAGTTCCGCAGCACGTCGCTGTCACTTTCCCGCTGGAACGTCGAGGCTGTTCCGCTAAAACTGGAGGACTCCGTTACAGCCCTGGCAGCCAAGACCGGCCCAGGACTCGAAATCGGCAAAACGCACCTCTTTGTTCGCCCCAGCTTTTGGAACTGGAGGCAGTGGGCGATTGCGACTGGAGGGACGCTGGCAGTGCTATTGCTTGGGCTGGCCTTTTCCCGGCAAACTTTGCACCGCACTCGTTTGGTAACAATGTCTGAAGCCGTTGCTTACCAGGGGAGGGAGCGACAGACGGAAAGGGAGAGTTCTGACAAAGGCCGCTCCGATAAGCTGCGGGCCGACACCAAATTGATGGACCCAGCGCCAATCACCGACCAGCAATCCAAACTATCTCAGGGCCGAGCGTTTTCAGGACTCGTGACACTAGGCACGCCCGGCATTGCAACGGATTCGAACGGTAGTTTTCACGGACTTGGTGATCACGCCGCGAACTCGTTTTCGGTCGATGCTCAGCCGCCAACCGATCAGCAGGGCAAGGTTATTCCGGGCCCCATGATCGCACGCACCGTCTCCCTCGCGATCGTGGTGAAAGATTTCGCCGCTTCCCGTTTGTCTCTCGACAGTATCCTGGTGCGGCATCACGGGTATCCCGCGCAACTGAGCGTGAGTACTCCGGAGAACGCTCCCCGCGGTCTCCAGGCGTCCCTCCGAATTCCTGCGCCCGAACTGGCTGCGGCGGGTGCCGATCTGAAAACCCTCGGCCGTGTCGAAAACGAATCGCAATCCGGCGAAGAAGTCACCCACCAGCACGCCGACTTGGTTGCACGCCTGAAAAATTCTCGCGAAACCGAACAACGCTTCCGCACCATCCTTGAGGAGCGCACCGGTAACGTGGTCGAGGTCCTGCAAGTGGAGGAAGGGATCGCGCGCGTCCGTGGCGATATCGAACGGATGGAAGTGGAGCAGAAGGCCCTCGAACACCGCGTCGAGTTTGCCACGGTCGAGCTGCAACTCACCGAAGAGTACAAGGCGCAGTTGAACCCGCCGGCCGCTTCCGTCTCCACCCGCATGCATAACGGGTTCGTGGCGGGCTATCGCAACGCGTCAGAGACGATTCTTGAGATCGTACTGTTCTTTGCCGAGGACGGCCCCACGCTGCTGATCTGGCTGGTGATCCTCGCCTTGCCGGTCATTTTTGTCTGGCGCCGGTACCGGAGGGGGCTCGCCATTGTATAGCCGTCGCTGCTTACAAGCCCCAAGTCAGCCTGGTCAGACGCTTACTATTGCCGTGCGTCGCGGATCAGAACCACGTCTGCATCTGTGTGGCCGCGAACCATCGCCAACTGTTTGCCATCGAAGGACCAGTGGAAGTCGTAGATGTGTTCGGAAATGAAATCGGTAAGCTGCTTGCCCTTGGAACCGTCCAGCGGCTGCAGCCAAAGGTTGTCGACGCCGTTGTCACGCACGGGATAGACCACGGCTTTGCCATCGCGACTGAAGCGCACTGGCCCGAAAGTGAAGCGCTCAAACTCCTGAAGTTTAGCTTGGCCGGAATCGGTGGCCACGAGTGCCAGCATCTGCTTGTGTTCTCCGGAATGCTCGAGTGTTGCGAACGCGGCCAATTTGCCGTCGGGCGAGAGACCAAAGATCCCGGAAATGGGCAGGTTCGAGATGGTTTGCGAGGTCCCGCCCTCGATCGAAACCCGAGCCAGCTTTCCCTCTTCTTTTTCCTCGATGTAGTACACCCAGCGGCTATCGGGCGAGCATATGGCGAGATGGTCGCGCTTGCCAGTTGTAAGCTGCTTCAAATTGCTGCCCGATGAATCGATGCGCCAAACGTTGTCGTCACTGGTGTTTCCATGGAGCACCAGCTCAAACACAATATAGCGGCCGTCGGCGCACGCGGCGGGATCGCCGCTCGGCTTTCCTTGTTCGGTTGCGATCACAGTCTTGCTGCCCGTCGCCGTGTCGATCCGATTGAGGGCGTTTGCCTGATCGCCGATCAATTGACCATCCGTTGTCCAGGTGAAATTGGTGTTTGCCCACGCCCAGGTGATAGGGCGGCCTTGGGCACCGGTTCCGGAAGCGGGCATCACGAACAAGTTCCAGCGGTCTTCGCTCAGAATCGTCGCGAACGCATGTCCGCTAGCCGCAATGCTGAGATCCACGTAAGTGTTGGTATCGCGGGTGATGGGAGACAGCTTGCCCTCAGGATAGGAGACGAACGCGATCTGGGATTGATTGAAATTGGAACTTTGGCCCCGTAACAGCCCCAGCAATCCGCTGCCGTTCGGCAACCATGTCGGAGAATCGTAGAATCCGGTGCTGTCGAAGAACCTTTTTTGCCGGCCGCTGCCAACGTCCACAGCCACCAGGCTTTCCAATACATTTCCCGCGCTCAACTCGTCGCANNNNTCCGGATTGTCGTAGCGCATGAAGGCAAACATCTTTCCGTCGGGAGAAAAAGTAATGTTCGAGTCGACATCGGCCGCGAGTCTTTGCGGCACGCCCCCGAGCAGCGGAGCCCGGTACAAAAACTTCAGTTCTGGATTCCCCGGATCGCTGCGCACAAAATAGAGATAATTTCCATCCGGGGAGAAACGCAGGCCGGTGTAGTACACGTCTGCCGGAGGCTGAACCTGAGCATTGCTGTTGGTGGGCACATTTCTCAACCAGAGGCTCGCCAGCCCGTTGTTTCTCGTCACGCTCAGGATGTAGTTGCCGTCCGGCGAGATGGCGACGTGTACCGCGTCGGCAGTGTCGGTAACCTTGGTGACAGAAATGTCCTGGAACGGGGCGCGGCGACCGCGCGTGAGAAGAGCGTAGACCCCGTAAGCTGCCGCTGCCACCAAAATGACCACGATTCCAGCCCTTAAGCCAGCGCTGAGCTTGTTTTGACGCGCGGCGGAGACCACGGCGGAGCTGCCAGGCGTGCGCTCGACCGAAAAGACCTCAGCGGTAGCCCCCGGGGACGCAGATATCGGTACTGCGGACGCGCTCGAAGAAGCCGCCTGCGCAGACTTGCGTCCGGATTCTGTATCGCGCTTCAGCCGCTTGAGGTCACCGCGCAGATCGGCGGCCGACTGGTAACGCAGGTCGCGGTCTTTTTCGAGAGCCTTCTCGATGATCTCCTCGAGTTTCGGCGGCAGCGCGGAATTCAGCCGCGTCGCTGGAATCGGATCGAGCTCAAGAATGGCGTGGAAGACTACGGCCGAGGTGGCGCCGGAAAAAGGGAAGCGTCCGGTTGCCATTTGGTAGATGACGACGCCGAGAGAGAACAAGTCCGTGCGCGGATCGATTTCTTCACCGCGGGCCTGCTCCGGGGACATGTAGGCGATGGTGCCGACGGTCGAGCCCGGACTCGTAAGGTGCGGGGGCGCCGGCGAATCCTGTGTGGCTGCGATGGTTTCCATCTCCATTTCAGGGTGCGCCAGCTTGGCTAGGCCGAAGTCCAGCACCTTAACCTGCCCACGCTGGGTCAGAAATATGTTTGCCGGCTTGATGTCGCGATGGATGATTCCTTTAGCATGGGCGGCGTCGAGCGCATCCGTCAGTTGGATACCCCAGTCGAGCAGGCGCTCCAGCGGCATCGCGCCAGCGCTCAGGCGACGACCCAGGGTCTCGCCTTCCAACAACTCCATGGCGATGAAGGATTGTTCCTGCCCGTTCTCAAGCTGGGCTCTTTCGACCGCATAAATGGTGCAGATGTTCGGATGGTTCAGCGCCGATGCGGTGCGGGCCTCAAACAGAAAACGGTCGAGCGCACTTTGATCGCGCGAGAGCTGCGGCGGCAAGAACTTCAGGGCGACGCGCCGCCCCAGATCGAGGTCTTGCGCTTCGTAAACAACCCCCATCCCGCCGCTCCCTAGCTGGCCGGTGATGCGGTAGTGCGAGATGGTTTGGCCGATCATGGGCGCAGCACTCAGGGTGCAATCTTAGGGATGTGACGAGGCAGAGTCAACGAAGAGCGCACCCACGCAAGCAGGAAAAGAATAAAATCCCGCGATTTTAGGCTTTCCCAAACCCTTGCCCACCCACCGTGTCAGAAGTGTGCTCTCCGCAGCTTCATTTTATGCGGCCTTTCGCCCCCCGTTTCGCCTTGCCCACGCAAGGACCGCTACGGAAGTGAATAATCGAAGCTCCAGGTGTGCTTACCCTGAGCGTCGATATGGATCATGAGCGAGCCAGTGAGTCCAGTCAGTTCTCCCGTGCCGGAATTGGGTACAACCGTCACGCTCAGCTCNNACATAAGCCATGGAGCCAGTGCTCGCGGTCGAGCCGGTGATCATTTCTCCTTGGCTGACGCCTTCGAAGTCACCGCGCCAAGTCTTGTCGGATGTGAACCGAGCAATGTCGTTCGCCTTCTCGAAGTCGGTTGGTTCGGCAGGAGTCATCTTGACGTCGAAAGAACCTTTGGCATGGACCATGTGTATCTCCTTCTGGGCTGCGACACTCAGCGCGAGACTCATCACCGCCGCTGCCACTGCGAATCTGCTCATATCGCTCCTGAAATTTCAACCACAGAATTCTTAAGCCGAGCTCGATTGTATTCTTTGCGGCCGCACGACGCGGAGCGTCTACCAGCATTGCACAACCAAAACGACACTGGAACGGAATTTCCTTCCTGACTTCGAAAACTGCAAAAATTGTACACGGAGGTTCCCTCCTTGGCACGTTGTGAACAATAACTGCCGATGGCGCTATTCGATCCGCCCACTCAGGTCTGATCTTGGTTCCGTGAAAGCACGTGGTGTGAAAGTGTTGACGCCTGCGCCGACGCGACGGGGAAGGATCGGCGACGGGTGCGCGATCAGGGCACCGCCTTGTGGGGCAAGAGCAACTTGTGGTTTCGAGTTTCCCGGTGTCGTGAATGCCGGAAACTGGACACTGGAAACCGGAAACTTCGATTCAACTCGTCCACCCGGGAGGGATCTGTCTCCTAAATCGCGGCGGCCTGTCCGCGGCGTCGCGCCTGGATTTCGATGAAGACATTGACCAGCGACACGGCTGCTGGAGTCACTCCGGGGATGCGCGAGGCCTGGGCCAGCGTCCGCGGCTGAACATGGGTGAGCTTTTCCTGCATCTCGCGCGAGAGCCCGCTGACGGAGCGATAATCGAACCAACCAGGGATAGACCGCTGCTCCGACTTTTTCATTCGCTCCATGGCGCGCTGCTGTTGCAGCAAGTAGCCTTCGTACTTGATTTCGGTTTCCACCGATTTGAGTTCGTTGCGGATTTCGGAAGAAAGCCCAGCCACGGATTCGCACGGATTCGCACAGATTCCTTCTGGTTGGCGTTCAAAAAAGACCGGATCCAGCTCGCGGAGAACAGGCGCCAACTGCTCGATGACGATCTCGGGGCGCTTAAGCAACTGCGCACACGTTTGGCCGATGGCCGAGCCCCAGTGGTGAGCGAGTTCTGTTGTGCTGTCGGCGACAGCGGATTCTTCGTCGTCTCGCTCCCCGGAACAACAAGCTGTGATCTTTTTCAGCATTTCAGACGTCAGCCTGGTACGTTCCAGAAGCTTCCTCATGTGCTCCAGCCGCTGCTGCTTTCCNNCCCTTGGAGATGAGGTCGTCGATCAGGATGGCGGTATAGGCCTCGGTGCGGTCGAGGATGAGGGGGGGCTGCGCCTTTACCTGCAATGCCGCGTTGATGCCCGCCATCAGACCCTGGCAGGCGGCCTCTTCATAGCCGGACGTGCCGTTGATCTGGCCCGCCAGAAACAAGCTGGCAACCTTCTTCGTCTCCAAGGTGCGCTGCAGTTCGGTTGGGTCAATCGAGTCGTACTCGATGGCATATCCGGGGCGCAGCATTTCGGCGTTTTCGAGACCGGGAATCGACTTCAAGATCGCAAGCTGGACCTCTACCGGAAGGGAAGTGCTCATGCCGTTGACATAGATTTCGTGCGTGTTCAGACCTTCGGGCTCGAGGTAGAGCTGGTGCATCTCCTTGTCGGGAAACTTAACGATCTTGTCTTCGATCGACGGGCAATAGCGGGGTCCGATGGATTGGATTTGCCCGCTGTACATCGGTGAGCGGTGCACGTTCTCGCGAATAATGCGGTGCGTTTCCGGTGTTGTCCAGGCGATGTAGCAGGGCACTTGCGAGTCGTGATGCGCCACGCGTCGAGTGCGGAAGCTGAAGGGCGTGGGGTCGGCGTCTCCCGGCTGCACCTCGAAGCGCGACCAGTCAATGGTGCGTCCATCAAGCCGCGGCGGCGTTCCGGTCTTCAGTCGGCAGCCGCGCAGGCCGAGCTTCTTCAGTGCTTCGCCGAGCAGAACTGCGTTTGGTTCCCCGGAGCGCCCGGCAGGATACTGTTGCTCGCCGCAGTGAATCAGGCCGTTGAGGAAGGTGCCGGTGGTGATGATCACCGCTTGCGCGCCGACGGTGCGGCCGTCGCGCAGCTGGACACCCAACACCTTCCGGAGAGCGGGAGATCCTGCGCTTCCCTCAGGATGGTAAGGTGGACCGTCTTCGACGATCAGACTTGCCACTTCCGCTTGCTTGATCTTCAGATTCGGCTGCGACTCGAGAACTTCGCGCATCTTCAGCCGGTAGGCTTGTTTGTCGCACTGCGCCCGCGGCGACCAGACGGCCGGGCCTCGCGAAGTATTCAACAGGCGGAACTGGATGCCGACCGCGTCAGTGATCTCGCCCATGATGCCGCCGAGCGCGTCGACTTCGCGAACCAGGTGACCCTTCGCGATGCCACCCACCGCCGGATTGCACGACATCTGCGCGATCAAGTCGACGTTGAGCGTGTAGAGCGCAGTCTTCAGCCCCATGCGCGCCGCAGCCATGGCGGCCTCGCATCCGGCATGGCCAGCGCCGACGACGACTACCTCGAATTGTTCCGTGCACTGCATCGCGAAACGATAGTTTCTAGTTTCTGGTTTCCAGTTTCTGGCTCCCGTCGTTACTGCATTCCCCTCAAGACTGGAAACTAGAAATCGGAAACTGTATACAGGAACCGCAATCTGCTTTTCATTCTAACAACTTAGCGGCGTCCCGTGATCTCCGTGATGCCAATCCCTTGCCGACCTGCGGCGGCGCCCGTATAGTAATGGATCATACCGAACCACAGGAGGCAATCATGAATACGACTGAGTTCTTCGAGCAACTGGAGGCATCGATCACCAGATACGACCTGCTCTGTCATCCATTCTACCGGGCGTGGGCGGCTGGAGAGTTGACGCGCGATGATCTGCGCGAGTATGCCCGCCACTACTACCATCACGTCGAAGCGTTTCCCAGCTACTTGGCCGAGCTCGCCCTTCGCCTGGACGAAGGTGAGTTGCGGCGTGCGGTGTTGGCCAACATGTGTGACGAGAAGGGGGGAGACGTCAGATCGGGGAAAGATTCCGTGCCCCACTCCGAGCTTTGGCTTGATTTTGCCGAGGGTATGGGAGCGCGACGAGACGTGCGCTGGCACTTGCCGGTCGCCGAAGTCCGGGAACTAGTACGGTATTTCCACCACCTGGCCAGCGAAGGCACGCCGGAAGAGGCGCTGGCCGCCTTTTACGTCTACGAATCTCAGATACCACGGGTGGCCAAGGAGAAAGAACGCGGACTGCGCGAGATGTATGGCGCCGACGACAAGACTCGCGGCTACTTCTCGCTTCACGCCACCGCGGACATCTATCACTCGAGTGTCTGGCGCAGGCAACTGGAGCATCGCATTGCGGCGAGTCCGGAAACGGCCGACGCCGCGCTAGATGCGGCCGAGAACACAGCCCAATTGTTGTGGCAGGCTCTGGACGGAATCGAAGCCGCGCGCATGACGCTCGCGTCGTGAGCAGAATGCTTCTCGCTCCGCGTAGATCCCGCTGATCATGCCAAGGTAGGACCGACGGTGCCTGACCGCGATTGACCGACCCGCGGCATTTCCGGCGCTTACGAACACGGGGAAGAGGGCGGTTGGCATGGCGCCGGCGGCCCTCAAACTGTCACGGATTGAACCCTACCTTCTTTCATTCTCAGTGGGAAGCATTGGTCACGGCGCGGCGATTACGTCGCAGGGGGCACATCATTTCGTTGTCTTCGTGTTCGAGGATGTGGCAAAGCCAGACGTAGCGGCCGGTGTATCCCTCGCAGCGGATGATGATGCGGGTGACCATGGCGGGATCGGCGCGGACCGTATCCTTCCATCCCGCTTCGCTTGGGTCGGGGGGATGGACGGGCCAAGATAGTTCAGCTTGCCCGTGGCCCAATAGGCGGAGATGTCGAAGCTGCGGCGGTCGAGAATTTGGAAACGAACCAGGTGGCGGAACGCATCCGCATTCCACCCGGCTAATCGTGCTTCAGGACCTCGTCGATGACGGCTTTGCCGCCCTTATCTACTGTGATGACTTTGTGGATCGGGACATACCCGCTCAACGTAATATCGACGATGTAGTTGCCGGGATCGACTGTGAAGTCGACGGGCGAGCCCTTATCCAGCATGTGCTGGTTGACGGCGACCTGGGCTCCCTTAGGCTGAGTCTTGACGCTGACCGTGCCCATGCCTTGGGCTTCCTTGCCGCCAAACAGCTTCTTCATTTTTCCCACGGTCTTGATGTCATCGACGCTGCCGAGCCCCCGCAGTGTGGCCGAGAAATTCACAGTCTGGCCGAGGGTGAACTGCGCGTTGGTGGTCTCGTCAAGGAAACCCGACTTGCGCACCAAGATGACGTGCTGTCCCCTGTCGACGGAGACTTGGGCCGGGGTGAGCTTGCCGGTGTCTCTGCCGTCAACGTAGACGTTGGCTCCCGCGGGAGTGCTCGACACTGCCAGCGTCGCCATGAGTTGGACCATGTGGGTTATGACAAACGATTTGCTGCCGGAGGTTACTTCGACGGTTCGCGTATCGGAGGTATACCCGGGCTTGCTGATTGTGACCGAATGTTGTCCAGGGTCTAATCCCGGCAGCGTAAAAGGTGTAACCCAGGAGGGATCGGTTTTTCCATCGACCTGCACTTGTGCACCCTGGGGAACGGAATCGATGGCCATCTGTCCTGACACGACGATGGGAGCTGCAGGAGCGGCGGGCTTCTTCCTGGCATTCTTGGCTTTGGCAGCCGCGTGGGTTGGGGCCGGCTCAGCTTTCGCCACAGAGGCGGAGGGTCGGGCTTGAGCAGGCTGCGCCGGTTGCGATGGCGTGGGCTGGAACCGGGCGTCAGGGTTGTCGGCAGGTCGAATCCTTGATTTGGAGGCGGTGGAGCGAGGTGAGTCGCCGTCATTATTCAAACGGTTGACGTGGAAGACCAAGGCTACAGCGATGATCAGAATCACCACCGCCGCGGCGCCGATGGCATAAACCATCAGCCGGGGTGGGACGTTCTTGATTTCCTTGATTGCTCTCTCGGCGACTTCCCGGGGTTGAACCTTCGGCTTCTCTGATTCATATTCATAGACCGTGGAGCTGGGAGCGTGGGAACCGGGCTGCTCAAAGGCCGGGGGTGGCGGAGGGGCGATGTAGACTTCCTTGAGCGGAGGCAGTTCGGTCATGTCCGAGAAGCTCACGCTGCCGCTGCGAGATGGAGCGTTGTCCTCAGCCATCGTGGGATCTACGGAAAACTTCGGGGACTGGACTCGGGGAGCTTCTACGGCGGGCTCATCGAGGACAGACGAAGACATGGAAGCGGATGGTCGCGCCGCGGCATCGATGGTCGGCTTGACGGGCGTGGATGACACTGCTTGGCCGCCTCCCCATCCCGCCGCCGCCGCCACCGCCTTAGCAGGGGCGGATTCCGGGGCTGCGAATTTCTTTTCCACCGGCTGGCTCGGGACTGGCTGGGCAGCACGAGGCTTCGGTTCGGCGGGGAGTCTCGGAACGGAGGCCGCACTGGCCGCCGTGGCTGCGGCTGCTGGAGCGACCGCGCCGATGAATTTCGCCTGGTTCGCGGCTTTGACGGCGGCTGGAATGGCTGGGCTCTTGACGGGCGCCGCTTGCTTTGCCGCCTGCGGCTTGGATTCCTTGCATTTCTCCAGATCGTCGAGCAGTTCCCTTCCGTTCTGGTAGCGTTCCCCGGGATCCTTGGCGAGCGCTTTCATGATGAGATCGTTGAGCCCCGCATGGACCTTTGGATTCACGTGCTGGGGTGGTTCCGGGGTGCACTCGAGGACGCTTTGACGCAGGGACTCGGCGTCTTCCCCATCGAAGGCCTTACGATCAGTGACCATTTCGTAAAACAGGGCGCCCAGACTGAAGAGGTTGGACCGGGCATCGATATTCTCGCCGCGAACCTGCTCCGGAGACATGTAGTGC
This sequence comes from Acidobacteriaceae bacterium, assembly GCA_003156615.1. Next base: position 5,795 of record PMHI01000377.1, on the reverse strand, counting down.
AGCAGGGACGGGACACCGGGCAGTTGCGCAGCAAACTTNNCTGTAGTGAAATACTTTGTGGGAGCTGGCGTGATCGAGGCCGCTGCAGACCTGCCTTCCGATATCGAGCAGGTCCCAGATGGAGAATCCTTCTTTGCGAGCGAGCATGGTGGCAATGCTGTTGCCTTGGATGTATTCCATGGCGGCGCAGAATTGGCCGTCGATTTCTCCCGCTCCGAAAACGGGTGAGAGGTTCGGGTGGCTCAGAACCTTGGTGGCGTCGGCCTCCTCGAGGAGACAGCGCTGCAGTTCGGTGGCGCGTTCGCCAAACGCAGACAACTGGATCGTTTTCAAAGCAACCGTCTGGCTGGTTTGCAGATCGTTCGCCTTGTAAACGGCGCGGGTGGCAGACCTAGCCAGTTCACCCAGGATTTCGAAGTGGCCGATCTTTGTGAACATGGTTCCGTGCCTCATCCCAGACAAAAACCACGCAGCCCAGTGGAGAACTGCATGGGTTAAACCCGGGGCAGGTTATGGGTAGGATATCGCTGAGGACTTTTAGGTTCGAGTTACCAAGGTACTGGGAAAACGGGGTGAAAGGGGCGCACAAGCGGCAAGGCTTGTGCCCGGAACCGTTTGGGTCCGGGCGGCGAAATAACCAATCGTCAGCGTGACCTTTCGCGAGGCGCGGGGGTTAACTCAGTTGACGGAGAGAAGTGTGACCATTGTCATCGAAGCCGGATGACGTTTCTCCACTAGCGTCGGGTCGCGGCGCGGATTGAGTAGGGATGCAGGTGGTTTCGGTACCTGAGGTGGAGGTTGCGGAATCGGACGCAAGTTGTGGGATGCGGACTCGTTCGTTTATCCTTGAGGCCTGCCTGGACTCAGCTGGTCCGCAGTCCGGCACCGAGCGTCTTCCCTGGAGTTCAACTGGGTTTCGAATATGACTTTGACTCGATTTGTCACCAAGAACGCCTTCCGCAACAAACGCCGCAGCATCCTGACGGTGCTGAGCATCGGAGTGTCCCTGCTGTTGCTGACCTTCATGATAACGGTGTGGCGCGGCTTCTATGTCGAGAAGGGCAGTGCAGAATCGACCCGCCGGCTGGTGACGCGCCATCGCGTGTCGCTGACGTTCAGCTTACCGGGGTTCTATCGCGAAAAAATCCGCGCCGTGCCGGGAGTGGTTGCGGTCGTGCCCAATTCGTGGTTTGGTGGGTTGTATAAAGATGACAAGCCGGAGAATTTCTTCGCGCAGTTCGGTACCGATCCGGACGAATTCCCGAAGGTCTACCCGGAGATGCAGATACCGCCCGATCAGCTCGCCGCCTGGCAGCGCGACCGGGCCGGCGTGATCGTGAATGACGAACTGGCTCAGCAACATGGCTGGAAGCTGGGGGATCGCATCGTGCTGCTGGGCACGATTTATCCCGTCAATCTGGAGCTCACCATTCGCGGCATCTATCATTGGCCCACTCCTAACAAAACGGTCTACTTCAACGCGAAGTATGTGGANNGCCAAGATCGCCAGCGCCGTTGACGATATGTTTCGCAATTCGCCGCAGCCCACCAAGACCGAAAGCGAGAAGGCCTTCGGCCTCACCTTTGTCAACATGCTGGGCAACGTGAAAGCGTTCATTCTCAGCATCTGCATGGCCGTGGTCTTCACCACTCTTCTGGTCTCCGCCAACACCATGGCGATGTCGATTCGCGAAAGGACGCGCGAAGTGGCCGTGCTAAAGACCCTGGGCTTCGAGCGGCGGACGATTCTAGGCCTTTTCGTGGGCGAGGCGATGTCGCTTTCGATTGCGGGTGGGCTCTTTGGCTGCGGCTTCGCGTGGCTGCTGCTGACCCTCATGAAACAGTCGCCCATGGGTTTTTTCCTGGCCCAAATGCAGGTTACTCTGGGAACGCTGGTTGTGGCCTTGCTGGCGGCTGCTTTGGTCGGCTTCTTCAGTTCGCTGGTGCCGTCCTACCATGCAGCGCAGGTGGAGATTGTGGAAGGGCTTCGCCACATCGGTTGAATTTATGACCTTGAGCAGTTTTGTACTGCGCAATACGTTTCGCAACAAGCGGCGCAGCCTGCTGACCATGCTGAGCATCAGCTTCTCGCTGTTGTTGCTGACGCTGATGGTTTCCATCTGGCGCACGTTCTACGCGGACACGGGAGCACCGCTTTCGGCCAAGCGTGTGATTACGCGTGACCGCGTCTCTTTATCATTCCTGTTGCCCGCCTACTATCGGGACAAGATTCGAAGCATTCCTGGAGTGGTGGCGGTGGCACCGATGACCTATTTTGGAAATCACTATAAGGATGACCGTGCGGGCAATGCCTTCGCGCAGATAGCCACCGATCCGGACGAATATCTGAAGGTTGCGTCCGACAAGATTGTGCCGCCGGATCAGGTCGTGGCGTGGCAGCGCGACCGCGCCGGGGCTCTGGTGGACGTGACCCTGGCGAACAGGTATGGTTGGAAAATCGGCGATAAGATCACGCTGCTGGGGTCGATATTTCCGGTGAGTCCGGAACTGACGATTCGCGGCATCTACCAGCGCGATCCGCCGCAGAACACGCTGTACTTCAACGCCAAGTATTTGGAAGAGTCCCTGGACTGGTTCAAAGGACGAGCCGGCTGGTATGCCACTCAAGTGGCCGAGCCCAGAGACGTGGCGCGCGTCTCGAGCGAAATCGATGACATGTTCCGCAACTCTCCTCAGCGGACGAAGACGGAGAGTGAAAAAGCCTTTCAGCTTTCGATTGTGGCCATGCTGGGAAATGTAAAAGCCTTTATTCTGGGCATTTGTGGCGCGGTGGTGTTTGCGATCCTGCTGGTTTCGGCGAATACCATGGCCATGTCAGTTCGCAGCCGGACCCGCGAAGTNNGTAGCGGGTGGCGTGCTGGGGATCATGGGTGCAGTCGGATTGATTGGCTGGTTGACGCACTCATCGGTCGCGATCGGCGTTCCAACCGACATGAAAGTGACGCTGCCCGCGGTAGGGCTGTCATTGCTGGCTGCGGCAACCGTAGGATTTCTGAGTGGATATATTCCCGCCTACGGCGCATCCCGCATAAACATTGTGGAGGGGTTGCGCCACATCGGCTGAACCACCTGGGCTGAATTGAGAGTGAAATTATGGCCATACCGATCAGCTATAACGTCCGCAATTTGAAACTCCGCAAAGGGCTCACCATTATGACTGCGCTGGGCATTGCGCTGACGGTGACCACAGCGATCTTCCTGATGGCGCTGCTGGCGGGCCTGCACCGCGCCTTCGTTTCGAGCGGCAATGCGCAGAATGTGCTGGTGCTGCGCAAAGGATCGGAAGCGGAATTGTCAGGCGGCTTTGATGCCGCGCTGTTCCCCACGCTGAAGATTCTGCCTGGCATCGCGAAGGACAGCCACGGCGAGCCGATGGTTTCGGGCGAGTGGGTGGTGGTAATCGTGCTCCCGCGCAAGGATGGCACCGGCGAAGTGAACGTCACGGTGCGCGGCATGATGCCCGATGGCCTTGAGCTTCGGCCCAGTGCAAAACTGATCGACGGACGCTGGTTCCAGACAGGGCAGCGAGAGGTCGTGGTAAGTAAATCCATTCGCTCGCGTTTTTCCCATGCCAACATTGGCGACACCATGGAGTTCGGCAAGGGGTCTTGGAAAGTGGTTGGCGTATTTGACGCCGGCGGCTCGGCCTATGAATCGGAGATCTGGGGCGACGTGAACCAGATGGCCGCGGATTTCGATCGGCAGGGCGGCTATGCCTCGGCGTATCTGCGGGCGACCGATCCCATTGCCGCCGATGCGCTGAAAAACCGGGTCAGCGATGACCAGCGTCTCAAACTCGAAGGAGTGCTGGAGACGGAGTATTACGCCAAGCAAACCAGTTCAGGCGCTCCCATCAAATACATNNCGTGAAATCGCAACTCTGCGAGTACTGGGATTCTCGCGTCCGGCGATTCTGACGTCTTTTGTTCTGGAGTCTCTGATGCTGGCTTTGCTGGGTGCGGTGGTGGGACTTCTGCTGATGCTGCCGTTTAACGGAATGCAAACCGGAACGTCGAATGCAGTGACGTTCAGCGAGGTGGTGTTCACCCTGCAAATTACGACGCAGGTTGCAGCCTATGCCATTGCGTTCGCGCTGATCATGGGATTGGTGGGCGGATTTGCTCCTGCCTGGCATGCGGCACGGCAGAATATTCTTACTGCGCTGCGCGGCTGACCTGTGGTTTTCGGGGAACTAGATCAGCCGAGAGTTCGTATTCAATTTTATGCCGATTGACGCAAAGCACGAAGATTTGCAGAGCTTGCGAATCGACCGCACCGAGCGCGGCGCAGGCAATGGAGAACCTCCCGCCTGGGCGCGCCGCTACATTGTGATTGGGATCGCCGTCGTAGCCGTGCTGAGCCTGTCCGCTCTGGTCTACCGTTGGCTTTCGCGCGACGTGCCGGAGGTAGAAGTGACGCGCGCTGCCGCGGAGAGCAGCGACGTGGGCGGCACGGTGCTTTCGGCCACGGGCTATATCGTGGCCCATCACACGATCAACGTGAATTCCAAGGTCACCGGCCGCCTGGCCTGGATTGGTGTGGAAAAAGGCGACAAAGTGAAGGAGGGTCAGGTTCTGGTGCGGTTGGAGAATCAGGAGTTTCAGGCTTCTTATGGCCAGGCGAAGGGGGCGTTGGACAATGCTCGCGCTTATCTCCAGGAACTTGAACACGGGTCCCGGCCGGAGGAGATTCAACAAGCCCAGCACAATCTCGATGAAGCCCGCGCCACGCTGGTCGATGACAAGCTGACCCTGGACCGGACCAAAGAACTCTCATCTGCCGGGGTAGTTTCGCGGCAAGTCATGGACGATGCGACGGCCAAGTTCGAGTCGGACCAGCAGCGAGTCAATTCTCTGGACAAGACTTTTCAACTGATGAGGATCGGGCCCCGGCAGGAAGAGATTGCACGCGCTCGCGGATCGGTGGCGCAGGCCCAGGGACAGTTTGATTATGCCAAATCGCAGCTCGACGCCACCGTGATCCGTGCGCCCGTCACCGGAACGATTCTCGACCGCACAGCCGAAAAGGGCGAACTGATTACCGCACAGTTTGCCAGCGCGGCGGCCGGCGGGCCGCAGGGATCGGTTGTGTCGCTGGCTGATTTGAACGATCTCCAGGTCGAACTCGATATTGCGCAGGCGGATTTCGCCCGGCTTGGGCCCAAACAAAAGGGCATCGTCACCACCGACGCCTATCCTGACCGCAAGTACAAGGGGGAAATCGCGCAGATCTCGCCCGAGGCTAATCGGCAGAAAGCCACGGTACAGGTGAAAGTGCAAGTGCTGAATCCCGACGAATATCTGCGCCCGGAAATGAATGCTACGGTGAAATTCCTGGCGGATGAACCGAAGACCACGAGCACGCAAGCGGCGGGAGCGTTTGTACCGGCTAGTGCCCTGCGCGATCACGACGGCAAGAAGGTCGTGTTTCTGGCCTTCAACGGAAAAGCACATATGCGCGAGGTCCATGTGTTGAGCCAGCGCACTGACGGCTTTCTGGTCGATGGACTGGTCGGCGGTGAAAGCGTGATCAGCCAAGGGCCGCCAGATCTGAAAGACGGGGACACAATTAAAATCAAGGGGTAATCATCGTCATGAGTACAGTCGCTGAGAACAAGATCGCCACCGGAGCCAAAGTTGTTCAGGCGCGCAATGTCAGCAAGGTTTTCAAGCGCGAGGCTTTTGAAGTAAAAGCCCTTGACGACGTCTCGATCGATATTGCGGCCGGCGAATTCCTGGCGCTGATGGGGCCCTCCGGCTCGGGCAAGACCACGC
>PMHI01000189.1 GCA_003156615.1 Acidobacteriaceae bacterium | reverse complement strand
AGGCTGCAAGCTCTTCCAATGTCCTGAGAATGCTGGGGTGGCGCATCAGCGGCAGGCTGGAGCGGGCCAAAACGCTTCTAGCTTCCATGGTGAATGGCGATCTGGTTGGCGTTATCGCGATGATCACAGCTCGGCAGCTCATTGTTGATGGCCTGCATAAAATGCGGCAACTTGCTGCCGACCCAGCGCTTCGATCTTCAATAACGACGGATGCTGCCGCGGACGAATGCCTCTTTGCACCAGCCGCCGTTGTACGCCAGGCGAAAACCTCCGGCGAGGTCGGCGGTTGTCCCTTTAGAAGAGGCTCGCTCTTCATCCTTGGGCTGGAAAGCGCGAGCCAAGGCGCAGCGAATCGTGACCTCGTCTTCCTCAATCAGAGTTGGAGCCGCTGTCCCGCCGAAAAGTGGGTGCCTGCGCTATTGGAAGGCGTGTGGACGCGTGTCTCAGCTACGTTGCATGAGTCTTAAAAAAACCTCGCGGCCCTCATTGATCAATTCCTGACCGTGGAGATTTGAAGTTGGTTAATCTCCAAAACCAGAGGCTGGGGAAAGTGCTGGTGCGGATGACTGCCGGGGGCAAACGGATGTATGTTGTTCTCACCAGTCACGGCATTGGCGCCCGAGGCGAGACGCCAGTCTTGCCGGTCTACGGAGATGAATAATAATGTCTGAGATAGAGCATTACGAGATCCTTGTTATCGGCAGTGGCGAGGCGGGCAAGCACCTGACATGGAACTTGGCCCAAGCTGGTCACCGCACGGCTGTTGTGGAGCGGAAATACATTGGCGGATCGTGCCCTAACATTGCGTGCTTGCCCAGCAAGAACGTGATCCGCAGCGCAAAGGCGAATTGGTTTGCGCGGCACGGCGTCGAGTACGGCGTCCAAACGGGTCCAGTATCCACGGACATGAAAGGGGTTTTCAAACGCAAGCGAGAGATGGTCGAGAGCGGAGTTCAGTTTCATCTCGATCGCTTCAAAGCGACCGGAGCCGAATTGATCCGCGGCGAGGCCCACCTTATCGCTCCTAAGGCTGTGGAAGTGCACCTAAACGACGGAGGTCGTCGGACGGTCACCGGTGATCGACTGTTTCTGGACCTGGGATCGCGCGCGATGATGCCGGACATTCCCGGCCTCGCGGACGCAAAACCGATGACTCACGTCGAAGCACTCGATCTTCAACGTCTGCCGGCGCACGTGATCGTGCTGGGCGGCGGGTACGTGGGCCTTGAACTCGCCCAGGCCCTCCGTCGATTCGGCAGCCGGGTGACCATCATCGAGCGTGGCTCGCAAGTCGCATCCGCGGAAGATCCCGACGTCTCGCAAGCGATTCGTGAAAACTTCACCAGCGAGGGGATCGAAGTGTTGCTCGGGACACAAGTGAGGAAGGTCGAGGGACTCTCAGGTCAAAGCGTACAGGTCCACGCCGAAACCGACAGTGGTGAACAGACGATAGAAGCTAGCGACTTGCTGGTCGCGGTTGGACGGACTCCGAACACGCAGGGGATCGGGCTTGAAACGGCCGGAATCGAGCTGGATTCGCGTGGCTACATCAAAGTCAACGAGCGATTGGAAACCACCGCGCCGGGGGTGTGGGCGATGGGAGATTGCGCGGGCAGTCCTCAGTTCACTCACGTCGCGTTCGATGATTTCCGCGTGGTCCGAGACAATTTGAACGGCGGTAGCCGCATCACGCGCGATAGGCTCGTACCGTTCTGCATGTTNNCGGTAGGCTCATACCGTTCTGCATGTTCACGGACCCTGAGCTTGCGCGAGTCGGTTTGAGCGAATCGGAAGCTAAGAAACGCGGCATCGCCTATCGCTTGGCGAAAATACCGATGGCCGCAGTGCTCCGAGCCGTCGCTATAGGCGAAACCCGGGGCTTCGTCAAAATGCTTATCGACGTCCAAAGCGACCGCATATTGGGATTCACTGGGTTCGGCATGGAAGCAAGCGAGATGATGGCAGCGGTTCAGACGGCGATGCTGGGCGGCCTGTCTTACACCGTACTGCGCGACGCAATTTTCGCCCACCCGACCGCCGCAGAAGGCTTAGGCCCGTTGCTGGCCAGTGTTCCCGCAAGAGCCTTGCAGCAACCAGCCTAGGCTCTTGCCGAATGGAACTTTTGCCAATCGTGAAGAAGACGTGCCGCGGGCAGGTGCGCATTTTCGGCTAGCGTTTGGAGTCGCTTCAGCTCTGGCTTATAACGTTTGAGCAGCGCCTCGGTCTCTTTAACGAAATCGTACTCAACCATAGGGTCAAGCGACTGAGGGAAACTCCAGTTTCCTTGATCGTTCAGGGAGGTCGCCTGTTCAATTCTCTCTGTTATGTAATTGTCGACCTGCTCCCTCGTGAAACAGGCATTGGTAACCTTTTTTGCGACAATTCTCGCCTAGACCTCTGACGGAGTTTCCCAACTTGCCTTCAAATCCGGATTCGGGACGAATTTCTGAAATAAACCCTCGATAGCCCAAAGCTTTCGATAATTTGAACACTGCAAAAAATGTTGTGCTCATGGGCAAGCGTCCTCGTGAGTCCGATATCGCTCTCGCACGTGTTGCCACGTACATAAATCAAATTGTCGGCGGAGACAAGGTTGACTAGATCCCGAATATGTTCCGGCGAGCCCCTCAACCCAGCCTCAAGCAAGACGTGAAAGCCGCGGTTGTCGGATCCGCCGAAAAATCTCTGAAAGGAGTTGTCATCGGCCAAATCGACACCCCAGCGGTCGCTCATAGGGCATCCTGGAGCGATTTTTTTGGCGCCGAATTCACTCTACGTTTGAAAATCAATTTTTTTCACATCTTCCTGTCCACGCCTTTCCATC
>PMHI01000299.1 GCA_003156615.1 Acidobacteriaceae bacterium | reverse complement strand
ACAACAATGGCAAGACCGCCCGCCATGGCTTCGAGAAGTGCGTAGGTCGTCATCGTGGATCTCTTACCGCTGCGCGGCTTGTAGCGGGACAGCCCCAGTTGGGCGACAACCGCTGCCACGCCGAGGGCGGCCTGGAGATGTCCGAAAAAATGAAGCAGCTCGATGCGGGAGCTGTATTGCTGCGCCGCGCTGATGCGATAAGTTAGGTCGAGCAGACTCGAACCAGTCGAGCCAAGCACGGTAGCGCCGGCTAAGGTCAAGGCAACCATCCGGGCACGGCTCAGATTCGTAGTGGATCTGGGTTTGGAATGGTGTACGACGAGTTTTTTGCCCGCCATGCGCTCGGGATGGAAAGACAGAAATGCCGCGGTGAGGATGTCGATGCCGGCAAGAAAGACATTTGCGCCGGCAAAACTCTCTGCGAAATGCAGATGCACCAACCCGAAACCCGCCAGCAAGCCGCCGGCAGTGCCTGATACAAGCAAAACCCCTACCGCTCGGGATTTGTGTTGCACATCATCGCTGATCCAGTCGTTTGCCAGCATCCACACCAGAGACAATCCGATTGCGGTCGATGCTGAGACTAAAATGTAGAACGCCTCGTAGGCCAATCGCGGCGGCATACGCCCAAAGGCCAGAAACAGCTCCGCCGAGCCGCTGATGAGATAAGCGCCCCGAATCACGTTCGAGCGGCCTCCCTGTCGAAAGAACCAAGAAAGGAGCAAACTAAGAACGAGAGCCAAGACTGTACCGCTGAGGATCAGTCCTGGCAAAGTACCGATGGGGAGACCGTTGCCCAGCAGCGAGTCGCGAAACGCACGACTGAAAACAAAATGGATCATCACAGCGATGCAGCTCAGAGAGAAGATCGCTATATTTATCATGAAGCTGCGCAACCTGAGATGAGTCCTTGCCATTGTCTTACCAATATCGTGCTAGCCAATAACGATGCAACAGCACCGCCGCCAGATGCGGAAGCAATACTTAGGCCAAACCGTCGAACGACCTAAGGGATCAGCTTTAGATGCTTTGATACGAACCCAAGGGCTCACGCTAAACTGTGAAAAAGGTTTAGCGAAATTGTTGCCACTTGTCAACCAGTGTTAACAAATTGCCATTCCATCTTCTTTATCAGCAATTTACGCCCGCGAGGTTCATCACTGGGGTCAATCGTTTGCTTGGATAGCGCAGAACGACATTTCGACAAATGATCGTGGTCGCCGGTCCGGGAGCCCGGTAAAGGGAAGCGGCATGAGTCCAGATGGAAGTGACGTATTCACCAGACCCGCTACTGTCAATCGATGACATGTGTCAAAATCGCTGTCAAAGCACTGACAAAACCGGCGGTCGAATTTGCTTCAGTTCGCCACAAACCCGCATTAAACTTAAGCACTTCGAGCGCCGGGCTGGGGACTATGACTTTGGCAACACCCATGCGTCCAGCTTGTAGCCGGGTGCTCTGAAGGCAATGCTCGAACAAATCGAACCTGTTGCTGCGGACACGGAATCAAAAGACGATCAGAACACGCCATGATGATTGCCAGGTCGGAAAAAGGTCGATTGGAGAAGCTACTCTCCGTCATCAGCGATGTGCGCCCGGGTGAAAGCCTGGGGGCATTGCTTCTGACACTCGACCTCGCTCTTCTTCTGGCTGCCTACTACCTGCTGAAGACGGTGCGAGAATCTTTGATTCTGGCGGAAAGTGGCGCGGAAGTGAAAGCCTACTCCTCCGCGGCTCAAGCGATTGTCTTGCTTGGCGTTGTGCCGCTGTATGGGTGGATCGCCACACACCTGAACCGAAACCGGCTAATCCGTTGGACCACTTTGTTTTTTGCCTCAAACCTTATTGTTTTCTACTTCTTTGGGCGCGTCGGGGTTCGGGAAGGGATCGTCTACTACATCTGGGTGGGTATCTTTAACGTCTTCATCGTAGCGCAGTTGTGGGCCTTTGCTGCCGACTTATTTACAGAGGATCAGGGGAAAAGGTTATTTCCACTGCTGGGAATTGGTGCGTCGGTCGGCGCGGTGGGTGGTGCATGGGCCGCCGGCAAGCTGATTGGGCCGTTTGGTCCCTACAACCTCATGCTGCTCTCCGCCTTTGCTCTGTGTGTTTGTGCTCTAACGTCACAACTTGCGTCCTACGTGGTTACCAAGAGACAAGGAGAATCGGAAAAGCAAAAGAACACCGAGCCACTGGGCAGGGAAGGAGGATTCCAATTGATCCTTTCCGATCCCTACCTGCGTTTGATCGCCATTCTCACAATCCTGCTCAACATCGTGATTGGCTCGGGCGACTTTATTTTTGGCAAACTGCTGGTCGCTCACGCGAATGAGGCAGTCGGTACCGCCGCCACTTTCATGAAGGCTAGAGAGGCCTACATCGGCGCATTCTATGCAAATTACTATGGGTGGATCAACCTTGTCAGTTTTCTTATTCAGGGTTTCTTGGTCTCGCGTATCTTCAAACGCATCGGAGTACGCGCCTCTCTTTTTGTGCTTCCGGCGCTCTCGCTTGCGACCTTTCTATCGATTCTTGCCTATCCCGTGCTTGGTGTGGTTCGAGTGTTAAAGATTGGCGAGAACTCCGCGAACTACTCTTTGCAAAACACCGTAAGGCAGGCGCTCCTGTTGCCGACTTCGCGAGAAGCGAAGTACAAAGCGAATGCGGCCATCGATACCTTCTGCGTTCGATTGGGGGATGTCCTTCAGGCCGCTGTCATCTTTGTAGGATCCACATTACATTTTAATGTTCGATCTTTTGCCGCGGTGAGTCTGGTAATGACGATCGTATGGATCTTCGTCGCTATTCGACTTTATCAACAACCCGAGCATTCGAGTCGTAGCCCAGAATTTCGGGGTTCGTTGGGACATCCGGCCGTACTTCAGGGACCAGCGCCGTCAGTGTCGGAAGGTCCAGTTCAATGAGTTTTAAATGATTTTGACGCTTCTGTGACCGGCAACGAGCATTCCACGATCCGGATCGTGCCGCAAGATCCTTCTTCCCGGCAAATATCCGTGTCGCTGCTCCCAAAAGGCTTTCGTTGACACCGCGTTGTAGCCCTTCCTCCGACGCCGAAGACGATTCATCTGGCGAGCCCCACGATGCACGACAATGCCTGCGTGTCAGGGCAGGCATACCCCAACATAGCGTGCTCTTCCGCGGACGTATCATTATTGGTTGGACACCAGGCTAGTTTCCCGCGATACCGTAGGGCACCCCTTTCCGTTTCTTCCGTGCGCTGGGTTGCCGTCTCGATGAGTTCCGGGTTGCCCGTGGCCCGCTCCGAATTGCGCACCCGCCTACGAACCCATCAGACCGGCGCCCTAAACCAAGTAAAATCTCCCAAATGGAACTCAAAGTGGTGTTCAGTGAAGATCCTGCGTTCGTTTTGAGCAGGGCTGGGATTTTCCTTTCCTCGCAGCCGGTTCTCCACAATCTGGTTCTCTCCATCCTGCATGCGCGCGTTGCACAAGGCGATGCGGGACGCTATTGGATTGCAATTCAACGAGAAGACGTGGTTGGTGTTTTACTGCAGTCGCCCCTGACATTCCCAGCGACGCTGACACCGATGGAACCGCCGGTAGTGACGGCAATGGCCGACGCGATTGCGGATGCGGGCATCCCTCTGCCAGGAGTCAACGGCGAGGCGGCGACAGCGGCGACTTTCTCGGGCCAATGGAGCGAGCGTTCCAACTCGGCAGCCACGCCTTTCCAGGGGAACCGCCTGTATGAACTTCTGGAGATCAGAGAAGTTCCTGATGTCGAAGGCACGCTACGGCAGGCAGGCGCAAAAGATCGCAGCTTGATGATTCTCTGGACCCGTGCTTTCCAGCATGAAACGGGGGACTCTGCTCACGATACCGAACTGCGTTTGGATCGAGAGTTGGCGGCCGGACAACTGTGGTTGTGGGATCGAAACGGAGAGATGGTCTCTATGGCTCTTGCCCGCGAGCCTGTAGATGGAGTAGTCCGCCTGTCAGGCGTCTATACACCCCCTGAAAGACGGAAACATGGTTACGCGGCGGCGTGCGTTCACGCTCTTTCGAGACGGATGCGTGACGCCGGACATCGCTGCATCCTCTACACCGACTTGGCGAATCCCACATCAAATTCGATCTATCGGCGAATTGGATATCGAGCTGTCGCAGAAGCTCTCCGCTATCGCTTTGAGTGATGTGCAGGCGTCACGAGATTAGGGAACGTTGCTTCTGCCGGTCTCGTCCAAATACTTTGGGACGTTCTGCGCCGTGGCCTTGACCACCGTCACCAGCGGCGCGGGCATGGCAGGCGCCGCCGCTTGCACATTACTTCGGCTGCAACCCCGCCCACAGCAGCGCCGCCGCAAGTCCAGGCCGCCGGTATCGAAGATTTGAAGAAGTCCTCACTTTGATGTTCATGACCATAGAGGGTTCTTGGTTTACGCCAAAGTCGCTAAACATTGACCAACTAGCAGCTCAAGCAGGGAACTGCGGCGGTCGTCCGATACCGGCTTTTCTGAGCTGGCAGGCGGTGGTTGCCTGGAGTGCGACGCCATCGCACCACCAATTTGCTCGAATGCGCGAGTGCGCGCGGCGACAACGTCCTGCCGTCGGCAGCCCAGTAGAACAGAACATTCTTGCTCGGAGTAGCGTTCAAGAACCGTCATTACGTAGACAAAGCGCTCAAACGGCTCGAGTGCCAGAACTGTGGCAATCTCGACCTGCTCCACCGACGGGGCTTTGCCCTGGCTGCTGATCGAGGCAGAGCTCGCACGGCCATTCTCTTCCCTAGGCCGCGGATTGATTGCCCTCACGGCGTTTATGATGATCACCCGCCGAGCCCAGGAACGCGCCCATTCCCTGAAAACCGGGTTGCCCTCTACCGCGTCCTCCAGGCCGGAGACAAAACACTGCTCAGCTTTCTCAGGATCCGCAGTTAGCAGGAACGACAGCAGGTAGAGGCTGTTCATGTCCTGGTCAAAGACCTGGTGGAAATCGTCGCTGTCTGCGTACGGCGTGGGTCTCGTAATTTGCTTTGCCTCCGACATGTTCACCTCCGTCTTTCGTGTATTAGTCGTTTGAGGTTGGTGAAAATCGACAACGAAAACAGTTTTTCTGACGTTTTCTACGTCTCACTCTTTCCTTTCCAGTACCTGCGACGGTGTGCATTGGCATCTTCGGGCCAGTTCCTTCAGCACGTGTCGAGTGAGAATGCCAGCGCAGGAAAACTTTGCGCCTTGCTTCATCAGATCGAAAATGGCCCCTTCCCCCTCGCGGCTGATGACGGTCAGGCTGCTTAGATCTATGACCACTTTGCGGCCGTCTGCGTCACGGCTCGCATTTCTCCAGCTGGTGCGAAGCTCATCAACCCACGGTTCGCTCAGCTTTCCTTCCACCACCAGCTTGCGTTGAGTTCGGGTATCGACGATGGAGATCTTGAACATGTTTGATCTCAGGATCAATCCGGTAAGCGCAACGCGCATGCCAAAGGCGCACGCCTGCAAGATGTTGAAACTATTGGTGGAAGCAAAATCGCCGAGCATTGTGTCAAGGAATGTCAAATCAGAATTGACACTTTTCAAGACGCGCGACAAACAACGTAGAGTTGTGACAGCGGCAGCAACGGTGCGAACTCAACCCAGAGGAGCTGAAGAAACGCCAGGGTGGGGCCTGTGCGAGGTCATGGCTGGGGCGGAAACCTGCTTTCCAGATCCTTCGACGCCACCGTCGAAACCTCAGGACACTCTTCGCGGGTCGACGCCAAGCTTCTTCATGCGAGCGATGAGGGTCGTGCGCTTGAGGCCCATACGGGCCGCAGCGCCGTCGGTGCCTGCTACTCGTCCCTTGGTGGTTTTCAAAATGCGGACTATTTCATCCCGTTCATTCGCTTCGCGAGTCCCGGCCAATGGAGTGGTCCTGCCGTTGGTCAGTTCCGCGATCGGCGATTGCAGCGCCGCGCCGTGGGTAAGGATCACAGAACGCTCGATGAAGTTCTCCAGCTCGCGAATATTCCCCGGCCAATGCCAACTCGAGAGCTTCCTCATGGATGCGGCGGGAATCGATTCGATCTCCTTGTTCATGAGGCGGCCGTACTTCTGCGTAAAGTAGCGGACCAGCAATGGAATATCCTCCGGGCGCTCACGCAGAGGTGGGATGCGGATCGGAAAGACATTCAGACGATAGTACAAATCGCTGCGGAACTCGCGATCCTCCATCATTTTTTCCAGGTCGCGATTGGTGGCTGCTACCAGTCGAACGTCGACTTTCTTGGTTCGGTTGCTGCCCAGCCTTTCAAACTCACGCTCCTGCAGAGCGCGCAGCAATTTGGGCTGGATCTCGAGAGGAATGTCCCCGACCTCATCCAGGAACAGCGAGCCCTGGTCGGCCAGTTCGAGGCGGCCAACCTTCTGAGCAATCGCGCCAGTGAAGGCGCCCCTTTCATGTCCAAAAAGTTCACTCTCGAGCAGTCCCGTCGGAATCGCAGCACAGTTGAGCTTTACGAAGGTCCGCTCCTTGCGGCGGCTGCGTTCATGGATCGCCCGCGCGATCAATTCCTTTCCCGTGCCGGTCTCCCCGAGAAGCAAAACCGTCGAGTCGCTGGGAGCCACGGTTTCCACGAGGTTCAAAACATGGCGGAGAGCCGAACTCTGCCCCACAATTCCTTCGAAGTCCATCTCGCCGCGAATTTCATCTTCCAGATACAATTTTTCCTGTGCAAGCTTGTCCTTGAGATCAGCGATCTCACCATACGCCAGCGCGTTCTCCACACCGATCGCGACCTGCTGTGCAACTTGGGACAGAAAGGCCGTCGCCTCCCGATCAAAAGCGTTCTCTTCCCGGCTCGCCAGGGCAAGCACGCCAAGCGAGCGATTCCTGCCAATGAGCGGCACGTCGCAGAATGAATTTATACCCTCGCCTGAGGCCTTGGCATACATCTCCGGGGGAACTTCGGTCGGATCCAGGCGGTTCAAGACCCAGGGCTTGCCGCTTTGGTAGGTTTGACCGGGAATCGAATCCGCGATGGAAATCAATACCTGTTCTGTGTAGAATCCCCGGCGCTCGGGAAAGTCGAGAGCGTGCACCCGCAAGTGCGCGCCGTCTGGTTCGGGAAGCATGATCGCTGCAGCGTCGCAGTGCATGACCTGACGGACACTCGCCGAGATCGCTCGCAGCAGTTCCTGAAAGTTCAGGTTGGAGACGACCTGGTTGGTTAGATCAAGGATCAGCTTCAACCGATCCTGCGCCTGCCGTGACAAGTGGAAGTTCACGGCAGCATCGATGGCTAGCGCAATCTGGTCAGCGACCAGAGAGAGAAAGCGGACTTCCTCCTCGAGGTAGGCACCGGGGTGGGTGCTGCCAATGCTCAGCACACCGAGCCGGCGCTCGCCCCTCGCGAGCGGAAGGACACAAGTAGAGGCGATACCCAGTTCATTGAGGAATTCCCCATGCTTCGCAAACCGCGCCTCCGCCTTCCAGTCTGCCGTTACAAGAGCCTGCCGAGATTCATGTACCCACGCAATGGGCGTATCTTCCAGAACAACATCCGCCAGGCGCACATCGTGCCTTCTGCCATTTGAGTAGAGCAGATGCCAGCCGACCGTCTTGGTATCGCTCTCAAACGCGACCAGCTGCAGGTGGTCAAAGGGAACAACCTCGAGCAGTGTCTTCAAGAGCACATCACTAGCGGCGTCGCAATCGCTGCAGGTCCCAATCGCATTGGTCGCGCGCAACAGCGCCTCATAGCGTTGGGTGTAGGTCTCTGAGATTGGAGCTTCCAAAGTGCTCATAGACTGGTTCGTTTGTCACATCGATTAGGAATACCCCAGCCACGGCTAACGCCCTCCAGGCGGGCGCTCCGGATTCCTAGATATGTTTGATCAGATGTAGTCAAACGGCAGAAAGCTTCGACAAAATGTCGTTGCCTTTGCCACTTGTCGAAATTTGTGTCAGGCACTTGACAGACCGCAACGTCAACTCTCGGATTCAGGTGCGCAACCTGCCCTCACTCAAGCATTTCCGAACAACTCCGCCACGGGCTCAACTTTGGCACCCCAGATGCCGGCATCTAATGCCCGACACGATTTACATACCGTAACCATCAGGGTCGCGGAACTGTCGGCACTGATTCAAATATGGAGGAGTCCCATGATACGACGAAGTGCAATTATGCTTGCGAGCTTTGTCATGCTGATAGCTTTTGGCGCCACGGCTCAAGAGAGTCGGTCGGAGGTCAGTGTGCAAGGCACAGGCTTTTTTACGCAGGACAGTAGCGGCCAAGGGGTCTCGCGGACAACCACAAATACCGGTGGTTTTCTCGTTGGGTACCGTTATCACTTCAATCGCTGGCTCTCCGGCGAAGCGAACTACAGCTACGACCGCGATACGCAGAGGTATTTCTCTGCCGGCGGCCTGTCGCGAGTTCAATCCGACGTGCACACAGCCACTGCCGCTGCGGTTATTAGCCTTCCTTTCCGGATTAGCAGGCTCAATCCCTACGTTCTTGGCGGAGGCGGCAGCTTGATATTTCATCCAACCGGCAACGCGGGCGGCTTTGTGTCCGGTGCTGATACCCAGTGGAAAGGTGCTTTTCTCTACGGCGGCGGCGTCAGCTACGTGTTGACCAGACACTGGTCTTTGCTCGCTGAGTACAGGGGGTACGTTTACAAAGACGCCGATTTTGGCGTCAGGGCACTCAACACTGACAGCTGGGCGCACACGGCGCAACCGTCCGCTGGAATTGCTTTTCGATTCTGATCGTAACGCTCCTGGCAGGCAGGCTTTCCTGCCTGCCAGAGGCGCTTTGATCGTTGTAGAGAGTTTGGGTAGTTGATCTGCAACTGCTGCACTGTTGTTTGAGGAGCCGGCGAACTATGTTCGCGAAGCTGGGACGTCGGGCAAACTCAATCACAGACGGAAGGACTTGCACATGCTGGAAAGCACGGTTGAGTTGTTGGGCGGTTTATGTTTGAGCGCTCTGCCTTTACTGATCAGTTTTTGCATCGTTGGCTCGATTGTTGCGGCCCTGAGAGCGGTCAGCCGGGCAAGTGCCACTGTGGGCACGAAGGGGAAGGTCCTCGCTTTCGTCCGAGAAGTGACGGTCTGGGATGACCTCAACCACGATATTCGAAGAAGCCAAATGTCCGGAGGAAACACACCATGGCTGAAAAAGAGCGCAAGAACTGGAGAGAGTTGTGCCACGCCGCGCTGAGAGCAAAGGGTCCCGATGAGTTGCTGAAGATCGTTCAGGAACTCAACCCGGCCCTAAAACGCGAAGAACAAGTCCGGCGTTATTTCAGGGAGGCCATCAGAGCGAACCAGGCTTCGCCTAAATCAACTGTTCAGAATTGCGAGATCGGGGGTGAAGCAGTGACATCTCAACGGAGTCGAAACCCGCCTGCGCAGGCCTCGAGAGGTTCCGTCCAAGCACTGAGAAGGAAAACACCCAGGGAGCATTCTCTTGCTGTAGCTAGGACGGCGTTCAGCATGCCCGACTTGATTCGCGACAACATGCGTTGGCGAGGAGGCCTGTCGGCGCTGATCCTGCTGCTTTCTGCGTTGCATCTTCTAGTGTTCGTTCCATCTGCCCATGCGGTATCCCCCGCAGCGGCGGAAAAGAATGCCCAGCAATGGAGCCTGCGAGTCGATAAAGTCGATACCGGGGATGTGAGCCCGGATCCATCTCTCGAATCCGCCCTCCACAAGAATCTTATGAGAGAGCTAGCCCGAACGAAGCGCTTCAAACAAGTGCTGCTTAGCGGTGACCGAAACGCGAATGAAGTTCCTGAGCTGCTGATTTTGAAAACGACCGTGCAAGAATACGCGCCAGGTGGCGAGACTCGTGGGACCGCCCTCGATGACGCTGGTTTGCTGGGAGACATCGGGGGACTTTTCCTCAGGCTTTGCGGACGGACTACGGTGATTGGGGTGACCCAACTCAATGCCCGCATTCAGCTTTATACACGGGAAGGCCACCTCGTTCTGGATCGTGTTGTTGAAGGCGATGTTGGGTTCACCGGCGACAACTCGCGAGCTACCCACAACCTGGCACACAACGTAGCGGTCACCTTGAAGCGGTCAACCTTGCCGGACACGGCCATCGTGGGCTCCGAACAAGGGACTGCGAGCGTGTCCAAATACCAAGTTGGCACGATCACTGCGACCGAATGCCATCAAACCGCCCATGCCGATACTCGTGTCACCAGTTGCGAGGTTTCGCTGAGAGTCGGCGACACCGCTTTTGGGGTGTTGTACGCAGCGCCCGTCGGCACGGATAACGTACGGTATGAAACCGGTCGTGAGCTCCTAGTTCTAGTCGGAGAGGACACGATTACTTACAACGATATGTTAGGCAATTCATTCCAAGTGCCGATTCTCAGCCGCGCGACTGTCACATCACCGGGTGACCGGTGAAACGGGCTGTTTTTCCTACATGTGCCGATCGAAGGGGCATTTCGGCCTATTGTGAAATGTACAACTTGTTGCACCCAGAAGAAGCGCCTTGCATCTAGAAGCTGTAGATTACGATGATACTCTAAAATTTAGTTGCCGCCCCTAACAGAACGGACGGGCGAAGATTGCAGCGAGCCCTGCACGTTCGGGAAGGAGTGGGAATGACACATGGGTTATTCAAAAAGAGATAAGACACAGACCCACAGTCGGATCGTGAGCGTTGCGGCCAAGAGGTTTCGCGAACTCGGTCTCGAAGGCATCGGCGTTGCCGATGTGATGAAAGAGGCCGGTGTTACCGTCGGTGGTTTTTACAAACATTTCGATTCGCGCGATGAGCTGGTGGTTGAGGCGCTGGCCACCGCGTTTCAAGACCTCGATCGCTGGGAGGAACACACTGACACGCTAACGAAACTTCTGGAGAACTATCTGTCCGAAGGACACCGGGATGATCCCGGAACAGGCTGCGCTTTGGGCGCTTTGCTCGGTGATATGTCGCGGGCGAGTCGATCCGCGAAGGCCGTGTATACCGCCCGATTCAAGCGCAGCTTGGCGTACTCGACGGGCCTTGTTCCGCCGAATGGAACCTCAGATCGGCGCGGCCGTGCCATTCTCATGATCAGTGCAATGCTAGGAGCGATCAACCTCGCTCGTGCCGTGTCGGACCCGAACCTTTCACGCGAGATTCTCCAACAGACACGTGATCAGCTAATCAGTTTGAACAAGCCCGCAAAACCGCATTAGACGGCTGATGCATCTCGGAAAAGGGTTCCCCTACAGAATGATATGAAGATGGGTCGTCAGGAAGCTCACCGCTCGAACAGCAATAACGCTTGATTGGCGTTCCGGTTCGTCGTCAAGGGGCGCTGTGACGTCAGTGCGACCGTGTTCTGAGATGTGGATGGATACCGGCCTTGCATCGGTGTCGTCAATTCCGACAGGTTGTCCGACAGTTTGACGATTGACTACGACACCGCCTCGGGATGCTCACTTTGGATTCTTGGCTCTGGTTAGCCGGCGCAGGATGAATTCCTGAGCTAGGTTGGCGGCCGCTCGCTGTCCAGTGTCAATAAAGAAATTACTCAGGAACAGCCCGACGCCGCGATTCGATGCTGGGTAGTAGGCATTCGTGAGGGCGGCCGCGGCCAGATCTCCGCCTATCGTCGAATAGTTTACCTGCCACCTTCTGTTGTCTCCTTCGCAGATGAATGGACTGGTCAGTGCGTGGAGAGCGCGAGACTTATCTGTGCCCGTACCCTGATAGAAGTAGCGCGGATCCTGGTGCAGAAGCGAAGGCAGGATGGCGCCACCGATCATGATGTCGCTAAAGCCATTCGCATAAACGGCGCCATAGCGTTCAGCGTAACCGATCATTCCCTGGCGGTAGTTGGGCGTGTTTCCTGCCTGATTGGCAGCCGCAAACACACCTACGCCAACCAGGGTCACGGGATCGAATGCAACCTTGGCGGCGAGATGGAACTTCATCTTCGCCGTGAGCGGTGCGGCGTTGGCATCATATGCCACAAGAAAGTTGGGGATAAAGCCGAAGATGCGCTGCTGCTCCTCCACCTTGAGCTGCTCGGCGGCGATCTCCTTTTGGGAGCCGCCCGGAGAAGCGACAGTGACGGTGGTGAGTGCTTCTGCGATATGGAGTTTGCTACCCGTCAGAATTGCGTACTGGCCGGGCTGGAGAATGATGGCGGGCGAGGCCCAGTTGGCAAATCCCTCGGCGCTGACCGTGACCTGATAGGTTCCCGGGTCGACATCGGTGAATTGAAAGAATCCGTTCTGGTTCGACAGAATCGTGCGGGGAGGGCTGAGAGCGGGGCCTTGCAAAACGACAGTGGCGCCGGGAACAGCGTCGTTGTTTACATCGACCACCGTGCCGACAATAATTCCTGGCTGCGGCCTGGGGGCGTCAGGCAGCAGGGTCGACCGCTCCTGAGCCTTAGACGCCCTCGATCCCCAAAGGCAGAGCAAGAGTGCAAAGACCCGCCACTTCATTCCGCGCTCTCCTATGAATGACAGCAACTTCAACGTGAGGCTTCCGGGAACAAAGTTCGAAACGCAACTGAGTAGCCAAAGCGAAGCGGCCTGGGCTGTCGCGCAAGTCGCTGGGAATGCTGAAAAAGAGAGGATCAGGAGAGAATGGTGTCGACGAATGTCAATGGCACCTCTTCGACATTCGTCAAGACATGTTCGAAGACGGGTAGGTCCAGGTGCGATGAACTCGGGGAAGAAAGCAAAGCGCGAGCCCAGCTAAAAGGGAGGTGCCAAGCGGACCCATCAAAGATTTCGTTTCCCCAAGGCGCTGAGACAAAAAAGGTTGACAAAGTGTCAGGATCGTGACACCCGCTAAAACCTAACGGACCTGGGAACTGGCTTCCACTCCACACCTCGCTCAATGACCGACTTCTCCCCAGGATTTTCACTGCATACCTACCCGATTTTCCTGAGCTGACTTTGGCATCTTCCTTGCATGCGCCTCAGTCGTCACGCTGACGGTTCTTCTAAAGGAGGAACCGCATCACGCAAACCTTGTTCGAGGTGATTTGGAATGGCCACAGCCGCCAAGTTCCGTATCGATGTAGCGATCCACGATCTTCTGGTGAACTCCACGCAGCCCCAACCAGCGCCCGCGGAAGCCATGGGGCTAAGCCTCCCGGAGCCTGTTTTCCCGCAGTTTCCGGAACGTCTGAACGATCCGGGCCCGGAGACTCCGCCACAGAAGCGCAAGTGGGGTGTAAAGGATATTTATCGCACCTCGCGCGGATGGTTGTTTCCCTACGTGCGTTCGCGGGTTCTGCCCGGCGAGTT
Source organism: Acidobacteriaceae bacterium (assembly GCA_003156615.1). The sequence continues at coordinate 11,958 of PMHI01000299.1, read as the reverse complement.
TCACCCCATCACGGCGTATCTGTTTGTCGAATACAAATGCAATCTCGATTGCTGGTATTGCTGGTCGTATAACAACAAGGTCAAGGGCATGACCGAGGACGTGGCCCGGCGCTCGATCGACTGGCTACACGACAATGGCTGCCGGGTGCTGGCGCTGATGGGTGGCGAGCCTTTGCTGCGGCCGGAGTTCATTCACAAAGTTGTGTACTACGCCGCGAAGAAAGGTTTCTGGGTTTATATCGCCACCAACGGGCGTTTGTTGCGCCCAGACGTCGCAGACCGATTGGGCGATGCCGGCGTAGCGATCTTCAACTTCGCGCTGGACTCTTGGGATCTGCAGCCGAGTCTGCCCAAGGCGCTTGTTCCATCACAAAAGAATCTGGAACACATCCTGCGCAAGCAATATGTGAACGGCTACCTGGTCTTTTTCAACATCAATATCTGCCGCAACAACCTGGAGGATGTCAGAAAGCTCACTGAATACGCTCACGACCACCACATTGCCACCGACTATCACATTAACGAAACCCCGATGCTCGAACAGGACGACCACTTCAAGCATCTTTACGACAACCCGACCTACATCCGACCAGAAGATTGGCGGGAGATCGACTCTCTGGTCGATTGGTTGATCGAGAAAAACAAAGCTGGCTATCAGATGGTGAATTCGGTGCCACGCCTGCAAGAGATCAAGGCCTTTGTGCGGATGTCTTCCGGGCTCGATTTGAAAGAGTATGGCTGGAACGGCGACGGTACGAAGGGGAACGGACACCAGGCAGAACTCCTCGCCTCGATGCCGGGGATTGTGCAGGAGCCCGATGGCGAACTCCATTTTGCGGAATGGAACTGCCGTGCCGGGCAGAATAATGTAATCATCCGCACCGACGGCACCGTGGCTCCCTGCTTCCCGATGTATGGCGCAACTTTCGACTGGGGCAACATCGATCAGCCAAAATTCGATCAGGCCCAGCTGTTGACCATGAAGTCCACCTGCCAGCAGCACTGTTTCTCAACCCTGAACCATAACCTGGCGTACTGCTACAACGACGCTCGAGTGATCAAGTGGCTTTGGACAAACGCCAAAAACGGATTTCAGGGCGGGGGGCGCAGTTTCGAGGATTAAAAAGGAGAGGCCATCGTGCCCGGAAGAAATACGACAACGCCGAACACGAAGATTAGACTCTTTTTTGTCGACGCCGCATTTGTGGCGATGACAACGTTCGCCCTGGGCGCGCACGCGCAGCTGAGCCAACGGAGCCAAACGGATCTTACAACCCCGCTCGAGCCCGTGCGACCCGGCGTCACCGCAGTCCAGATCTTCGACGAATTGGTCGCCCGCAACTCCCTTCGGACCGCGACGCTGCTGAACTATACCGCCCTCAGGACCTATCAAGTGGTGGACCTGAAGGGGAACGTGCATGCCGAAGAGATCGGGCGAATGGAGTACCTGGCGCCGGACCAGAAGAAATTTGTGGTCACGTCCGAAAATGGGTCGGCCATGGTTCGTCGTTTGGCGCTCAATGCGTTAATCGCCAGCGAAATCGAAACCGTAGCGGGCAAGCAGCATCACGATAGCACTATCTCCCCGGTAAACTACACTCTGGACCTGCTCGGTGAGCAACAGGTAGGGCCCTATCACTGTTTCGTTGTGCAGGCGGCCCCCAAACGTCGGGATAAATACCTATTCGAAGGCAAGCTATGGATTGACGCGGAAGACTATGCGGTCGTCCGGATTGAAGGCCATCCCGCGAAGAAGCTTTCTTTCTGGATTCAACGCGCAGACTTTGTGCGTCAATACCAGAAGATCGGTGGTTTCTGGCTGCCACAAAGAGATCTGACATTCGTCGACGTTCGACTTTATGGCAAGAAGGTTCTGACCATTGATCACCACGACTACAGCGTGAATTCGCCGGTCGCTGCCTATGGGTCGGTTGAGAATAGGCAAAGTTTTTGAGACTTGTTTTTTCACTTGAGCAAAGCTGCGCCATCATTTCTGCAACTGGAGGTACTGCTATGGCCCGCGGTTGCAAAGCAGAGTGCACGATCAAAAAACTGGTCCAGTAGGCGCAGCAATTCCATTTCGGTATAAATTTCGACTGGGCCACGTCTGAAGCCTTGCCGCTCCAAGAATTCCCAGAGATGTTCCTTAGTCACGGCAACTGCCCAGCAGAAGCCGGAAAGAGCCACGCCTTGGGAGGCGCGGCGCTCACCCACCCCGTCACTGAATTTCCGAGGGGCTCCTGAAGACCAAAGTGTTTGGCGGGGTGTGCGATGCGCATAGCTAGCCTACGAATCGGAGAAGGGCTGTAGCCGAAGCACACCGCAAGCACCCCATAGTCAAGACCTCCGCAATCCTCCTGATAAGAGGACGGCGACTGCTGCGGTCATAACCACCAGATCGCACCGTGCGCTGTCCAGGCTGAAATCTGCAATGGAAGCGAAGAACAGCGCAAGCACGAGAATCCGCATTACTCTTGTGATCGTTGTTATCAACTCAGTGACCAACTCAAGTTTCCGGTCGAGGCACGATTCAGAGTCTCGCCATTTACCGTGCCCGTAAGGCGAAAGTCGTTTGCCTTGCGATTTGCTCGAACGCGCGAATTCGCGCTGCAATCACGTCCCGCCCCGCGCAGCTCAAGAGCACAGAACAATCCAGATCGGAGTAGCGTTCAAGAACCGAAATGACGTAGACAAAGCGCTCGAACGGTTCGAGTTGAAGCACCGCGGCCGTCTCTACCTGCTCCACTGCGAGCGTTGTGCCACCACCACTGTCGAAACTCGAAGGAGCATGTTCCTTCACTGGGCGTGGGTTGATGACTCTTACGGCGTTTTGAATGATCGTCCGCCGAGCCCATGCGTGTGCCCACTCCTTGAAAACCGGGCTGCCATTCACTGACTCCTGAAATCCGGAGACAAAGCACTGCTCGGCCTTTTCGCGATCCGCGGTCAGGAGGAACGACAGCCGATGCAGGCTGTCGTTCTCTTCGTAGAAGATTCGATGAAAATCACTGCTGCTCGCGTATGGCATAAGGCTCGTGATGTGCTTTGTCTCCGGCATCATCACCTCCGTCGTGATTCCTGTTTTTTCTTCCGCGCGAGTTGTTTCAGCACATGCTCGGTGAGAACGTTACCAGAGGAAAAGTTCACCCCCTTCTTCATCAGATCAAAGAGCGCGTCTTCTCCCTCGGGGCTAATGACCGTCACGTGGGTCAGGTCGATGACCAGCTTGCGCCCCCCTAAGTCGCGGCTTGCATTTCTCCAGGTTGTGCCCAGCTCACCCACCCAGGCTCCGATGAGGGTGCCTTCCACCAGCAGCGTGCGCTGCGACGGCGTATCGGCGATCGATATCTTGAACATGTTGCGCTTGTACCGAACCTACGTACCGCAAGACGTTTGCCAAAGCCACCTTCCTAGTGTCCTAGCAATCTGTTGAATCTGTTGGCGCGGATCAAACCGGCGACGGCTGTGTCGAAGATTGTCGAGATCAATCGACAATTGTCGAGAGTGGGGACAGGCAAAGCGCCCTTAGGCGGAAGCTTTTGTCACAAAGTTGCGCAGGACAAGGTATAAATGCTGGGCGCCGAGGACGAGATCGTGGTTCTGGCGGAACAGTTCAGGTAGAGCCGCAGATCAGGTAGAGCCGCAGAGAATCACCGCGGTCATGGGGAAGCCTCGTTCGTGCCAAGCCTGAAGACCGCCGGCAAGGGGTCGAACGCGATCAAATCCACAGCGGCGTAACTCAAGCGCCGCACGAGCGCTCGTGAGCTCATGCAGGTTAGTACAGTAAAGGACGACCTCGCGATCGCGAGGGATTGGCGTTCGTTGCTTGGGATCATCGTGCTGTCCAAGTCTGTGCGGATCGATGCACACCGCGCCGGGAATACCTCGGTGGCCTCGCAGACCATCGCGGCGGCCGTGTAGATCAACAATCAAGACCGGTTCGCCCGCGTCTAGCTTCTTCTTAAGCTCTTCTGGTGTGATCCGCGCCATTCGAAATTCGCGCACAAAGCTACGCCATCGAACAAGTTTGCGGCTGACATATATAGCCAGTGCAGCCGACGCAAAAAATACCCAAAGCACGCCCAGTCTGGCTGCGTACGCAGCTGCACGATCCAGATCTCGGCCGAGGGCATAGCCGATTCCGGCATAAACACCCGACCAGAGAGCGGCTCCTATGGCGTCAAAGGCAATAAAGCGGGTCCGGCTTGTGCCGGACAGCCCGGCTAAGGGAGGCGTAGCCGCATCCAGTCCCACGACGAACTTAGCGAGCATGAGAGTGCGAGCCCCGTGTCGAACGAAGGCCTCTTTCGACCGGCGAGAGGTCGCGTCCGGGTCGAGCGAGAGCCCGTAAATGAAGTGCAAGATCTGGTCACCCCACCGTCTACCCGCCTCGTACCACATGATGTCGGCCAGCAAACAGGCTGTAATGGGGAGGCCGAGGGCAACGGCCAGGGTCATTCGTCCCGAATCTACGAGAGCTCCAGCAGCAATCAGAAACAGAATTGCCGGTACTGGCAACCACATTTGGCGCGCAAACACTGAAACGAACAGAACCGAGTAACCATGCTTCACAAGAAGCTGAACGATCGCATTCACAGCTGCGCCTCCCGCGCCACCTCGGTCGTTGCATAGTCCTTGAACGGCTTGCCTTGACCCCGGGGCGAGTTCGCGTTCTTGCCTGCTTTGCGAACACGACGTTCCCAAAGGTCGCGCCAGTCCGTTCGACATTCACCCTGACACTTGAACTCTTTCGTACGTCCGCCCATGCGCCCGCCACACTCGGGGCGCACCCAGTCAAGAATGACGGAAATGACGCCTTCACTGGTTTGCGACATGGCGTACGGCATCTGCAATTCTCCTCGTTGGACCAGGCTCTCGTGACTCGTCAATGTGGACTCCTCATCTGGCCTCCCCCGTCTGAGACGAAATGCCGAGCTTCTAAAGGCCCGTCCTAAGCACAATTCTCGGAGGGTCCTTTCGTTGACACTGCTACTCGAACCGATCCGGTTCGGCCCCGCTGCCCGACTGGCTTCAGGCGTATGATCCCAGCAAGCTTGGCGCGCGCCCGTGCCAGCTGCGCTTTCACTGTCCCTTCGGGAACACCCAAAATAAGCGCAGCTTCTTTGGTCGATAAACCGTCGATCTCACGCAACTGAAATGCTTGGCGCAGCTTTGGTGAAAGCCGCTTAACGCCCTCGACCAGCCGGTCTCGTGCTTCCGCTGTTGAACAAACCTCTTCCGGACTTGGCCTCGAATCAGGTAGCTGTTCCGAGAATGTAAGACCGTCTTCTCCCTGCTCTTCGTCAAGCGACAGGTAGCTACCGCGGCGGCGGCGTAATTGCATCCGCGCTGCGTTGGTGACGATCGTCGTTAACCAGGTTGAGAGTTGCGCTTGCCCTCTGAACTGGCCTAAATGCTTGTAAGCGGAAAGCAGAGCGTCTTGCACGGCATCCTCCGCATCCGTTGCGTTCCCCAAGAACCGGAAAGCCCTCTTGTAAAACATAGGGAGGTAGCGCGACACGACGCTGTCCAGTTCCTGAGCACGCTCGTGAAAGACACCGCTGCGAACTGCTCGTTCTCCTTCGATGAACGTTGCGATTGCCGACATAACGTGTCTCCTTTCAAGCCACCCAAGAGTCTTCAAAGCTACTCAATACCTACAGCAAGATCAGACTCGGTTAGCGCCAGCAGCCACCCAAGGTCTTCGCCGGCCGGTCGCCTCGAGACTGACTTCTTTGCCTCCGAACCGAACTCGATAACCTTCCCCGGTTGGGGCTGAGCGCCACGCAAGAATGGAGCCCGAAACTTCTCCGGCAGGTAAAACTCAATCACTTTCGCCATGACAATCTCCTCGATCCAATGAATCTCTATGGGAGAGGCGGGACCGCAAGCAAGTTTCAAGTCCTGATACCCCTGCCAAATCCCTCCGCAGTTAGAACCTGCGGAATCGCGACCGGCGCTTGCACAAAGGTGCCTCGAAACGCACGAACCCGTTTACAGGAGTCGCTCCTGCGAGCTTCATCCGCAGCTAATTAGGTCTGAGCAATCGAAGGACCAAAGCGAAGTGCTTGGAACGTCTCCTAAATCGCTGACTTTTGCGGGAAAGATAAGTCCGGAGCAGGATGGTATGGGGAAATGTCGAAGCCAATCTCGACAGTTGTCGAAAACTGGTGTCAAGCGGTTAAGAGTAGAGGCTGCAGTTCAGGGATGGAGGAGCCCAGGGGGAAGAGTCCCGCTGGGCCTGGTGGATGGGCGGTCATGATACTTTGCGCGGGTCGATGCCCAGCTTCTTCATGCGCGAGAGCAGCGTCGTGCGCTTGATATCCATGCGTGCTGCGGCACCGTCAGGGCCTGCTACCCGCCCGTTCGTGACTTTCAGGATGCGGACAATCTGATCGCGCTCATCAGCTGCCCGCGTATCCATTACAAGAGTCGTCCTGCCATAACTGCTCAATTCGGTGATCGGGGCTTCGAGCGCCGCGCCATGGGTAAGGATCACTGAACGCTCAATGAAATTTTCCAGCTCACGAATATTTCCCGGCCAATGCCAGATGGAGAGCTTCCTCATGGCCACAGTGGGAATCGATTCGATCTGCCTCTGCACGCGGCGGCCGTACTTCTGCGTGAAGTAGCGGACCAGCAATGGAATATCCTCCGGGCGCTCGCGCAAAGGGGGGATGCGGATCGGAAACACGTTCAGGCGATAATACAAGTCGCTGCGGAATTCGCGATTCTCCATCATTTTGTCGAGGTCGCGATTGGTGGCCGCTACCAGTCGAACGTCGACCTTTTTGGTTCGGTTGCTGCCCAGTTTTTCAAACTCACGCTCCTGCAAAGCTCGCAAGAGCTTCGGCTGGATCTCGATCGGTATATCTCCCACTTCGTCGAGAAATAACGTACCTTGATCGGCGAGTTCAAGCCGGCCAATCTTCTGCGCAATCGCGCCGGTAAAAGCGCCTCGTTCGTGTCCGAAAAGCTCACTCTCGAGCAGTCCGGTTGGAATTGCGGCGCAGTTTAGCTTTACGAAGGTCCGCTCCTTTCGATGGCTGCGCTCATGAATGGCACGCGCAATCAATTCCTTTCCGGTGCCGGTTTCGCCCAGAAGCAACACTGTCGAGTCGCTGGGAGCCACAGTCTCCACCAACTTCAAAACGTGGCGGAGAGCCGAACTCTGCCCCACGATTCCTTCAAAGTCGATCTCGCCGCGGATTTCATCCTCCAGATACAGTTTTTCCTGTGCGAGCTTGTCTTTCAACTCGGCTAGCTCGCGATAGGCCAGGCGATTCTCTATGGCGATGGCCAATTGCCCCGCGGCGCGCAGAAGGAAATCAACGTCTTCCGGGGGGATTGAGTTTTCGATCCGGCTGCCGAGCGTGAGCACACCGAGCGTCCGACCTCGGCTGATCAGGGGCAGAGCGCCACCCGACTCGAGTCCTTCGGCGCGAACATGAGGACTAACATGGGCAGCCAGCTGTTCACGATTGAGATCCAATACGACAGGCTTGCCGGCCTTGAATACCATGCCGACCACGGACCCCTCGATCGGTTGCAGCGCATCCTCCTTAACGAATCCCTTACTCTCCGGGAAGTCCAGAGCGGTTTGGCGTAAATGGACGTGCTCCACATCTGGCAGCCAAACCCCAACGAGGTCAAAATGCATGACTCGCCGAATGCTCGCCGACACCGTGCGGAGCAGTTCACGACACTCTAAAGTGGAGACCAGAGTAGTCGTCATGTCCAGGAGCAGCTTCAGTCGGTCGCTCTCGCGTTCCAATTCCGGTCTTGCGCTCCGCGACTCCGGAGAGTTGAGCGAGTGGTCCAGTGGCATCGGAGAGGTGCTCATTGGGTGAACCTCTGCTAAACCTCCCGAAAAGCAACGTCGCGATCGCTACACGTGCCAATCGCACGGGCCGCACCGAGCGGCGCTTCATAGTGCCGCTTATTCACTCGTGAGAGCGTTGCTGACAAGGGGGTCATGGACTTCCGTTGTGACGGTTGACCACGAACTGTTTCAACCACCGCGCGGACGAAACAACCAGTACCCAGCTCGTGGATTTGTTTGATGTGATGTAACGAAGATGCAGAAGGGTTCGATAAAAATGTCGTAGCCCTTCTCGTCTGGCAAATCGGTTGCCGAAGCGCTCGGCAGTCCCTTCCCGTCTCCAGGTCGCAAGATTGTACGACCGCCGTGCTCACCCAAAAAAGCGAGAGGAAAAACGATGGCAACGTAAGTGACCAGGATGGTGATTTGTATGAACCAGTCTGAGGTGAAAAACTTGGGGGGGACGGACACCGATTAAGCCCGAATTGAATCCTGTGACAGTCTGGCACCATCCTAAGAAGCGAGCGTTATGAACGACAAACCAGGGAAAGTCATGGTGGTGGAGTCTGACGAGGGTCTCAGAGAACACATCGTCACTGTGCTGAGGGACGCAGGATATGAGGTCTCGACCGACTGCCAGGGAGGAATGAAGACAGTCGTCGCCTTCAACCCTGACACAGTTGTCCTGGGGGCTGATCCGCCCCAGCTCGATTGTTGTGACCTTCTTTCCGAAATCAAAGGGTCCGAGCACACGCACAACATACGCGTTGTGATCCTATCTCCCGGAGGAGCGGCCGAGCGCACTCGGGGGCTGGATCTCGGAGCCGACGATGCGCTGTCACTGCCTTTCGACTCTCACGAATTGCTGTCGCGGGTGCGTTCCCAGCTACGGAATAAGTCCATCGCGGACGAGTTTCGAGAGCGCCTGCGCCTTGCCGAGGAAAATCGGAACGCTACCCAGCGGGTTGTGACAGCAGTCAACGAAGAACGGCGGACGCTTCGGGTTGGCGGACTGGCCACTGTTGCGCTAGTTATCGTTGCTGGCATAGTCTCTTTCTTCTTTTACCGTCGCACTCAGGAACAGAATACCCGCGTCTATATGGCGATCACTCGATTGCAGACGGGCGTGCTGACAGAACAACAGTTGATGGATCGTTCACGTCGGGCCCTTGAAGATCGTGACCGCGGTCCATCCCAGGCTGGCGATCCCCAAAAGCTTCAACTTCAGAAGAAGAGTGAAGACCTGAAGTCCCAGATTGCGACCAGCGACCCAGAAAACGCTTCCGCTTTAAAAAATCAGTTAGCCGCGGTAGAAAGCCGCCTCCAGAAGATTGAGACCGACGGTAAGTTTGCCGAGAGAATTATCCAGGCCTATGAACCCAGCGTCTGCCTCATCCACGTTGTGCTTGCTTTCCGCGAGCACACTACAGGATTGAGGCTCCGCTATTCTGGGTTGACAGGCACCGGCGAGCCTGCGACCGACGAACACAATAATCCGCTCGTGGGCCTCACCGGGAATGGTCCGGAAGTACACCTGGATGTCTTCGGCACCGGCTTTCTCGTCTCTGACGCTGGACGAATTCTCACCAATCATCACGTCGCCGAGCCTTGGTGGCAGAATGACGATCTGAAGGAGATGCTCGATCAAGGTGTTGAGCCGGTGATCATCGAGATGACAGCCTATTTCCCCGGCATTGCCAACGGCATCGCCGTCAACGCCGAGAAGATTTCATCGGTTGCGGATGTTGCGGTGCTGAAAGGAAACGTTTCAGATATGGGAATCCAACAAATAGCACTTGCCGATGGCCGGAGTTCGGCTGTCAGGGGTGGGCCGGTCGTGCTGCTAGGATATCCCACTGGTCTTGATGCAATTCTGGCTCGAGCAGGTGCGGAGACGCTCCAGTCCATCGCGACTGCATCCAAAGGTGACCCGAAGCAGGTCATTGAGGAACTCGCCCGCCGCCATCTAATCCGGCCTACCGCCACCCAAGGGCACATTGGTGACGTGCTGCCGGACAAGATTGTCTATGATGCCCAAACTACATCAGGCGGCTCTGGCGGTCCGCTTTTCAACAACGAGGGCAAGGTGATAGGAATTAACTTTGCCATGGTGCGTGAGTTCGGCGGGTCAAATTTCGCCATTCCGGTCGGCTACGGGAAGTCTTTGCTAGAACCCTAAACCCTGCAGAAATCGACGGCAAGGCAACGGGCACCAACTGCGTGGGCCTCTACTCGAGGCGAGGAGTTGATGGATGTTTGAGAGCATTCTCTGCCAGGTAACAGATCATGATCCCGAAGTTCTTGAGTCCCTGATTGGGCTCGCAGTCGAGATTGCTCGCGAAGGTCGAGAGGGAAGGCGGGTTGGCACCCTATTCACACTCGGGGATGAGACCGCTGTGCTGGCGAAATCCAGACCATTGATTTTGGACCCCTTGTTGGGGCATCCTGAGTCTTCGCGACATGTCAGCAATCTCAATCTCCGCGGAACCATCAAGGAATTGGCGCAGCTGGACGGTGGGTTCGTGGTAAGTCGCGAGGGCATCGTCCTTTCCGCGTGCCGCTACCTCGACGCCGTGGCCGCACAAGTGGACGTGCCTCTGGGACTCGGCAGCCGTCATATTGCCGCCGCCAACATGAGTGCTGTGACCAAGGCGGTTGGCATTGTAGTTTCTGAGAGTTCGGTGGTGCGACTTTTCTGCCATGGACAGCTGGTCGGTGAAATCATTCCGGAGGTTTGGATGATGGACCATGCCGCCCACCTGCGTAGTACCGGGAAGAGGGAACAAGTCGGCGAACTCACGATTCTGACACCAAGTCTCCCACAAGCCGCGATCACGAGTGGGCGTGACTAACCACTGCAATAGAAGGAACTGAACCATGACAACGCTGCAGGAATTCAGGTGTGAGGTCTGTGGACTCCTGACTACGAATCCTACCCGCTGGTTCGTGATTCGCTGTGGAGACTCCGACCTTACCGTGTACCGTTGGAATTCTGAAAGCGCAAACGCGGCCGGTGCCCGGCATTACTGCGGTGAAGCTCATGCCGAGGTGTACATCAGTCGCTGGTTCGAGTCAGCGTGCACGCCGCCAAAGCCCAGTTTTACATAGCGCCTCTCCGGTATCAGTTCCATGCGGCGAGCGCCCCGCGTAAGCAGTTGGGCGTCGACCTCGTCTTCCAGAACCCAACTTAACGCGGCCAGCAAAGGTTGGGTGGGCAGTTGCGGCTCTGCCGCTGCCGTTGCTTCAAAAAGAGCACCGCCTTAGGCGGTAGGCTCTCCGATCGTTTTCAGATCCGTCTCCCCAGTAGACAATATTTGTGCGACCGACCGGTCTCAACAGAAATCTAAGTTACCGTCAATGGCAAGAGATCTGGTCAATCATTCGGTATCGATCCAGGCAGGAAGGATAGCGCAACCGATATCGCCGCCATCATCCAGTGGGGTTCGGGCGGATATCCGCAGTGGTCGAAAGNNTGTCTTTATGGTGTCGCTTTCGCGCAAATTCCAACCGGTGTAAACCGCTGTAAAGACTGGTTTCGGCTTTTCGAAAGCGGACCATGAACTCAGCCGCGACGACCGAGAGTGGACAGCAGAACAAATGGACGTGCTTTTTCTGCAACGCCGCCTGAGTCTCGCTACTCCAAACCAGAAGGGCCGGTCGACGCATCGGTCCTCATCATTGAAGGGAGAACCTATGCCGAATCAAAAGTTCGTAGTGCAACGAAGCCAGGCACCGGCTAAGAAGTCTGGCGAATTCCTGATCGGAAACGATCTTCGTGTTACCCGCCTGGGATTCGGCGCGATGCGAATTACGGGAGATGGAATCTGGGGCGAGCCTGCAGATCGGGCCGAGGCGGTCCGGGTTTTGCGGCGTGCTGTGGAATTGGGCATAAATTTCATCGACACCGCCGATTCCTATGGTCCTGGCGTGAGTGAAGAAATCATCGCCGAGGCACTGCACCCGTATCCGACAGGCCTGGTGATCGCCACCAAGGGCGGCTTTGTACGGCCAGGTCCCAACCAATGGGCTGAAAATGGAAAGCCAGAACACCTGAGATCTGCTTGCGAACAGAGCCTGCGCCGGTTGCGCCTTGAGCGGATTGATCTATATCAGTTACATCGAATCGATCCGAAGGT
>PMHI01000540.1 GCA_003156615.1 Acidobacteriaceae bacterium | reverse complement strand
TTCACTTCGAGGCCATGTCCAAGATGAAAGGCGGGCGTACACCATGGGTCCGCAGTCTCCGGCATCATGCAGCAAAGGGCCTCGCAGTAATCTTCAGCTAACTTCTGAGCCGATTTTGGGTCTTGCTTGAAAGATGTTGATGTCATGTGGCAGACCTCAACCGGAACCTCAAACCGTTGTCCCAGCAGCATAGCGTAGCGTCCTGCGGCTGCAGCTGCAGGTGTGAAGTCGGAACAGTAAAGTATTTCCTTCAGCTTGAGACTTAGATCCACCCCACCACGAACATGCGCACCAACGGAAAGTGTTGGACAATGCACAGTCAAAAGAATCTTTTCCGTATTCGATCCGATCAGAAGATGATCCGCACCAAGGTGAACACCATGGACACCGAGGACTAGGAGATCTGGCGCATAAGCTTTTACTTCACTGAGTATCACCTTGCACGGAGTGCCATCTTCAATGAGCGTTTTGACCTCAAGTCCGGTGCGGCGAAGCCCGGCTGCGAAGGCTTCTAGTCGCTCCTCCGCTTCTATTCGCGAAAGACTTGGCTGGGCCGTCACTGCCTCCGCCCCTTCTGCGGCGGGTGACAATTCCACTGCATGCAGCAATACCACCGTGGATTTGAAGTGGTGCGCAAATGCCACCGCATAGTCCAGAGCAAGCCGGGAACTTTCTAGGAAGTCCGTTGCAAAAAGAATTCGCTTTATCCTCAGTTCATTCATAGCGTAATACGATAAACTCGACGCTTATCGGTATTCTCCGTTGTATCGTCCTTGGTCTGGATCGAAATCACGTTTTGTGTAAAGGTAATTCGTCGCCATTTAATCGTGCGCGAGAGATCAGCTTTGTTCGGTCATTGTTCTCCAGGAATGCGGTGTCGAACTGAGACCACAGGACAGGTTGCCTTCGCAAGAAGTTGATAAGCAAAACTGGTGTGCAGGTGACGTCCGAGCTGAGATTCCGTGTGGGTTCCGAGAACGATCAATCCCGCGCTCTGACTTTGAGCACGCTTAATGATTTCGTCCAACTCCATACCTCGATCCAAGTGAAACGACGGTATAGCCCAATTTGTGTCGGACTCGGGAAACTCGTGCCGAATCGTCTCGCAGTACTCCTCCGCCAAGTCTTGACGAAGTCTTGGATTGTCCTCGGCCGGCGCGGGCAATAGTTGACATACATCGACGGGAGCGCGAAATTCCTTACCGAGGAAGACGGCATACGGAGCAGCCGCGGTGGCTTCCGGACTGAAATCAGAGAAGTAAAGAATCTCTTTAAAGTGCAGCTTAGGATCAACCCCTGATAAGACATGGGCGCCGACGGTCATCGTTGGGCAGTTTGTGGAAAGAAGAATTCGTTCTGTATTAGAGCCAATCAACAGATGCTCTACTCCACGATGGATCCCATGAACGCCTAGAACAAGGAGGTTGGCCGAATGATGGTCGACGGCTCGGAGAATTACTTCGTGCGGAATGCCATCCTCAACAAACGTCTCCACTTCAAGTCCAGCGCATCGAACTCTGTATGCGATGGCTTCCATTCGCTCCAGAGCATGTTTTCGTGTGACGCTTGGTCTGGAAGTTTCTATCTCAACTTCTGTCGCCGGATACACGAGCTCCAATGCATGCACCATGATGATGGTGGCCTTGAAGTGCTGTGCGAATGCCAGCGCATAGTCGAGCGCGAGGTGTGAACTTCCCAGGAAATCAGTTGCGAATAAAATTCGTTTCACTTCCGGTTTTGCGAACTTCATGCGCTGCCTTCCTTTACAAACCTATGGCTGCGATCCACTTTGGAACCGCAACGCCGCGAGGTCGGCTTCATAGTCAAATCGGGCATTAGCTTCGGCGATCTGCGCCTGCGTCTGCTGTAACTGGGCCTGACTCAACTCAACGATTGAACTGAGACCTGCCCGATACCTCGTATCAGCCAGATCGAGCGCGGTGTTGGCCTCTTTCAAGAACTCCGCGGTCACGGTCATTTTCTTCTCTGCGGTGTTAGCTCTTAGCCACGCAGTACGCACGTCCCGTACGATGCGATTAATAAGTACGCGGCTCTGCTCGACTGATGCCTTGGCACGAAGGTCGGCTTCGGTGGCTTGCGCATGGAATTTGAAGCCATTGAAGATCGGTACGCCCACGTTGACGCCTGCCGCTCCATACCAGTTAGTGGTGAAATAGGTGCTCGATCCGACCGGAGTAATTCCCACAATGCCTAACCCGGAGACCGTAGGGAGCAACTGCTCGTGNNGGACGCTGTTGCAAGGCAAGAGCAATCACTGCCTCCGCTGAAGTCGCGACCGGCTGAGGGGGCGACGGGTCGTCGACCAGAGTGTACTGTTGGTCGTTCGTGGTTCCGAGCACCTCGTTGAGATCCGCCGTTGCGGCATCGAACTGATTTTGCGAATCGAGATCGAGCAATTTGGCTTGCGACAAATCGACTTGCGCAAAACTCTGATCGAGCGTGGACTTCAGGTTGCTGGCAGTGAGAGCATCGATCTGATCGCTAACCGTCTGTCTAGCGTTGACGGTGCTTTCCGCGACCTGCAGAGTGGCCTGCGCCTCCAGAGCATTGTAAAANNTCGGAAGCTTTTGCTTGAAAAGAGGAGGAAGCCACCAAATTGCTTGTGTGGCCGAAATCAGTAATCAGCTGATTGAGGTCAACCCCTGCTCCCACGTGATAGAGGAGCCGGGATGCCGCTAGCGAACCCGAAGATATGCGGCTTGCTTCTTCCGCGTCGACCGCAGTCACATTGCCATCCAAAGTCGGGAGTAACGCCGAGCGAGTCTCGCGGACGACNNTTGAGGGCTAACTGCTCCGCCTGTTGCCGCGTAAGGGGCTTGCCCGCCGGAGGTGGCGAAGGAACAGCGTCCGCAGGATTGGTTGCCGGAGAGTATAGCGCGGGAGCAGTCTGTTGCGCTTGAGCCTGGAGTTGCGGCGCGTCTGGAAGCTTCACGACGCTCACTTGTGCTCCCATGGAAAGGGAGCACAGAAGAAGCCATAGCAGCAAAACTAGACTTCGGTTACGCATGGATCACCTCACCCGATCGGAGTTCGAATTCGTCATCATGAACATCTTTGCGATGGATTTGGGCGTCGATATACCCGACCGTAGCACCGGTCCATTCTGAATAGACAGGAACATCTCTGCGCACGGACTTCGCAACTTCCATGACGGTTAGCGGAGTTTTCGATCTAGGTGCGCACCCCACCGAACTCAGAACCATCGCGCTGGCGGCGATCCACATTACTCGGCGTTGGCAACCACCCAATGCCAGATGCGGATTCTGAAGAGGCATATTTTGCGGTGTGCGAAGCGGGCATGAATCCGCCGAAGCGAGTTCAGCGGCAGAATGCCTCTTACTTGGCGTGCTGGTCGCTGGCAGTCTCCTCCTGCTGTTCTTCAGCCTTTTGCCGACTGGAATTGGGATTGTATTCCTTCATGTTCTTGGCGACAACATCGGTCTTCTTGCCGAGATCCTTCTCGTAAACCACTCCGTCCTCGTTAACGATGAACGTCATCCCGCCGGACGATCTGTATTCCGCCGGATAGGCCACGAAAGCGAATCCCCCGGTCATTTTGCCGTTTACTGCGTTGCTCTTCGCGCCACTTGGACCGTTTTTCCGCTGACGAGTCAGGATGTGAAAATAGTATCCCTTTAGTAGAGCGTCATGTCCATCTTGTACTCGCACTCACGGCGTTCGGCGAAGCGAGCCGCGCAAGAAAAAGTGGTCCAACGCCTCGCTGTTCCCTCGGCAGCGACGGAAATACGGGTGCGAATGCGGGAGCCGAAAACGATTCAGTGAACGCGATGTGGTTCGGGAACTTGTGTATAATGAAAAACTTACCGCGAATCAGTGGGCGCTTAACTCAGCGGTAGAGTGCCATCTTCACACTTCTTCCCGATTCAATACCTTCAACTTAACAGGGCTACCGGGAACCGCCAGGTACCTGATAATACGTGGTAGCCGAATACCTCAGCGGGTGCTGGTGCTTTAGAGTGCCGAATCGCGAAGGTGGCCATTCAGCCGTTCGAGAATGCCGGCCCGCTCAAATCTTTCGTCGAAATCGGCGGGTGTGCAGCTGAGCCAGCTGCAGTTCCGGCCGGCCAAACCAGGAAGAGCACGATCGCGCCCGCGATGGCATAGGGTGCGAAGGACTTCTCGGCAATCAATCCGACCGCGCCAACGATCAGGCTCACACTACCGAGCGGGACACCCACGTACGGAAGCCAATCCTGCTATGCGCGACGTGGACAACCCAGTGCCTACCGTGACGGCAACGAATAGCAACCCGACCAGAGTCGCGGCCGCAGTCCCGGCCAACTGGCGAGGCTCCGATGAGCACGTACTGAGCGGCATTGTATGGTATCCGGCCGAAACCAACGCGGGAGAAAAGGATCGATACATTGGTCCGCCTGACGCGCCGCTATTCTATGCCGGTCGCGCTGCCAAAGATGCCGTGCTCGCTCCAGTATTCGGCAAATATCTAGTCATTGCGCTGTCGCACGGCACCGGAGGCAGCGCAATGCAAATGGCGTGGCTCGGCACCTATCTCGCCGCACGCGGCTTTCATTGTCGTCGCCGTCAATCATCCCGGCAACAACGCGGTCACCGGGTACACAACCCCAGGGCTTTATCGAAGGGTAGCAGCGAGCAAGAGACATTAGCACGATCATCAGCGACATGCTCAAAGATCGCCGTTTTGGCACCAAAATCGATCCTGATCGCATCGGTGCGGCCGGATTTTCGTATGGGGGATACAGCATGATGGAGCTTGCTGGCTCAAGAACTGACTTGCAGCGGCTTCTGGCCTGGTGCGACGAACAAAAGGACGCTTGCAATCCGCCTGAGATGCCGGATCAAATGGAAAAGTATAAGGCGATCAGGCAGCAACCCGACGTGCAACAAGCCTTTCAGGACTCCGGCTATTCCTATCGCGATCCACGCATCCGAGCCGTCTTCGCCATCGCTCCCGCTGTGGCTCGGGCGTTTACACCGCAAAGTTTGCAGAAGATCACGATCTCCGTGGAGATTGTCGTAGGCGCCGCCGATCCAATTGCTCCTCCCGGCTAAAATGCACAGGTTTTCGCTGCGAACATTCAGAGCGCGAAACTCACCATCCTGCCAGGCGGGGTCGGCCATTACACATTCCTTGACGCTTGCACCGAAGCCGGGAAGAAGCAGCTCCCGAGATTTTGCGTGGACAATCCAGGCGTCGATCGTGAAGCCGTGCACAGGCAAGTCGCTGCAATAGCAGCAGCCGAGTTCTTCGAGAAACAACTAGTTTCGGCCAACAGGAAACATCGCAAATCCGGAAATTGATCGCCGTCGAGGAGTCGGATTGTGGGAAGTTCAATGCGTCCTGAGAGCTGTCGCCGATTCATTGACGGATAACGGGCAACCCTTCCCTAATTCGGTAAGGGACGGTTACCGACCATACAGAAGTTGAGCCATCCGGTTAACAGTAAGGCGGTTTGGCAATTGCAACGAACGATTGCTGCATCCATCTGATACCCGATCCAGAAGACGGCGAACCGCAGCAACTTTTTGGATCCACTGGCACGGGCACGATACGTCTACAATCAGTGCTGTCCGAGCCATGCCAACCGAATTCCGCAGACGAGATTCTTCTCCTCCCGTTTTCCAATATGTGTGCCTGGCAATTCTTTTTGCCGGCGCGATGCTGTTTCAAATTCGGTACGCCCAGGACATTTGGCGCACGGAGAAGATAGATTTCCCATTTGTCATGCCCGCCTCGGCCAGCGCCTTGCTCGAGATCGTGCGACCGGAGGCTGAGAAACTGGGCTTGCACACCGGTGACACCCTGCTGGCGGTCAATGGTCAAAAGTACACCGGTACCGCGCTCTTGTCGGAAGCCTATGCTAAAGCTCGCCCGGGAGATCAGATCGAACTCAGGGTAAAGTCAGCCTCCGGAGAACATTCGGTGGTTCTTCCGGTGACCGCCGGAACTGCTCCGCTGCGCCAGGTGATTTTCGACTTGCTGCTGAACATTGTGGCGCCGATCGGGTGTGTTCTGCTCGGGTCCTGGGTGGTGCTGATACGGCCACGTGACCGGTTGGCGTGGATTCTGCTCGGACTGATGTTCTGTTTCTCGCAGCTGTTCAGCTCGTTCAAGATTGAGAGCTGGGGCCCGGGCTATCGCGAAGTGGCCATGGCTTACCGTACGGCTCTCGCGGCCGGATGGGTTATGTTCATGTTCCTGTTCGGCTTTTTCTTCCCGGAACCGTTCCCCTTCTACACGCGGATGGGAGCGTGGCGGAAGTGGATCCCGGCACTGGTGATCGCTCCCATTCTTGCGGAGGTCATGTATGCGGTTGTGGTGTCGATCAAAGAGATGACAAACTACGCCCACGCGCAAGAGATTGTTCAGAAGTTCCATCCCTTTGATACTCCACTGCGGATTTATCTCTACTGCGTGGTTGGGTTTGGATTTTTCGGCTCGATCTTCACAAAGTCGTCGATGGCGATATCGCGCGACGCCAAGCGACGGCTTCGCCTGCTCTACTGGGGCGCGACCGTTGCCCTGACTCCGCTGTTAGTGATCACGCTGTTTTCGCAGTACGGCGGGAAGTCCATGTGGACCATGTTTCCCGACTGGCTGATCGCCATTGGACTGATCCTGACCACGATTTTCCCGCTGACGCTGGCTTACGTAATCGTGGTGCAGCGCGCCATGGATGTGCGGGTGGCTGTGCGGCAGGGACTGCAATACGGGCTGGCGAAAAACGGCATACTCGTTCTGCAAGGCATCGCAGCTCTTGTGGTGGTTCTCACCGCCTTGCCGTTACTAACAAGAAGCGAAGGAAGACCGACAAAAATCATCGTTGCCGCGATTGGATTGCTTGCAATCTTCACTATTCGCCGTGTGGCCGATCGATTGCGCACCTGGACTGACCGAAGATTTTTTCGCGAAGCCTACAACACGGAGCAGGTCCTCAGCGAGTTGAGCGACCAGGTGCGCGGCATGGTGGAGACCCGATCGCTGATCGAGACGGTGGCGGCGCGAATTTCGGAAACACTTCATGTTCCGCGGGTAGCGGTCCTCTTGAGCGGCGGCGGATCTTTTCGTCCGGCATACGCATTGGGATACGGCTCAGCACCCGATGTTGGTTTTCCTATGAACAACGGCACTGTGAGGGTTCTTGAGAAGCAGAAAGAACCGGCGCGCGTGTATCTCGAAGATCCCAATTCATGGCTGTATCGTGAGCCGGAGGTCAGCGAAGAAGATCGCGCGAAGCTGTCGCAACTGCAGAGCGAGTTGTTGTTGCCGCTGAGCACGCGGGATAAGCTGCTCGGGTTCATCAGCCTGGGACCGAAGTTGTCCGACGAACCTTACTCGGGAACGGACGTCCGCCTGCTGAAGTCGGTGGCGGCACAAACCGGGCTGGCGCTGGAGAATGCGCGGCTGATGTCGGCGATCGCGGGTGAAGTCGCACACCGCGAACGGCTGAACCGCGAGGTAGAAATCGCGCGCGAGGTGCAAGAGCGACTATTTCCGCAGACGCTGCCGCCGATCGTGGGCATTGAGTATTCAGGCGCATGTCGTCCGGCCTTAGGAGTCGGCGGCGACTATTACGATTTCCTCGCGTTACCGGGTGGACATCTGGGAATCGCGATCGGAGATGTTTCCGGCAAGGGAATTGCCGCTGCGTTGATGATGGCAAGTCTGCAAGCGTCATTGCGTGGCGAGGCGACGCGGGCTCCGGAGAATCTGGCAGGGCTCGTCGGCAACGTCAACCACCTGCTGTACGAGGCTTCGTCGGACAATCGCTACGCGACGTTCTTCTATGCCCAGTACGATCCGGAGACGCGACAATTGACCTACGTGAATGCTGGACACAATTCGCCGATGCTTTTTCATCGCGATGGGGACAAGTGGCAGATCACACGTCTTGAGATTGGCGGCACGGTGGTGGGTTTGCTCGAAACCTTTCCGTATGAGCAATCTGCCGTAACCATCGCGACGGGCGACGTATTTGTTGCGTTCACGGACGGCATCAGCGAAGCCATGAACGCGGCCGACGAGGAGTGGGGCGAGGCGCAGTTAATCGAAACCGTGAAGCAGTCCGGTGGGCTGGCGCCGTCGGAGATCATTGCTCGCGTCATGGAAGCGGCGGATGGATTCATCGCCGGGGCCAAGCAGCATGATGATATGACCCTGGTGGTCCTATGCGCCAAGCGGTAATTTGGCACTCGTCAGCGGTCTCTTTCTAATCACGGCCCATGTCAGCGACCAGGACCCCTGTCGACGCGGGTCAGAATGCGCCGTATGGGAAGTTGAGCTCTGTTGGGGCCAACCCGGTCGGGGTATTGGTCGACGTTGCGCCGGACGGCCTGAGCTTCCGTGTATTCGCCAAGCAGATGACAGATCCTCCGGATGCGTGTGGTCTGTCCGCCAAGTAGACGATCGACAAGTCAGCTACAACCAAGTCCGTGCAGGACGACGCGAACCGTGCTGAGACGCCCAAATAGCTTCGCACTGAACCGCCCTGTTTAGCGCTTCTCTCAGCTTTCATGACGTTGGACCTTGGATCGGCGTAGATAACACGTTGGCTCCGCCCAGAGAAACAGCAAAAATCTGAACTTCACTGCCTTATACCCTCCACCGATCTTCTGACACTGTTCGTCTTCGATAGTCCAATCCTCTAACCATGCCAGAGGGGCACGATGTTTCACATTTGGGATGCTACATTTTGCAGATTGGTAAAGAATGTTCAGGACGGCTCGGTATGAAAACACTGCTGAAGCTGCCAGTTCTGTTCCAAATTGACCTGTAATCCCTTTTCAACGCCCGTAGCAGAAACGTGCAACGGATTCTTTTGGACAAAATAGCCTTTGACACTTGTCATCGCTTTGGTGTTCGTGAG
>PMHI01000133.1:214-26965 GCA_003156615.1 Acidobacteriaceae bacterium | reverse complement strand
GCCTGAAGAGCGCACAAAATGGGCGTTTTCTCGAAAAGTGTGACGCTCAGAATTTGTAGCGTTTGGTAAAGGCTGGCCGCTAGGCCCAGCCGCTTCCGTACGATCGCAACCAGCACATAAATTGACACCGCGATCCAGATCTGTGTCTTCACCGCATTCTCGCTGGTGCCGTAGAAGGCCTTAATGCGTAGATGCTGCTTGATCCACTTGAAAAACAATTCGACTTGCCAGCGGCACTTGTAGATTTGCGCGATGGTAAATGCGGGAAGCACAAAATTGTTAGTCAGGAATTTCAGTCGCTTATGGGTTTCCTTATCGAGAAAATGGACGCGCCGCAGTGCATCCGGATACGCTGACGCCGATTCGAACGACGTCAGAATTACAGTCTGATCTGAGCGTACGCCCGTCGTCTTGTCTACAGGATGCGAGTAACGTCTCTGGATCAGCACATTCGACTTGGTACGGACAACGAAGAAAGCGGAGCTGAGGGTAAAGACGAAGAGTCTCTGAAAATCGATGTAGCCTCGGTCCATGACGTAGAAGGCGCCCGCCTCTGGCATGATCTCGTCCAGGATATTCACATCGTGCACATCACCACTGGTGACGCGGATGAACGTAGGGATGTTGCCGTGCAGGTCCAGCAGAGTATGCATCTTGACGGCGGCCTTGCGCTGACGAAACTTCGCCCACGGGAATAGCGATAGACACAGATCGATGGTCGTCGAATCCAGAGCGTACAGACTTTGATCGAGATCGACACCAATTTCGTCGTGCGCGTACAGTGGCCGGGCAATGCGAATCAATACCTGCGCGAAATCCGCAAAGATCCTCCAATCATGCGACTCGTTCGCGTCGGCCAGCGTCGAACGCGCCACCTTGCCGCGGAATCCCAGATGGTACAGCTTGCCTTCGACCGAATGCAGACACGCCTCGATGTCGCGAAGACTTTCTCGATAGGTGAGTTGTGCGAAAGCCATGGACAGATACTGATCCCAGCAGGAAAACCCGCGCAGCCGGCTGTCGCCTTGATAGCGCTCAACGCAACGGCGAAACTCTCGATCGGGAAGGAAGCTGATTAACTGCGAGAAGACAGCGCGCCCTTGATTCATGAGCCATTGTGCGCCGTCCGAACTGCCCAAACCTGTCTCGCCGCCGTCAAATCGCGGCAAGCCAAAAATAGCCTCAACTCCTTACCGATCCATCACTTGCCCACCTCACCTAGCGCGTTAGCCGGACAGCAGTGACTATTAATAATGAACCTCGCATGTAATTGAACATTATATTCTTGCCTCACGCGACCGACGATTCAGTGACGAGGTTGTTAAGGCTGGCATCTCTTTCGCACACACGGGCGCTTTTTTGCTTGGATTTGACTTAAGGGCTCTATGTGACGAGAGCGAAGCCGCCGCGCTCCGGAACTTCATCCGGATGTCACAAGAGAACGGAGCATCGGACCTTCTGCTGGAACACCGCATCGACGTTGAGGACCACGAGGATGATGACGATGATAGCGATGACGAAGAAGATGATCGAAACAAACGGAACGAAAGAGTGCTAAAACACCTTCAAGCTTTTAGCAAGGGTTTCGAGATTGGCGTTCCCTCATCGGCACAACCTCATAAGGCTCAGCGAACTACCGACGCGTCATGATGAGCGCGCATGTAGCCTTTGGGGCACCTACGGAATGTTCGCTTTCGACATGGAACTGCAATCGGATGGACGCGGCCGATATGGGAGCGCGGGCGAGGCTCTCGCAGTGCCTGGAAGCAAACAATGCAATTCTCGAGTGATGAAGACTGGGTGTTTGCTTCTCCGGCGAGGCTCGGCCGCCAGCCTTGGTCCTACGATCGAGTTTGGCGTTCGTTCCGAAGCGCTGCCGCAGCCGCTACCATCGGCAGGCTCGGAACTCACAGCATACCTGTCGCTCGTGGCTGGATGCCGCTGGGACGACGGTGGCAGTAGAACAAAAACTGATGCGTCACGGGGACATCCGCACCACCATGAACGTGTACGGGGATGCGGGGATGTGGTCACAAACGATGCAAGAAGCCCATTCCAAGGTGGTACAGATGGCCCTGCCGAAGCCGAACTGATTTGCAAGTGATTTGCGTGGTCTGTAAGTTGAAAAATGGCGGAAGCGAGTGGGGGTCGAACCCACCGGTGACAGGAAGACCTGCCGCCCGCCGGTTTTGAAGACCGGGATGATCACCGGACCACATGCGCTTCCGCAGCCGCCGCCCCATCCTTCCTACGTCACTTCGGCTGAGGTACGATGCGCAGATACGGCTTGGGAGACTTCCACCCTCCGGGATACTTCTGTTGCGCTTCCTCGTTCGACACTGAGGGCAGGATGATCACTTCATCGCCCTGCTTCCAGTTCACGGGCGTGGCCACTTTGTGCTTGGCCGTGAGCTGCATCGAATCGAGCACGCGCAGCACCTCGTCGAAGTTGCGGCCAGTGCTCATGGGGTAGCTGAGTTGGAGTTTGATCTTCTTGTCCGGACCGACTACGAACACCGTACGCACCGTGGCATTATCCGCCGCCGTACGGCCCTCGGAGGTGTGCCCGCTCTCGGCCGGCAACATCCCATACAGCTTGGCAATCTTGAGTTCCGGGTCGCCGATCATCGGGTATTTCACTTTGTGTCCCTGGGTTTCTTCAATATCGGCGGCCCACTTGCCGTGGCTGCTCACCGGATCCACGCTTAAGCCAATAATCTTGGTGTTGCGCTTGGCGAATTCCGGCTGCAGACCTGCCATATAGCCAAGTTCGGTCGTGCACACCGGAGTGAAGTCTTTGGGGTGGGAAAACAGAATCGCCCACCCGTCACCGATCCATTCATGAAAATTGATCGTGCCCTGTGTGGTTTCTGCAGTGAAGTCCGGTGCGGTGTCGTTGATGCGGGGGATTTTACCGGTCTCGGTTGCTATCGCAGTACTCATATTTCTCTCCTTGTGAATTCAATTCGAAGCGGTGAAATCTGAAAGTTGGCCAGCCGCGGCTCTCAATTCGGGTAAACGTCGGATGAAAACGAAACCCACCCATTTCGCCGGGTGGGTTGGAAGAAATCTCGCTTGGCTCCCTACCCACACGGCGGCGAACACATGGAACAACAAGTGCCGCGGCTATTGGAGGGCCAAAACACCAAATTAGAATAGAAGCCTGCACTCACGCTGTCAACCGCGACAAAGGCCAGGCAGTCTTAGTTTGCTAGCGGCCATTCTCCGTGACTTGCGCGTCCGGTCTGGGCGACCTCCGCGTTTTAGGATTTGGTTTCCTGCATCGTCAAAGCAGCCTCCCGCATCCTTGATGTTTAGGACTCTTACTAGCGAACCTGCCACTCAACTTCAACCTGCACCGCAACCAAGGAAGGAGACACCCAATGCCGTACATTACTGTCGGGAAGGAAAACTCCGGCAACATCGACCTCTACTACGAGGACCACGGCTCCGGCAAGCCGGTTGTCCTCATTCACGGATATCCGCTGAGCTGTATTTCCTGGGAGAAGCAGTTACCGGTTCTTTTGGATGCGGGCCGCCGTGTCATCACCTATGACCGCCGGGGATTCGGCAAGTCCAGCCAGCCCACCACGGGCTACAACTACGACACCTTCGCCGAGGATCTGCGCAAGCTCGTGACGCACCTCAAACTGCGTGACTTCGCACTGGCCGGTTTCTCGATGGGTGGCGGTGAAGTGGCGCGCTATCTCGGGAAATATGGATCGAAGGGGGTGAGTCAGGCGGTAATCATTTCCGGCGTCCCGCCCTTCCTGCTGAAGACGCCGGACAACCCGGAGGGCGTGGACGGCAGTGTCTTCGAAGGGATCGAGAAAGCCGTCGTCGCGGACCGCTACGCGTTCTTCACCGACTTTTTCAAGAATTTCTACAACACGGACCTTCTGCTGGGCAAGCGTGTCAGCGAACAAGTCGTTCAGTCCAGCTGGAACCTCGCGGCCGGAGCCTCTCCGACTGCCAGCCTCGCCTGCGTGCCCACATGGCATGAGGACTTCCGCAAGGACCTGAGCAAAATCGACGTGCCCACGCTGGTCTTTCACGGCGACGCGGATCGCATCCTGCCGATTGCTGCCTCGGGACTCCGCACTGCCGACCTGATCAAGGGAGCCCGCCTCGTGGTGGTGAAAGACGGGCCACACTGCATCACTTGGACCCATGCGGACGAAGTGAACTCTGAGCTGGTGAAGTTCCTGGGCAAAGGCGTTGCGTCGGCTACAGCCTCCAAGCGCCAGAAGGATGAAGCTGCGTAAGCAGACCATCTTTCTTTCAGTCGCTGTTTCACCGGGTGCCGTCTCAGGGCGGCACCCAAGGTTAGTCTTGCGCGGTTAGTTCCCGGAGACGATTCATGAGCCAACCAGTACGGCGCCTGGCAATGGCGCAATGGGATGTTTTCTCGTCGCGTCCGCTCGAGGGCAATTCGCTGGCCGTATTCCCCGACGCCCGCGGCGTAACCGATGCCGAGATGCAGTTGATCGCCAAGGAGATGAACCTCTCCGAGACCACGTTCATCCTGCGACGCGACGCCGCCACCGAACGCGAGCAAGGCATTCGCGTGCGCATCTTCACGGTGCAGGAAGAGCTGCCTTTCGCCGGCCATCCCACGCTGGGAACAGCATTTGCCTTGCGCGCCGGGGGTGACGCGGAAAACAGTGGCGCGAAAAAAGTTGTGCTTGAACTCAATGTCGGCAAAGTGCCGGTCCATTTCGAAGACTCAGATGGCCAACCTGCGTTCGGCGAGATGACGCAGCTCGAGCCCACCTTCTTCACGCAGCACGAGCGCGAAGCGGTCGCCCGCGCGACTGGCCTGCGTCTCGAAGACTTCGACGATTCCCTTCCCATTGAAACGGTTTCGACGGGAGTTCCCTTCACCGTGACTCCGCTGAAATCGCTGGCGGTCATCGAGAACTTGCATATCGATCTCAACCGTACCGCCGAGTATCTCGCCCAAACCGCGGGCAAGTCTTTTTATTTCGTGACCCGGGAGACCGTTGATCGCGAGGCCCGCCTGCACGCCCGCATGCTGTTCTACAACGGCGAGGACCCGGCGACCGGCTCCGCCGCGGGTTGTACCGCCGCCTGGATGGTGGCACACGGCGTAGCCGCACCCGATGAGCGCGTTCTCATTGAACAAGGTGTGGAGATGAAGCGGCCCAGCCGGATTTTTGTGCGCGCCTCGCACAGCCATAACCGGGTAGTTAACGTACGTGTCGGCGGCCACTCGGTTGAAATCATGCGCGGCGAAGTTTTCCTCTAGCCGACCGCCCGCAAGCGGCGCGGCATTAGGCCTTTCACGCCCTCGAAAAAAGTCAATGGCCAAAACATCCCATTTCCTTCGACGCCACTTTACAGTGCACCGCACTGCCATTAGCATCATGGCGCTCTTCATATTCTTCGCGAACAAAAAAACTTCCGCGGATGCTCAGTAATAGGACTTCCGGTCTTTGACGTCCAGTCACAGCGGGCAGCCGGCGGACCCAGGCGGGTGAATGAAACCCAAGCGCACGATCCTTTGTGTTGACGATAACGAACAGTCACTTTCCTATCGCAAAATCATGCTCGAGACCCGCGGCTACCGCGTGGTCAGTTACTCCCGCGGCGAAGAAGCCCTGGAACGCTTCAAGCAAGGCGGGGTCGATCTCGTGGTCACCGATATGGCCATGCCCGGACTCGACGGCCCGCAGTTGATCGCGGCCATCAAGAATCTCTCGCCCNNCAAGCCGACGTATTCCTCGCCCGGGGAATGTATGCCCCTTCCGATCTGCTCGAACGAATCCGTCTGCTTCTGGTCCGCAAGCGCGGCCCTAAGCGAACGCGGGAGCGCCCCCCGCGACTCTCGCAGCGCCAAGGCGCGGCCTGATCAGTGAAAAGGGCCTGCAGGGACAACCGGTTCCTTCCGCGCACTCTGCGGCCGTTTTCCGTGACCTCGGCGATTTAGATCTTGGGGTTCGCCGAAACCACGTCCCACCCATCGTGTAAGATCAAATCTGGCATGGCCGCCTTCATTGAAGCCATAGATTTACATAAAACCTATCGCGTGGGAAAGATCGACGTTCCTGCGCTACGCGGCATCTCCTTCAGCGTGCAAAAAGGAGAATTTGTCACCGTGGTCGGCCCTTCTGGCAGCGGCAAATCGACGCTCTTCTACCTGCTCGGCGGACTCACCCGCGCCGACTCCGGCAGAGTAATCCTCGACGGCGATGACTTCGCCACTCTCTCCGATGCCGAGCGCACTCGCATGCGCAAACGTAAGATCGGCTTCGTGTTTCAAAAGTTCAACTTGCTGCCCACGCTCGACGCCCGCTCCAACATTGCCATCGCGCAGGAAATCTCCGGCAACGGCGGCCGCGATCCCGCGTTCTTCCTGCGCATTTGCGATCTATTAGGGCTGAGCCAGCGCCTGCACCATCGCCCCTCGGAACTTTCCGGTGGCGAGCAGCAGCGGGTTGCCCTGGCTCGCGCCCTGGTCAACCAGCCGGCGGTGGTTCTCGCCGACGAGCCCACCGGCAATCTCGACACCGAGAACTCCAACATCGTTTTGCGCATGTTGCGCCAGTCCAACCAGGAGTTAGGCCAGACGGTGCTGATGATTACCCACAATCCCGAGGCCGCCAAATACGGAGACCGCATCATTCACATGCGCGATGGCCACCTGGTGAGCCCGGAGGAAGATCCGCAGTGGTCCGTGCACTGAGGGCGCATCCGGCGGATGCGTAATCGTTGCCCCAGCGCAATACCTGATTTATAATCGAACTCGCTGAGCGGGAGTAACTCAGTGGTAGAGTGCGACCTTGCCAAGGTCGAAGTCGCGGGTTCAAATCCCGTCTCCCGCTCCAGAGTTTCTCAGACCGGCGTTTCCGGCTTTTCCCCCGTAAGTAGACTTTTTCCGTACGGAACGCAAACGTATTGAACAGAGGCGCGGTACCCAAGTGGTAAGGGAGAAGGGAAAAATCCCTTTGATTCGATTGTCCTTACGGCGCTCTCTTCGGTTTTTTCCTCGACAATAAACCTGCCAGACCCGATTCTTTGCTCAAATTTTGCTCAAATTCTAGGCGTCCAGCCACTTTCCATTCGTGTCCCAAGCCGAGCCACCGGGCGCTCAGTTCAATCGTCGCCCTGCGGTTCTCGACCAAGTACGAAAGCGCTCAAGAAGCCGGCTAGTTACCCCCTAAGGCCGCGCCTCTACCGAGGCCTTCCAACTCGCTTCGCTCGACGATGGCGAGGCGGTCAGGCGCTCCGACTTTTCGCAGTATGTGATGCACGTGGTTTTTCACAGTCTGCTCCGACAGGTTCAACCGTGCCGCAATCTCCTTGTTGGTAAGCCGCTCACGCAGCAGTGCCATCAGTTCGCGCTCTCTTCGGCTCAGCACCCCACTTGACACTCCGGGAGACTTATAATGCCGGGCCACACAATGGAACAGAGCCAGAGAGAGAGACGGGGGACACACCGCCTCGCCAGCGGCAACCGCCGTGATCGTGGATACTACTTCCATGGCCGAAGCGTCCTTTAAGACATATCCAACCACGCCCTCGCTGACTGCTCTCAAGAATGTGCACCGATCCGGTTCCATGTCTACCAGGACGACCCGCACCCCGGGAATTTTAGCCTGGAGAGTGGACACGAGCCTGGCTTCGGAAAAAACCGGACGGACGGAATCGAGCAGAACAATGCCGGGGCGCATGGCAACTATTCTCTCTGACGTGGCCAGCGAATATGGGGCAGCCCCTACCACGCGGATAGCACTCTTGGTGGTTAGAATCCGGATCAGCGCCTCGCGCAGCAGGCGATTTTCAGCCAGGAGGAAAACTTCAGTGGCCCCTTTCGGCTCCATCGAATACTCCATAAGTCCTCGTGATGGTGCGTGAAGGTTTAAGACATGGGTCGTGCCCCCCTCCATCACGCCCCGTGCCCAACTCGCCCGCGCGCTTCGGCGGACTTCGAACCTCGTAGTACTTCCCGGAATGATTGGTACCTTTTGGATTACGGTTACCTCTCAAGGCACCGATAATCCTCACACTTGCGGCGTTCGCATCGTTTGTCTACAGCGTCCCTCCGTTTCCAGAATCAAACCCGGCATCGAAAAAAAGTTGCGCGAGCAACTCTCAACCGACTACCGAGAGAAGAGAAGCAAACAAGATGTCCCACACTTCTGTAAGTTGCGTAGATTCTACATGATCCGTGGCGGGTTGTGTAAACTTTACGGACGACGCGCAGCCACTTTGTAAACATGGTGGGCGCTTCCTGAACGTCCGATTCTGGCAGCCACTCCTACCCACCTCCGAATGACATGGAACTGACCAACCCCTATACCAATTAGTACTGCTTTGGTACCAGTTTGAGTACTGCGATGGTACTAGTTCTCCGGTGTGAATCTCTTTTGAACCTTGTGGACCACGACCATCGAGGCGATACTCGCCACTTTAGCGTTAACCTGGGAGAACTGTATATGAAGCGAGTTCGCGTGCTGGTTGCGAATCGGCCCCGCCTCATGCGGGAACTCGTATTGGCCACCATCTCAGACAAACCCGACATCGAAATTGTTGGCGAGGTGGTAGACGAGACTAACCTCATCGAGGTGGTTGAGCAAGTGCAACCAGACGTGCTCATTCTTGCGATCGATGAGCAGCAGAAGCGTCTGGGCCAGTGCGGCTTCCTCCTAGGGCGCTATCCGCAGATGAGGATTCTGGCGCTCGCGCCGGAGCAAAACCTCGGAATATTTTACTGGGCCATCATCGATATTCGGACCAAACCGCTGGAGAGTTCGGAAGCAGGTATCTTGAACGCGGTTCGCGAGCGTCCGGTATTGGTGGGAGCCGTGCAAAACTGAGAGAGGGCGAAGGCGGATCCGACACCCATGTTGAATTGTCAAACAACGGCCACGGACGTGATCCCCACTGCAGTAGTTGGGGACGGGGCTGCTGAAAGCAACTGGTACGCCCTCTACACCTGTCCGCGCCACGAAAAGCGCGTGGTTGAGCAGATCGAGCGATGCCGCATCTCGTGCTTCCTGCCGCTCTATCGGTCGGTTCGGCGCTGGAAGGACCGTCGCAAGGAGTTAGAACTGGCCTTGTTCCCCGGTTATGTCTTCGTGCGTATCGCGCTGCAGGATCGCTTGCGGGTGCTGCAAGTGGCTGGCGCAGTCCGATTCGTGAGCTTCAATGGCCACCCGGTGCCGCTGCGTGACGATGAGATGGAATCTCTCATGAATGGGCTGAGGAGCGGAGCTCGCTTGGAGCCGCATCCCTACTTGACGGTCGGGCGTCGCGTGCGTGTGAGATGCGGACCCTTAGCAAGAATGCAAGGCATACTCGTTCGGAGAAAAGATAAATTTCGCGTGGTCCTTTCTCTGGATATCATCATGCGCTCGGTTGGCGTGGAAGTCGATGAATCGGATATTGAGCCTTGCTAGAGCTCTGAGATTTGCTTGTATACAATTGATAATAAATGGGTTATCTCGCAAACGCCCTGTAAGTGAGGGGGCGAAGCTGTAACTAGCGTTCCTCCTTATGAAGGTCAAAGAAGGGCATTCTTGTGATTCGCGCTGACGGTTCCCTGGTCGGTGGGCCGGGCGGGTTGATCCGCGGCGGTGTGAAAAGCGCCGCCATGCAACCGGGAGACATGGTGGTCGTCCCCGAAAAGGTAATTTCGATCTGCCGCGCTTGGACGAACACCGTGCAGACGGCCCAAATCCTCTCGGCCGTAGCGCTCGCCGTTGGGGCGGCGAGGAGTTTCTAGACTGGATCGCGGCTTGGTCTTCGCTTGGTTTCCGCACGGGGGCAAACAAATCGCGCTGGCGGTATTGTTGATCAGTGGCTCGGCCTTGGCGCAAACCGGCGCCTCCGCCGCACCTCCATCAGCGCCAGCAAGCCAGGATCAAGCCTCTGCGGCCGCGGCACCTGGCGCGGCTCCAAAAGCTGAGGCCGGCAGTTCCACCGAGGGCTATCGACTTCAGCCGGGAGAAGATCCAGAGAATCGGCTACTCTCGCCGTTTCTCAGGCACCTGGTCACCGATCAAAAGCAGTTCTGGACAAGCCCCGCGCGCTTCCAAACCAAAGATCTCGAGTGGATTCTGCCGGGCGCAGGCGTGACGGCGGCTTTTATCGCAAGCGATAGCTGGTGGGCACAACAGGTTCCACTTAGTCACATGGCAACGAGCAAGACGATTTCCGACTACGGCACGTATTCCTTCATTGGGCTCGGCGGCGCGTCCTTTCTTTTTGGCCAGATGACACATAACGATCACCTCTCGGAAGCAGGACTGCTCGCGGGCGAGGCAGCCATTAACGCTTCGGCCGTAGCGTACGCATTCAGAGAAATCACACAAAGACAACGGCCCTACCAGGGAAATGGACACGGCGACTTCTTCAAGGGAGGAGCTTCCTTTCCTTCCGAACATTCCGCCATCGCCTGGTCCGTAGCCAGTGTCTGGGCACACGAATACCCGGGCTGGTTCAGCCAAGTGGCTGCTTACGGTTTAGCTTCCACTGTGACCATCACTCGAGTTACCGCAAAACAACATTTCCCATCCGATGTCATCATCGGCAGCGCGCTCGGTTGGTACTTGGCCCGCCAAGTCTACCGGGCGCACCATGATCCCGAACTCGGCGGCTCGGGCTGGGGCAGCGTCTTCGAAGAAAAAACCGGAGAGAAGGCGCGCAACCCAAACTACATGGCTTCTCCATACGTCCCCTTGGACAGTTGGATTTATCCCGCCTTGGAACGCCTTATCGCGTTGGGGGATATTCACGATGCGTTCTTGGGGATTCGCCCATGGACCCGCATGGAATGCGCGCGACTTGTAGAGGAAGCTGGTGAAGAGCTCTCGTCCGACGAGTCGGCAGACGATGAAGCAGCCCGCATTTATCAGGCGTTGTCTTCGGAGTTTGCCCGTGAAAATGCGAGACTGGATGGGGCTCGCAATTTAGGGGCTTCCATCGAATCGATCTACACTCGAGTAATGGATATCTCCGGTCCGCCGCTGCGAGATGGATATCACTTTGCACAAACGATCGTTGACGATTACGGGAGGCCTTTTGGAGAAGGCGTAAACGTGATAACGGGCTCTGCTGGCAGTGCGGTATTAGGCCCATTCGCTTTCTATGCGCGAGGAGAATATCAGCGGGCTCCCTCGGTGTTTCCTCTTTCGGAGACGCAATTGGAATCCATTCAGGCTGCGGATTTGCTTCCCCAAAGTCTGCAGGGGTTTTCGATCTATACCGGGCCGTACAGTCGCTTCCAGTTACTGGAAGGATCAGTCAGTGTGAACCTCGATAGCATTCAGATTTCCTTCGGAAAACAAAGTGCATGGCTGGGACCGAGCCAGTCTGGGCCCCTGTTGTTTAGCGACAACGCGGCCCCAATACCGATGGTGAAAATCGATACCACCACACCGTTTGAAGTTCCGCTACTGTCCAGTTTGCTGGGACCGGCCCGCGCTGAGTTCTTTCTGGGACGCCTATCGGGTCAACAATGGATCGATTCGCCACCTACAATTTACGGGCCGTACCCGAGCGATCAACCATTTATTCACGGCGACAAGATAAGTTTCAAACCAACCCACAACTTTGAGTTTGGGATGGGGATTACGGCGATGTTCGGGGGATCGGGCCTTCCAGTTACGTTCAGCGAATTCTTCAGGAGCTACTATTCTCATAAGGCCAACCTAGCGCAGAATCCGGGTAAGCGTTTCTCTGCCGCCGACTTTTCCTATCGAATCCCGGGGTTGAGAAACTGGCTGACGGTCTATGGTGATTCGCTCGTAGTCGATGAAGTTTCGCCGCTCGGGTCGACGCGGGCATCGGTGATCGCAGGAATCTATCTTCCACAAATTCCAAAACTGCCAAAACTCAACCTTCGCGGTGAGTTCATACACGTCTCGAACGCTCAGCAGTTTTCACCTGGCTTCGTGTACGCCGACCAACGCTATACCAGCGGATATACAAACGACGGATTTTTGCTAGGAAATTGGATCGGACGCGCAGGAGAAGGTGGACAGGCCTGGGCTACCTACCAGTTTTCCGCTCGTAATCGTGTGCAATTCGGTTACCGCGCGCAGCGCGTTTATGAAAGATTCTTGGAGGGTGGCTCACTTAACGATTTTTCCGTAAGGTTCGACGGGACCTTCAGCAGACAGTTCGGGGTTACAGCAATGGCGCAGTATGAGAATTGGCGGTTCCCCCTGCTGGCACCGAACCTTAAAGTGAACTTCACTTCATCCATCCAACTGACATACTGGCCGCACTGGAGCAAGAGGCAGTGAATCGGAATCGCAACCGTCAGACGAGATCTTTGAGTCCGAGAAGTCTCGGATCTCGGTTTGTCCGGAAACGGAGATCTCCTAAGCAATGAGCAGAGAGGATGGGTTGTGTGACCGCGTTCGACAGCTTTGGGATGCGCGACCTCTTCTTGCACGGCGTGCTGGCCTCAGGCTTCTCTTCTTCATTTTCGTCCCCCTTGATCATCGCTCCCACGCGTCGAGGGGGATCATGCTTGCTAGGAGGCCGAACTCATGAATGAGTTCGGATTAGGACCGAAGTGGTCCTGCACCCCGATGTTGCCCTCTCGGTATCTGTGCAACACGAGGGTTGGGTGTTTCCGCTGCCTGCCACAGCTCCACAAAACGAATGGGACCTCATCAGTTCAGTTCACGTACATACTGCGCTGGGACGCCCCCTGGTGGAGGCAATGATACAGCGAACTATGCCGG
This sequence comes from Acidobacteriaceae bacterium, assembly GCA_003156615.1. Next base: position 14,246 of record PMHI01000133.1, on the reverse strand, counting down.
TCATTGAATCGCAACCCGAACTGCAAGCCGAGCCGAAAGTTGTCAATGGATACGGGCCACCAGTTCCCAGCCCAGGAACTACCACCGTCGAGCGGTTGCGGTTGCTGTGGGAGCAACGTGGACGGCTTCTTCGTTATGCTGTGAGCGGGTTGTTGCTCTCTGCCTTGATCGCTTTCCTGATTCCAGCCCGGTATGAGTCGGTTGCACGGCTGATGCCACCGGAGACACAGACCAGCTCGGCAACGGCGATGCTTGCCGCATTGTCAAGCCGAGGCGGGGACACAGTCGGCGGTTACGCGGGCGACCTGCTGGGGGTTAAAGGTTCAGGAGATCTGTTTATAGGGATCTTGCACAGCCGCACGGTGGAGGATGCCCTGGTCCGGCGCTTCGATTTGCGCAAGGTTTATTGGGTCAAGCGTTGGGAGGATGCCCGCGAGGAGCTGCAGCGCCGCACCGCTATCAGCGAAGATCGCAAGAGCGGCATCATCGAGATTCGCATACGGGACCGAAAGCCGGAACGTGCCCAGATGATGGCCAAAGCCTACGTGGAGGAATTGGACCGCGCTGTGGCAATGCTGGCGACTTCCTCGGCTCGGCGGGAGCGCCAGTTCCTGGAGACTCGCCTGGCAGCCGTGAAACAGGACCTGGACCGAGCCGCCATCGATTTCAGCCAGTTTGCCAGCCAGAACACCGCCATTGATATCCCTGAGCAGGGCAAGGCCATGGTAGAGGCGGCTGCCCGGCTGCAAGGCGAACTGATTGCCGCTGAGGCCCAGCGCCAAGGACTTGAACAGATCTACACCTCAAACAATGCGCGCGTTCGCGCCGTCCAGGCCAACATTGACGAACTCCGCCGACAGCTCACCAAACTTGGTGGGGCAGGCACGGGAGCACAGGGAACGGATGAAGGCGCTACGAACGGCGAGAAACCGCTCTATCCTTCGATACGGCAACTCCCTCTTCTGGGTGTCACTTACTCTGATTTGTACCGGCGCACCAAAATCCAGGAGGCTGTGTACGAGACTTTGACGAAGCAGTACGAGTTGGCCAAGGTCCAAGAGGCCAAGGAAATTCCGACAGTCAAGGTTCTTGATCCGGCCAATTATCCGGAGAGAAAGGCAAGCCCACAGCGATCTGTGATTATCGTTTTCGGGACCGTATTCAGTCTCCTCCTAGGGTGCGGGTGGCTAATGGGAACCACAGTTTGGCATGAAACGGACAGCGACGATAAACGCAAAATGTTGGCTACTCTGATCATCAGGGATATCTACGAGGGCTGTAGCGCACTTCGACAACAGATTGCCACGATCCGGCGGAGGCTGCAGAAGAAACCCCCATCAAAGCCGTGAAGCAACCTTGCTGACCTTTACGATATGAGGACAACCGCACTAAATCTAGCTAGCGTAATTGGGGGGGAGTCTCTGCTCCGCGTGGCTAACTTCCTAGCCGTCGTCGTGATTGCGCGACTTTACGGGGCAGGCGTGCTTGGGCTCTATGCAACGGTTCTGGCCTATGCCACCGTTGCAATCATGATTGCGGAAAATGGGTTACAAATTTCATCCATCACGGAGATTTGCCGGTCCCCTCAGCGCATAAATGCCATTGTGACATCGGTTTGTGCACTTCGTTTAACCCTTTTTGTCGTGATGTCAACTTTATTGGCGGCCGTTGGTTGGAGCAGGCACTGGCGCCCCGAATTATGGGCAATAGGTTTCTTGGTCACTCTTCGAGTGCTCCTTTACTCCTACTCCCAGCTCCAATTCTCAGTTTTGAAGAGTCTGAACCGAATGTCCGCGATTGGTCCCATTCAAGGCGTCAATTTCACGTTCTTGCTATTCGGGATCGTGCTGGTCTACCACTACCACTGGACCTTCGACCGACTGCTGTTTTGCTTCATAGCCTCTCAGATGATCGAGATTGCGCTGTCCTTGTATGCGCTGGGGCGCTCGGGCATACGACCGAGCCGATTCTACCTATCCGATTGGTGGTACTTGCTCCGTCGGTCAACTCCTGTAGGACTCACTTATGTTCTGATCGGAATGACGATGCGCGCCGACATAATCGTGCTATCGAGGTCGGGATCTGCTTCTGATGTGGGTCACTTTGCCGCCGCCCACATGGGATTGGTTCTGCTCTATTCCTTGTCTTGGTTGTTTACGAGTGTACTCCTGACAGACTTCACTCGCTTATCGGATAACGCAATAGAACTCGATCGGTATACGAAGCGCTGGACGAAATTCTTGTTACTGGGAGCCGGGTTAGGCGCAATTGGGTTCTCTTGGACTGCGGAGCCGCTCTTGCTGCTTTTGTATGGGAAGGAGTTCGCCATCGCGGGGCGGCTGGCAGCTATCATGGTATTGGCGGTCCCTTTTATTTTGCTCAACGCCCTTTATCTCAGCCGGGCCGTCGCGCTCGGCGCAGCGCGAGTATACCTTGGGACGTACACCGCTACCGCTGTCCTTGCCGTGTCGCTGGACATCACGATGGCTCGGGTCTTTGGCGCTATGGGCATTGCTGTAGCGATCGTAATCCGAGAAGTCGTGACCTTTTTGATATTTCGGATTCAATCCACTTGCGCACAGGTGTCCGCCAGTCAGCTGACACCACTCCCGGTTTGCGAGTCACTCGAAACATTGGACGTGTAGGAACCCCTTGGCAAAATTTGCTCTCGTTTTGGTGTTGATTAGTCTGGTGGGCAACCGCCTTCCCTGGCTGAACGTTCTGGCCATGATGATGTTCGTCCCTGTCTACCTCTGGTCTGGCGCAGATCGCGACTGCGATCGTGACCTGTTGCCCCATTCTACGATCCGCTGGGTTAAATGGGCCTACGCTTTCTGGCTCACCAGCTACTTACTGACTCAAGCTCCCCTAAGCAACCTGGTTTCCTTCGACTTCTTGAGACGCGATGGTGCGCTGCTCTTCGGGTACCTGCCGTTGATCCTGATCGCGAACTACGGATTGACCGCGGGGTTTCTGCAGCGTGCTGTAGCAATGTACCTCACGCTTTTATCCGCCGTAGGGATTTTGGGGGCGCTACTCTATCTTGAGGCGCTGAGTAACCTTTCCGTGTCATCTTGGGTGTTACCAGAAGACTGGCAGATAATCGCAACCAGCCCGCTCGCAGGTTACGAGTTCCATGGTTTTTTTGAGGCCCACAACTCCACAGGTGCTATCTATGGATTGGCGAGCTGCCTCTCCCTCGCGCTACTAGTCTTTGCCGGCCGTTTCCGGCTGTGGTCTTTGCCAAGTTTCTGGTTCGCAGCCACATTCATAGGACTAATGTTGTCTAAATCGCGCACAGCTTATGTCGCCTTTCTCGCCACGAGCTTGATCATAGTTATTGGGAAGGGTCAGGACCGGCGGAAGGCCATCAAGGTAGCGCTGTTTCTCGTTGCACCCGTAACGTACTTCGCCCTAGCTCAACCGGAAGTTTTGGAACGAGCGGGGCAGGTCACGAGCACGGATGATGTCAACGTAATGGAGAGGCTGGTTTATTTCGAGCGAGCCAAGGACGACTTCCTTGCCAGTCCCCTGATTGGAATCGGTTTTGGTCGTTACAACGACGAGTACTTATCTTTCACGGGTATCCGGAACTTCATCTATGTGGCAACCGCGGGTGACGTTGTAAACGAGTCGACCCATGCGCACAATTCGTATTTGCACTTCTTGGCCGAAGGGGGCATCTTGGGGTTTGCTCTGATGATGGGAATTTGGGTTTCGGCTTATCGCTGGAGCAAGAGAATGCAGGGTCAGTTCTGCCAGGGTAGTTTTGCATACGCATTCAGCATTGGTATACAGGCCTGCATCATCTTCGAATTCTTCGACAGTTTTACTGAGCACTCAATGGGAACTGCGGTGACTTCTCTCACGGTGTTCACCTTGTTCGGCGTCTTGAGGAACCTGACAACGGCTGCAGCGGTTCGTGAAGGAGCACAGGTTTTAATAGGCAATTTCTCGCCCCATCCAACAGGCCCAGCCCTCACCTAAGATAGGAGAGCGATCGATGACAGCGACTAAGACGCTGCAAACAGCATTGATGGTTAGCAAGAACGTTATTCTGGGAGGAAATCTCGCTGCTCTTACCATGCTGGCAAAGCCGCGTGAGCTACTCCGCTATGTTGGCGAGAGCCTGCTGTTGTATCGCTCCGTGGCGAGCAGACGAGGTGTGCCGCAGAAGAATGTGTACGAAGTTCTCTCCCGCGAGGGGCAGACAATCGAACAAATCGTCTTGGGTGATCTTTCTAACGGGGGATCTTGGCTGACGACAGTACCAGCCTACACCATGGACATTGTGAGCCTCTGTCTAATCTGCCAGCTTGTGAAACCGAAGAGAATATTTGAGATTGGGACGCTCAAGGGTTACACGGCTTTTCATTTCGCGCTAAACACCCCGGATGACAGCAAGATATTTACCCTTGACCTGCCCAAAGACGGGCAGGTGCAGCCGCAATTGGCCACCGAGTATGCCGATGATACTGGGATCGAGCGCCACGCGAAAGCCCGAGTCTATTGTTTCGACAACACACAGGCGGCAGAAAAGATAGAGACCCTTTTCGGAGACAGCGCAATTTTTGATTTCAGCCCCTACGCCGGCCAGATTGACTTTTTCTTCATTGATGGGGCGCATTCGTATGAATACGTAAGGTCAGATACGATAAAGGCACTAAGCTGCTGCCGTCCCGGCAGCGTGATTGCCTGGCACGATTTCGGAAGAGTGGTGGTTGACGGCGTGGCGAGATGGGTCAAAGAGTTCGGGCGTAGTCACGACGTATATTCGGTTCCGGGAGGTTCGTTGGCGTTCACGGTCGTGAAGTGACCGGGACGCAAAAGATCAAATGAGTGCGAGCACGATATCGACCAGTCCTCGAGTAGCTATCGTTCACTACTGGTTTGTGGGGTTTACCGGTGGGGAAAAGGTAGTGGAGGCGTTGGCTGAGATGTTTCCGCAAGCCGACCTTTTCGCTCTAGTGGCCAAGCCCGAGTGTTTGCCGGACACGCTGCGTTCCCGCAAGCTCTCTACGTCTTTTCTGCAACGCGTTCCGGGAAGCCGTCGCTGGCATCAATACTTTTTCCCGTTGCAGCCATTCGCGTTGGAACAATTCGATCTCAGTGAGTATGATCTGGTCATCAGCTTGGAGTCCGGTCCAGCCAAGGGCGTACTTACCCACAGTGAAACCTGTCATATCTGCTACTGTCTGTCACCCATGCGATATTTGTGGGATATGTACCCATCCTACCGAAACAGCCTTGGTCGGCTGGTGCGGACCGTGTTCTCTCTGACGGCACATTACATGAGGATTTGGGACTTGGCTTCCGCTTCTCGCGTGGATTATTTTGGCGCTATATCCCACGCCATAGCGTCACGAGTTCGGAAGCACTACCGTCGTGAAGCATCAGTCATCTACCCGCCAGTCAGGATTTCCGACGGATATTTCGCCGAGAACAGGGGCGAATATTATCTAGTTGTGAGTCGCCTGGTCGACTACAAACGTGTGGATCTAGCGATCCAAGCCTGCAACCAGTTGAGGCGGCCCTTGCACATTGTAGGCAAAGGGGACCAGTACAAACAGCTGCACCGCATCGCTGGACCTACAGTAAAGTTTTTAGGCCACTTGAAGGAAGAAGATCTTCATGAGTGCTATGCTCAATGTCGCGCACTGCTCTTCCCCGGTGAAGAGGACTTCGGCTTAGTCCCGGTCGAGGCGCAGGCCTTTGGACGTCCCGTGATTGCCTATGGTCGAGGGGGGGCACTAGAGACAGTGATCGGGTGTTCCGCCGAAGATGGGGGAGAGCCCGAAACGTCTACAGGCATTTTCTTCTCTGCGCAGACCCCCGAATCGTTGGCAGACACCATATTGCGGTTTGAATCGATTGAAGGAAGGTTCTCGCCTGGGTTTATCCGATCCAGCGTCCAACGCTTCGATATTCCCCGTTTCAAGGCCGAGATGCGCTGCTTCATCGAGGAGTGCATGGCGGACCACCGTGCTGGGTATGGAACGAAGACGAATGGTCAGATTTTCCGCAAACATTCGATCGGCGACCAAGCTTCAGCCGATGAATCAAGTTTGTCTCCGTCGGGGAAAGTGGTTGTGAGAGGGTGACAATCAGACGTTCGATTTCTGCACGATGTTATGTCAAAGTCGTTTCTCCCAACACCGCAATGCACGACTTCGGAGCACTGCAAGGTCGTCCCTTGAACTGGCGTCCTAGACTGGCAACCCACTACTTATTCCTGAAACTACCGATTTACGGAGAAGAGAGATGACCGCCAACCGCACCACGCGTTTCTCGGCCGGAGACAGAATACTGGTCACCGGCGGAGCGGGTTTCATAGGCTCCCATACGGTTGACCTGCTCCTTGCACGTGGATATCGCGTGCGAATTCTGGACAACTTGCAGGAGCGCGTTCACCCGAACGGGAAACCATCGTGGGTCCCCTCCGCCGCGGAGTTCATCCGGGGTGATGTGGCGAACCGTCCAGATCTCAAACTGGCACTGGAAGGGGTAGATGGTGTCTTCCACCTCGCGGCGTACCAAGACTACCTGCCGGATTTCAGCAGCTTTATTCACACGAACACTGAGAGCAGTGCACTCATATTCGAGTTTATTGTGTCCGACCGCCGACGTTTTCCGGTAAAGAAGATTGTCTTTGCTTCCTCTCAGTCGGTGTGTGGTGAGGGTCGTTACGCGTGCACGGGTGGAGAAGATATCCGCAATACCTGCTACGCGATTGAGTCGGCACGCTGGCCAAACGTCATCTCCGCGCACACTGCACTGCCCATTTCAGGACATGGAGTTGTCACACCAGGGCCAAGGCCACTCGACCAATTGCGCCGGGGACAATGGGAGATCAAGTGTCCCGAATGTGGCCGCGAGATGGAACCGTTGCTGATCGAAGAGGCGACGGTGTATCCCCACACGGCTTATGCGATTTCCAAGTATTCCATCGAGATGCTGGCTGATCGTCTGGGTCGACGTTACGAAATTCCCACTACCTGCATGCGCTACACCTATGTGCAGGGTCCACGGAACTCCTTTTACAATGCGTACTCTGGTATCGCCCGTCGCTTCGCTATGCGCATCATGCATGGCCTTTCTCCGGTGGTTTACGAGGACGGAGGACAACTCCGGGATTATGTCAACGTGCGTGATGTCGCCTTGGCGAACGTATTGGCATTGGAACATGAGGCGGCTGACTTCCAGGTGCTGAACGTAAGTGGTGGGCGGGCGATCACCGTTCTGGAGTTCGCGCGAATCATGTTGGATGCTTTCGGTAGCCGACTGGAGCCCCGACTGGCCGGGGAGTTCCGGCTCGGCGATACCCGTCACACTGTCTCAGATATTTCGAGAATACGGCGGTTGGGTTGGGAACCGGCGATACCAGTCGAGCAAAACGTCGACGAATACATCCAATGGCTCAAAACGCAGGTGGTACGCCCCGAGTACCTGCAAGAAGCAGAGCGGGTCATGCAGGAGTCCGGTGTCGTTCAAACCGCCAGCATGACGTAACTTCGCAGGTTCACACCGAGCAAGACAGATGGAAATTCAAGACGGATGGAACTAGAAGGAGGATAGTTGGATAGCATTTACAAACTGGAACCCATGGACAACGCGGCAGTCTCTCAGACCGAGCAGCTGGAAATTTGTATTCCACAGCACTCACCCGTGGCTTTGCGCATCAAGCGTGTCGTCGACATTGTTGGGGCGTCGTTGTTCCTGATCCTGGTGCTACCCTTGTTTCCGATCATCGCGCTGGCCATCTGCCTGACTTCGCCCGGCCCGATTTTTTTCAAACCTAGGATTATAGGCTACAAAGGCCGCGAGTTCTGGGCGTACAAGTTCCGCACGATGTATCCAGATGCATTTGAACGGTTATTGAACGACCCTGAGCTACTTGCTCAATACAAGATCAAACTGAAGATAGTCGACGACCCTCGAGTTACACCCATCGGGCGGATTCTTCGTCGCACTTCTCTCGATGAGCTTCCGCAATTGATCAACGTCCTGAAGGGCGACATGAGTCTCGTTGGCCCTCGGATGCTTGCCAAGCTTGAATTAGATAAGTTCGGGCGGCTTCGCGACAAGATTTTGAGCATGCGGCCAGGAATGGCGGGTCTATGGGTTGCCTCAGGCCGGCAGAATGTGTCATTTGAACGGCGTATCGAGTTGGAACTCCAGTACATAGACATGTGGTCTCTGGGTCTGGACGCCAAGTGTTTCATTAAGACGGTCGGCATCGCCCTGCGTATGACCGGTGCGCACTAGCGCTTATATCATCGAGTATTGGAGAAGGAGAAGGTCACATATCTATGACTTGTCGTCGTTTTAGCGTATCCGTCGTGCTGTCGGCTTTGTTGACTTGTGCACCGTATTGGGCTTCCGCGCAGGAACCTACCGCGGAAACTGAGTCGGTATTCTCGGTACCGCCCGTGGTGAGGATTACCGGTAGCCTTAAGGACGTCGGCGGCAATCCGCGCTCCGGTACAGTCGGGATAACGTTTGGTATTTTCAGCCAGCCCACGGGAGGAGTGTCGTTGTGGCAAGAGACCCGGACTGTGCAACTGGATGAAAAGGGTGGCTACTCGGTCCTCCTAGGCGCCGATGCGGTTGGTGGAATCCCGCTTGAGATTTTTCGGTCGGGCCAGCAACGATGGCTCTCGGTGCAGCCGTCTGGGGAACCAGAACAACCTAGGAGATTTTTCACGAGCGTTCCGTACGCGCTCCAAGCAGGGAATTCGGAGACCTTGGGCGGACTTCCACCATCAGCATTTTTGAAGGCGGATTCTAGTGCTGCCGACAACATCGCCTCGACCACCCCGTCAGCACCCACGGTGGCGGTTGGCACTGTCTCATCGGCTCAGTCACCAGTCGTTGTTCCGCAGCAAGGATCTGCACCTCAGGCCGGCACTGTGAATACGATCGCTAAATTTCTCGCTTCCGGTTCTCTTGGCAATTCGCAGATAAAGGATGCTGAAGGCGTTGTAAGCTTACAAAACCTTGAGCATTTCCTCTTCGCCGATGGATTTCCTGGTGCCGACCTCGGGGAAAAAATCAATGCAGCGATCAAGGCTCTCGGAAGCAACGGCGGGATCATCTTTGTACCTGCTGGCACTTACCCGGAGGTTCGCACCACTGTCAAGATCGGATCGCCAAACGTCTCTATCATCGGGGCGGGCTCCGGCGCCACTCGAATCATCTACGTTGGTGCGAGCGACTTCATCCGCGTGCAAATGCCTCCCTGGAGCATAACGCCGCCGCCGCAAGCGGGCACAATTCAAGGAATCACAATCAATGGAACTCCTTCTGGTGAGTCTGGTGTTCACCTGGGCGACGTTATAGGAATGCGGCTCGACGACGTCGCGGTAGCGGGATTCGTAAAAGCTGGGGCAGCGGGAATCTGGATCGACAACGTCACAAATTTCAGTGAGCGCCTTCAGATGACTCAGGTATGGGCTGACAACAACTCAATCGGCCTCCGATTCACCAACTCCGGAGGGACAGCCAGTCAGATTAGCTTTGGCTACGAGCGACTTCTAGACTTGAGGATCAACGTGGGTCCCAGCCAAACAGGCATCAGCGTGGAGGGAGGAGCGCTTTACCATTCAACCATCAATGCCGTTGTCAATGTGGATCGCAACCTGACGGGAACGGCAGTTAGCATCACAGGGCTGGGCTTCAACGGCGGACCGGGTACGGCTGTCGCCGACAATCTCTACGACCTGACAGCCGAATGTACTCAATGTGGTGGGCTGGGAACTTTCCTTTCCATCGGCCCTGGTACTGTCTTCACCGGGACCGGTATAGTTGACGCTTACAGCATGCAAAACTCGCTCAGCGCATCAGCTACCGTGTACTTGTATGCGCCTTTCATCGGTGGTGCCCCCTCCGCAGCCGGCTTGCCTGTGTACATGCGTGGCCAACCCTTGGGCACCAATCCCAACATTCCCGGAAGTTGGCTCAATCCAGACTTCGGCGCCAACAACAATTGGATGATGGGACTTGGAAACAATGTTTACTGGAATGGTTCTGCTTGGCAGCTACTTGGAGACACCGTTAACAACGGCGGCTCGGCGATTTTGGGTAGTTACGGCAACACTGACTTGGGCGTTTACATTTTTCCGACAACAGGGGGAAGTACCCGAACAGTAACATCCGGCGACCTATCCAATTATCAAGTGGCAAGCATCAGCTCTACTGGGTTATCGGTAAACGGCAATCTAACCGTAAGCGGAAGTATTTCCAAAGGCTCTGGGTCTTTCAAAATCGACCATCCCTTGGATCCGGCGAATTCGTATCTTTCGCACTCCTTCGTCGAGTCCCCCGACATGATGAATATTTACAATGGGAACATTACCACTGACGAAGATGGCGTCGCCACAGTAACGCTTCCAACTTATTTCGGGGCTCTCAATCGAGACTTTCGCTACCAACTGACTGTCATGGGACAGTTTGCCCAAGCGATCGTCGCGCGAGAGATACGCGATAATCAGTTTACAATTCGAACAGATAAACCCTTCATCCGGGTCTCCTGGCAGGTAACTGGGGTGCGCCATGATGCATACGCAGAAGCTCACCGCGTACCGGTTGAGGAAAGCAAGCCTCCGGATGAACGCGGCCACTATTTGCATCCGGAGTTGTTTCGGACTCCGCAGTCGTCGACGATGCCGGATGCCGTCAGAACTTCGTATTAGGCAACGATCGTGCTCGTTCAGTCTCACGAGTAAATCTCAACAAAGGAGTTGGAATGGCTAACATTCTGGTTACTGGGGGAGCTGGATTTGTCGGTTCTCACATCATCGATGCATATCTCGCCGCTGGGCATGAGGTCGTGGCGGTGGACGATTTGTTTACCGGCCATCGCAAGAACGTCAATCCGCAATGCGAGTTCCATGACCTCGATGTGCGTGATCCAAAGCTCGAAGACCTCTTTCGTCGTCATAGCTTCGAATACGTGAGTCATCAGGCGGCCCGGGGCAATGTTCGCGCGTCGATGGAGGATCCGGTGACTTACGCGGACGTGAACATCAGCGGAGGAGCCAACGTACTGGAGTGCTGTCGCAAGTTCGGCGTGCGCAAGATTATCTATTCCTCGACTGGCGGATGCGTTTATGGAGAACCCCGATACTTACCCGCCGACGAAGCTCACCCACTACAGCCTCGTGATCCTTACGGAGCAAGCAAGGCCAGCTACGAACTGTACTTGCCCGTGTATGCGATCAACTACGACCTGCGCTACACGATTCTGAGGTATCCGAACGTATATGGCCCGAGACAGGACCCTTTTGGAGAAGCCGGAGTCATCTCTATTTTCGTTGGCCAGATGCTTCGTAACTTGCAGCCCGTGATCAACGGTGACGGGGAGCAGCTGCGTGACTATGTCTATGTCGCGGATGTGGTCAGCGCCAATTTGTTGGTCTTGCACGCAGGTGATAACGATGTCTTCAATGTCGGATGGGGTAAAGGCACATCTGTCAATGAGATTTTTCGTTCGCTAAAAACCATTCTAGAAAGCGATGCTCGCGAGGTCCATGGCCCTCCCAAGCTTGGGGAAATCCGGCAAACGTACTTGAGTTCTGCAAAGGCCAAACGGGTACTTGGTTGGGAACCGAAGATCTCACTGAGCGATGGCCTCCAGAAGACCGTTGATTATTTCAAGCCGCTCCTCGCTGATAGCTGCGTAAAGACCTCTGTAAAAGTCGCGAGCGATTCCTGTAATGAGGAGGCATCATGAAGACTTCGTCTGACACCGCGGTGATGGGTAAGGGCAACCATCAACCGAGTTTATCCTCAAAGGTACTGAAGCCTAAGCGCTCCGGCTTGAAGATCAAGATTTACGCCGACGGAGCGGATAAGGCGGACATGCTCGAAATGTACGCCAATCCGCTCGTGAGTGGTTTCACAACGAACCCAACTCTGATGCGGAAATCAGGCGTCAGCGACTATCGCAGCTTTGCACGAGAGATCCTTCAATTGATCCCTGATCGCCCGATTTCATTTGAAGTGTTTGCTGACGAATTTGCGGAAATGGAGCAACAAGCTCTTGAGATTGCGTCGTGGGGCAAGAACGTGATCATCAAGATTCCCGTTACCAACACGCGAGGACAATCCTCCGAGAGTTTATTGCGCTGGCTGTCAGGAGCCGGGGTCAAACTGAACGTGACCGCGCTGATGACTCTGGATCAAGTTCGCAAGGTCGCGGAAGTGCTGGGAGGCGGACCTCCTTGCAAGATCTCGGTGTTTGCGGGCCGTATCGCAGATACCGGACGCGATCCGGTACCGGTGATGGCAGCCGCCGTGGAGTTACTACGTCCCCATCCGAACCTCGAGTTGATCTGGGCAAGTCCACGCGAGCTGCTCAACCTCTTCCAGGCTGACTCGGTGGGATGTCACATCATCACTGCGACCACGGATGTGTTGAAGAAACTAAGTCTTATTGGCAAGGATCTGCACGAATTCTCACTCGAAACCGTAAAGATGTTTTATGAAGACGCTCGCAAGGCAGGGTACCGTCTATCCGTCGATCCACAGCGGGCTGATGAGAATGAAGTTGAGAGTCGCAGAGTTGCAGCCATCCGCTGATCCGCTGGTGGCAACGTGACGCTGTGCCTGAGCGGGCGATCTCGAATCGAGAGCAAATGGTGACCACGTTCCCCTCTTAGCTGTGTGCCCAGCGTTCGTTCTTTACAACAATAGTGTCCGGTTAGCACATCACAAGACAAAAGGAAAATCATGATTATCACTCGTACACCCTTTCGAGTCACACTTGGTGGTGGTGGGACGGATCTGCCCTCGTTCTATCAGGAACACGGCGGATTTGTGATGGCCGTGGCTATCGACAAGTACATGTATTTGAATGTGAACACTCCCATCGTGGACGATCTCATTCGTATCCAATACAGCCGGACAGAAATCGTAAAACACGCGGATGAAATCCAGCACACGTTGGTCCGGGAGGCGCTTCGTGATTTCCACATTGAAAACGGAATTGAGATCGTGTCGATGGCGGACATTCCGTCGGGCACCGGTCTTGGCTCGTCCAGTTGTTACCTAGTAGGCCTGCTAAACGCCTTACATGCTTTGACGCGAACCCCGGTGAGTAGTCAAGGTTTGGCGGAGGAAGCCTGCCAAATCGAATTGGAACGGTTGCGCAAGCCGATCGGGAAACAGGACCAGTACATGGCTGCTTTTGGCGCACTGACCGCTCTAGACATTGCCAAGGACGGCAGCGTGCAAGTGTTACACCCAGGATTGAGCATGGACCTGGTTAGCAGCTTGGAAAGCAATATCATGCTGTTCTATACGGGCGCAGCCCGGGATGCGGTCTCGATCCTCGAAAAGCAGGACGGGGCTACCCGGAACAAGAACAAAGCTGTGGTGGAGAGTCTCCATGAGATCAAGGATATCGGACTCGAGATCCGGGACACGATCATACAGGGCAATCTGCGGAGATTCGGCGAGCTGCTCGATATTCGCGAGCGAAAGAAAGATCGAAAGACTGCGAAGGTAGATGAGATATTTGCTCGCTATCTGAAGTTGGTGGAACAAGTGACGGCGGCGGTGGATAAGATGCCGGACCGGGCGGCGTAAGGTTGCGATCAGCAGCACGTGGCCAAGGGCTGCCTAATGCGCAACTCCACGAATCTTGTCATCCCGAGCGAAACGAAGGAAACCATTTTGCGGCGGACTGCAGATCCCTCGCTCTGCTCGGGATGACAATCTATAAAGCTGGCTGGTTGCGATTAATTTTGTATTCAGGAGAATGACATGGGCAAAGGCTTGATTGTGCTGGTGGTGCTGGTGGTGATTGTTCTGGCGCTGTTTGGGCAGTACGTGGGAGTAAAGAATCAACTGGTGGCCAAGGATCAGGCCGTAAAGGCGGCGTGGTCGCAGGTGGACATCGTGCTGCAACGGCGCGCGGATTTGATTCCGAACCTGGTGGAGACGGTGAAAGGATACGCGCAGCAGGAAGTGACTGTGTTTGGGGACATCGCCAAGGCGCGGTCGGCGCTGCTTTCGGCGCAAACTCCGTCCG
>PMHI01000133.1:0-173 GCA_003156615.1 Acidobacteriaceae bacterium | reverse complement strand
GAGCGCAAGCGTTACAACGACACGCTGCAGGATTACAACACTTACGTGCTGCAGTTTCCGAACAGTCTGTACGCGGGGTGGGCGGGCTTCAAGCAGAACCCGGCGTACTTCCAGGCTACGGAAGCTTCGCGGCAGGTGCCGAAGGTAGATTTTGGTGCGAAGCCGGCAGTTCC
>PMHI01000288.1 GCA_003156615.1 Acidobacteriaceae bacterium | reverse complement strand
TCCAAAAATCCGACCCTACGCCCGGGCTGATAGCGGCGCCGGAGGAAGAGACCAATCCGATTTTTCCCATGACTCTGGACCTGCGGTTGCCTTCGCCCGGACGACAGACCCACATCAGGAAGTCGGGGCTTGTTTCATGACTGTGGATTTATATCAGCCGCCGCTCCGCTACGGAAATGCCTATGACGAGTTATCGGCCGATGGCGTAAGTCCCCGCCCGCACTGGGCACACCTGATGGAGTCGTTGCAGGCGATCGGCCCCGAGGAACTGGGACGACGCTGGGCCCGTGCCGAGCGCCGCATTCGCGAGAACGGGATCACGTACAACATTTACGGCGATCCGCTCGGGGCAAGTCGGGCTTGGCGGATCGATATCGTTCCGCTACTGATTCCGGCGGACGAGTGGCGATTCATCNNCGGCCACTTTCCTGCCGCACTTCTCTACGCCAACCCCGCATTTCTCCGGCCGCTCGTGGGCGTGCGTGTTCCCGCGCACAGCTATCTGCACATGCTGGCCGTCGATCTTGCCCGTTCGCCCGACGGCCAGTGGTGGGTGCTCGCCGATCGCACGCAAGCGCCTTCGGGCAGCGGCTANNGAGAACCGCACCATCGTCTCCGATGTTCTACCCGATCTCTTCCGTACCTCGAACGTATTGCGCCTCGCCCCATTTTTCCGTGCGCAACGCGCAGCGCTTACCAACCTCGCCCAGCGCGACAATCCGCGAATTGTATTGCTTACCCCCGGACCGCTCAATGAGACTTACTTTGAACACTCCTATATCGCGCGCTATTTGGGATTCACTCTAGTTCAGGGAGCGGACTTGACAGTGCGCAAACGCCGCGTGTATCTCAAGACCGTCGACGGACTGGAGAAGGTGGATGTGATTTTGCGTCGTGTGGACGATAGCTTTTGCGATCCTCTCGAATTGCGGGGCGATTCGCTGCTGGGCGTGCCCGGCCTCGTGGACGCTATCGTCGCTGGAAATGTGAAGGTGGCAAACGCACTGGGAAGTGGTGTGATTGAGACGGCCGCGATCATGCCCTTTCTACCCGGCCTCTGCACCCAATTGCTGGGCGAGAAGCTCAAACTTCCGTCCGTCGCGACCTGGTGGTGCGGGCAGACGTATGCGCTCGCTTGGGTGCTCGACCATCTCGACTCGGTGGTGGTGAAACCGGCGTTTCCCTCACGCAATATGGAACCGGTGTTCGGGGCCGAAATCCCGCACGACGAGAAGGGCAAGTTTGCCGAGCAATTGCTAGCACGCCCGCACGAGTATGTCGCGCAGGAACAGNNGTAGTGCTGCGCACTTACGTGCTCAATACCGGCAGCGGGTGGATTGCGATTCCGGGAGGGCTGGTTCGTGTTGCCGAAGCGGAAGGGTCGGTCGTCTCCATGCAGCGGGGCGGCCACAGCAAGGACGCATGGGTCCTGTGGGACAGCCCCGTCGATACGTTCAGTATGCTGCGCCCGCGGAATGAGCCCGTGGAATTGCGCCGTGTCTCGCGAGTTGTGCCTAGCAGTGTCGCCGACAATTGCTTCTGGTTGGGCCGATATGTCGAGCGCGCCGAGAACATTGCTCGGATCTTACGCGCCATGATCCCTCGCGTACGGCGCGCCGAGGAAGCAGAGCTTGGCTGCCTCATCCGCCTGCACCGGTGCCTGGAGTCGCGGTACAGCAGGTTGCCCAAGCCTAAACACAGGCGGCCGACCTCGGTTGATCTTGAACAGGAAATGACCTCACTGTTGACCGATGCCAAGCGGCCCGACAGCCTGGCTCGCACCCTAGCGGAAGTATCCCGGACTGGAGGCAATATTCGCGAGCGCTTGTCGGGCGATATGATGTTCCTCATCGGCCAGCTGCGAGACTCAATTCAGATCGGGCATGGCACGCCCTTTCTCGAGTATCCGGCCATGCTGACCGATTGTTTGGAACTACTTTCTGCATTTTCCGGAATGGAGCGGGAAAACATCAACCGCGGATTGGGCTGGTTGTTCATGACCACAGGCCGGCGTCTGGAGCGCGCGATCTATCTGACCAGGCAACTGCGCGAGATCGCTACGCCCCTGACGGAGCAGGATTGGTCGCTTTTGGAATGCTTGCTCGAAATTGCGGATAGCTCTATGACCTACCGAACGCGGTACTACACAACCCTGCAGCCCTTAGCCGTGCTGGATGTGCTCTTGGCGGATGAGACGAATCCCCGCTCTTTGGACTTTCAGCTGAGCCACCTCGCCGACCTCTATCAGAAACTTCCTCGGCATGTTCCGGCTGACTTACAGGCGATGCGGGCCGCCCTGGCATTGTTGCGCAGTTTCGATTTGCGCAAGTTGAAGTACCCGTTGCCGGGTGCCGCGGCGGAGCATGGTTCCGATGGGCTCGCTCGGCTCGCGAGTTTCCTCCAGGAGCTGGAAGGATTGCTGCCTTCCTGGTCGAATAACTTATCGAGCAGGTACTTTAGCCACGCTCGCACCTTGCCGATCACGATAGGCCAATGATCTTCTTAGGACAATGATCTATAGAATCTTTCACCGGACCACGTACGAATACAAGCATCCGGTCTCGGTCGGAACCCACGTGGCGTGCCTGAAGCCGCGCGCTTTGCCGCACCACCAGTTGGCGCACAGCGAGCTGCGCATCCAGCCGCGCCCGGCGACGCGCACCGAGCGTGTGGATTTTTTTGGGAACCTTCTCTGCTTTTTCACCATTCAGGAGCCGCACAGGGAATTGGTGGTAGAGGCGCGGAGTGAAGTGATAATGGACGGGAACGGGACGCCCTGGCCGAAACTGGCGCTGGCTTGGGAAGAAGCAGTCAAAGTGGTTCCCAACGATCACAGCCCAGCCGGCCTCGAAGCCTACCAGTTTGGATTTGAGTCGCCGCGCATCCGGCTACGGCCGGAGTTTGCCTCCTATGCGCTTCAGTCGTTTACGCCCCGGCGGCCAATGCCGGAGGCGCTTCTGGACCTGACCGCACGCATCCACAAGGACTTTCGCTTCGATTCGAAAGCGACCAGCGTTCGGACGCCAATCGAAGAGGTCTTCAAGAAACGGCGGGGCGTGTGCCAGGATTTCGCCCACTTGCAAATCGCCTGCCTCCGCTCCCTGAATCTCGCGGCGCGCTATGTAAGCGGATACCTTCGAACCTATCCACCTCCCGGGCAGCCAAGGCTGGTGGGTGCCGATGCATCCCACGCCTGGGTGTCTGCCTATTGTCCGGGAAT
>PMHI01000735.1:2922-3809 GCA_003156615.1 Acidobacteriaceae bacterium | reverse complement strand
AGCAACAAAGGAGCCATATGATCCGATGAAGAAAATCACTCTGAATGTGAATGGTCAGCGGCACATCGTGGCGGTTGATCCGGAAACCCCTCTGCTGTTTGTTCTGAACGATGAGCTTGGGTTGCGTGGACCCCGATTCGGATGTGGCATGGCTCAGTGCGGAGCCTGCACTGTAATCATGCGCCGCCAGATCGTGCGCTCGTGTGTCATGCCAGTACGCCTAGTCGGTCAGGACGAAGTCACGACGTTGGAGGGCCTGGGCACGCCCGAAAAGCCTCACCCAATTCAGCAAGCCTTTATTGAGGAGGGTGCCGCCCAATGCGGTTTTTGTCTCAGTGGCGTGATCCTGACGGCGAAGGCCGTACTCGACACAAAACCGGATGCCTCTGATCAGGAGATGCGAGATGCTTTGGGGGGCATCTTGTGTCGCTGTTTCACGCACACTCGCATGTTGCGGGCAATTCGGAAGTATGCCGAGGCAAGACGAGCATGACTCAGTCCCGCCGTGAGTTTCTGAAAAGTTGTGGCGCCTTGATTGTCATTTTCAGTGCTGGATCGTTGAGTGTGTTGCCTGCAGAGGGCCAAGGACCGTTCGCCACGCATCCCTCCCACATTGATCCGGAAAGGCTCGATTCGTGGTTAGCCGTCGGAGCTGATGGAATTGTCCGAGCCTATACAGGGAAATGCGATTTCGGTCAGGGAATTTTTACGGCTCAATCCCAGCTGGTCGCGGAGGAGCTGTGCGTTCCAATTGATCGGGTCAAGCTTATTCAATGCGATACGTCTGTCTGCCCGGATCAGGGCACCACGTCTGGAAGTCAGTCGACTCCGACGAACTTTAACACGGAAAATCTCGCCCTTGCCGCAGCCACCGCTCGCGAAGCCCT
>PMHI01000735.1:0-2852 GCA_003156615.1 Acidobacteriaceae bacterium | reverse complement strand
CGCCCTGATGACTGGTCAGTTCGAGTTCGTTCACCACGTTCGAATCCCTGGCATGCTGCACGGGCGAGTCGTGCGGCCGCCGGAGATGGGAGCAACCGTTGCCCATATAGACGAACAATCGGTGCGGAGTGTTCCAGGTCTCGTGAAGGTCGTCGTGCGCAAGAATTTTGTTGGTGTTGTCGCCGAGACTCAGTACCAGGCAGGATTAGCGGCCAGGAAGTTGGCGGTGCAGTGGAATCCCGGACCGGAGCTTCCGTCGCAGAGTGGTTTCTTCGAATATCTCCAGAAACGGCCTTCCCACGACGTCCTCAGCGTTGACTCCCAGGACATCGAAGCCCAACTCGCTAGCGCGGGCTGCGTCGTCCGGGCCAAATATACTTATCCGTATCAAATGCACGGTTCCGTTGGCGTTTCGTGCGCGGTTGCCGACGTCACGCTAGAGAGAGTGACGATTTGGTCTGCCACACAGTCGGTTTATCCCTCAAGGAGCATCATCGCAAAGCTTTTGGATAAACCGATTGATAAGGTGCGTGTGATTTATGTGCGCGGCTCGGGCTGCTATGGATTGAATGGTGCCGATGCCGTTTCCTTTGATGCGGCCATACTCTCTCAGGCAGTGGGAAGACCGGTCCGCCTGCAGTTCTCACGTCAGGACGAAATGATGTGGGAGAATTTCGGTTCTGCATGTGTGGTAGAACATCGTGCGGGGCTGGCACGCGATGCACGCATCGTTGCCTGGGATCGGAAGGACTGGGTAGCTTCGCTGGGCAATCGGCCGGGCTACGATCAACCAGGGAACGTCATCACCGGCATGCTGCTGGGATATGAACCCGAGTTGCCTAAGCCAGGTTCCGCCAAGCCGCCTAGGGGCAAGCTGCGCAACCAGAGCAACACCGTGCCATCGTACTTCGCGGGGTGTATCGGTGGCAGCTGTGGGGGCGATGGAACCATCCGGAGTGAACGGGCGCTGACGCATACAGTGCGTTCGCCATTCTTCACGGGACCACTCCGATCACCACTGCGAATTCAGAACACATTTGCCAATGAATGCTTCATGGACGAACTCTGCGCGCAGGCAAAGGCCGACCCTGTGGCTTTCAGGCTGCAGCATTTGCGGAACTCACGAGTCATCGGCGTCCTCAAAGCAGTTGCCACAGCGGCGAGTTGGCAGGCACGTCCCTCGCCGAGAGCGGACATTTCTCGGACGCAAACAGTAAGCGGTCGTGGTATCGCCTGCGTGGCGTATGAAGGAGACAACGGCTATGCTGCGCTGGTTGCCGAGGTCGACGTAGATCTGCAAACAGGAGCCGTCCGGCCGAAGCGCTTCGTGATTGCGTTGGACTGCGGTCCAGTTTCGAACCCTGACGGTCTGCGAAATCAGACCGAAGGCGGCATCCTGCAGGGCATGAGCCGCGCCTTGGTGGAAGAAGTTACCTGGGACAACCGGCGTGTGACCTCTGTCGATTGGGAGACCTATAACAGCTTGCATCTTGATTACGAGATGCCCACCGTCGAAATGGTCTTTGTCACGCCGGCTGATGTGCCCGCAACTGGGGCGGGGGAGACCGCCATCACAGTTACTCCCGCTGCCATCGGAAATGCTATCTTCGATGCCACGGCCGCGCGTCTCCGGACCCTGCCGTTCACTCCTGAGCGTGTGAAAGCTGCAATGCTGGAGAGTGCCCAAAGTGCCGAGAGGGCATAAGTATGAAGAATCGAAGATCCATCCCCGCCCTTCTCGCTGTCGCGGCAACCTGTTGCTTCCTATCCTCGCTAAATCCATGGGTCGTCGCGCGAGGAGCGGAACGCGCCAGAGCACAAATCGTTCATGAAGGAATCCCGCGTGATGATGCAGGAGCCGCTGCCGCTTTCGAAGCAATTGTGCCCGTGCTACGTCATCCTCGCTGTATGAATTGCCACTCAACTGGAGATTTTCCTCGACAGGGAGACGATCGTCATCGGCATACAATGCAAGTCCGTCGTGGACCAGACGGCGAGGGCGTCAACGCTGTGAAATGCGGCACGTGTCATCAGGACCACAATCTCGCGGGATTGCACATGCCTCCAGGAGCTCCGGATTGGCATCTGCCATCTCCAGCGACGCCGATGATCTGGGAGGGACTGACGGACCATCAACTTTGTGGATTGTTCAAAGATCCCAAGATGGACGGTCATCGTACGCCTGAGCAGATTGTGGAGCATATGCACACGCCACTTGTGCTTTGGGGCTGGTCTCCTGGCGAAGGCCGAACTCCAGTGCCCACTCCGCAGCGCGACTTCTTAGCGAAGATCCAGGAGTGGGCTGAAAAAGGGGCGGCATGTCCCGTGGACGCAAACCCCGCCGCGTCCAGACGTTTGGGTTTCTAGTAGTCATTCGATCACTTCCCCCTGAAGTAAGCCCAAGGTAAGAGTTGCCGATTCCCCTCCTCCTCCGCCTACATACGGGAGTCGTGCGGCCGCTTCTAAGTTTCGCCACGGCCGAACGGATCGGAGCAGACCATCTCTCAGCCAGCCGTCGTAATCAGTTCGCTCAGCGTGTCCAAGTCCTGAGCGCTGGCGTCGCCGATCACGAAGTAGCGAAGGCCATTGTGGTGCCAGGCCCGGACTTCAACCGACAGTGCGGTCCCCACAGCTTTATTCTCGCGTGCGTCTCGCAGTCCCCGATCCTGGAAAATGAAGACCGAAATCTGGTGCTGGCGGAGGCGAAAAATGAGTTCCGCACAGCGGAAACACAGCTCCCGGGACGACCGGCATATCCGTGCGGCCAATTAGCTCCAGCAGTCGCAGAGTGTGCGCTACCTCTTCATCGCGCCATCGATTCCCGCTCACAACGGTTATGCCCAGCACATCCA
>PMHI01000250.1 GCA_003156615.1 Acidobacteriaceae bacterium | reverse complement strand
CAAACGTGCTTAGGAGATCACTTCGATTGCATCGACCCGCGAGGGATAAAACGCCAGGTGTTCTTTAATCTCGGCGACTGCTTTGTAGGGGTTTTCATAGGTCCAAACTGCGTACTCCGATTTCGATCCGCCGATAGGAATGCTGTAGTACGTACAATCGCCCTTGTACGGACAATACGTGTAATGAGTGGTCCGAACGAGCAACGCCATGTCCGCATGGTTGCGCGGCAAGTAGTAGACAGGCGGATATCCCTTCTCCTCTAAGCGAAGTGCTCGCGTCGATTCAGCGACGATCCTGCCGGCAACCGTTACGCGCACCTTGCCTCCGGCTGGAGAAATCGCGATGGGATGGTCAGGCCCAGGAATTCTGATCTCCTTGCCTTTTTTCGGCTCGGTATGCATTGTGCTACTGGTGTCGTCAGTCACAGCTTCGAACCTCCATCAACCGGGATACTCGCTCCTGTGATCCAGCGCGCCCCGTCCGACGCGAGGAACGCGACCACGTCTGCTACATCTTCCGGTTTGCCAATTCGCTTCAATGCCTGTATTCCCAGTGCGACCTCGCGACCCGTTTCTGTCTTCGTAAAATTCGACATATCCGTATCGATGACTCCAGGTGCGATCGCATTTACTCGTACGCCACGAGGTCCGAGAATGGCGGCCCAGTTCTTGACCAGAGTCTCAATTGCTCCTTTGGTAGAGGCATAGGCAAGAATGGAGGGGTTTTCCAAACCGGTTTTGCCCACCACCGTACGAGCCACGGCGGAGGAGATAACAACGATGTTTGAGCCCTCACCAAGAACCGGCAGGAGTTGCTGCACCAGGAAAAACGGGCCTCGGACATTTATCGCAAAGAGGTTGTCGAAATCCTCTACCGTGTAATCCGCGATGCGTGCCGCTTTACTGACTCCCGCGTTGAGCACAAGCACATCCAATTGATCACCGACGATTGCGCGCACCTGTTTTGCCAGCAACGCAGCGCCGTCCGGAGTACCTAGATCCGTCGATATCGCATTTGCGCGTCCGCCTCTGTTTTCGATCTCGGAGACGAGAGACTCCGCTTCTTGAGCGGAGCGGCTGTAGTGAACCAGGACGCGTGCCCCGGCCTCGGCAAGTGCGACCGCTGTAGCGCGGCCAATTCCTCTCGACGCACCTGTCACGAGCGCAGTTTTATCTTGGAGTGTTGTCATTTTCCTCTCTCGTGCCTGTCAGTTTAGCGGATAAAATGATTGCGCTAGGGCTTGGCTCTCAACCACGTCCGCACGCATACATCCTTCTTCAGAACCTTGGACCGAGCACACGCATCGGTTCGGGCATTCGTTCCGCCATCCACCCTAGAGTTCACATGCTCGTCATGCATGAGTCCAAAGTTTGGCCGACACATCAAAAGCTCAGTACTTCATCAGATGCCTTGGCAAACTGGTCGTCGCATCTTGGAGGGATACTTAGTAAGCTTGTGCAGCGATGCTTTCGCAGTATGGTGGGCGCCGATGGAGTTAAGACACCTACGTTATTTCGTTGCGGTGGCCGACACCAAGAGCCTCACCCTGGCAGCAAAGGCAAAGTTGCACACCTCGCAGCCCTCTCTCAGCCGCCAGATCCGGGACCTCGAGGAAGAAGTTGGTGCGCAACTCATGACCCGCACAGCTCGCGGCATCGACCTGACACCGTCGGGTAAAGCCTTTCTCGATCACGCCCGTGCGGTGCTGTCGCAAGTTGGCGCGGCAGCTGAAGCTGCGCGCCGGGCCGCTCATCCCGCCAAGCCGTGCTTCACCATGGGCTTTCTGACCGGCCACGAATTGACATGGATGCCCGAAGCCTTGCGCATCTTGCGAGACGAACTGCCTAACATCGACGTGATGATATCCAGTCAATCCTCTCCACTGCTTGCGGACGGGCTTTCGCAAGGAAAAATCGATGCCGCGTTTCTTCGACGGGAAAAAGGAGTGCCAGGGCTGGCGTTCCGTCTCCTCGTGAAGGAGCCGTTGATGGTGATCTTGTCTAGTGACCACCATCTCGCTGCGCTCAAAACCCTCAGTCCGAGGGATCTTGTGGGCGAGACGTTCGTGGCCGTGTCCCACACGGCTCCTGTACTGCGTAAGATCATCGACAATTACCTGAAGCGGTCCGGAGTCAATATCACACCCGCTCACGAGGCGGATCACGTCACCATGGGACTTTCCTTGATAGTGTCGACGGGTGGCGTAGGATTGCTACCTGCTTACGCACAGAACTTTCTCCCCTCGTCTGTGACGAGTCGCCCTCTAAAGGGATATACGCCAACTGTCGAGTTGGTCCTCGGCTACAAGAAGTCGAACGAGTCTCCCATCCTAGAGCTTCTGCTTTCGAGATTGGACGAGTTGGTGGCTCGTGCCTCGAGGAAGACGCATTGAGCCAGGTGTGCGGCTGTTGCCTGCTGCGGCGGTCAGACTTCCTGCCTCGCCGACCCACGGAAATAACGTAGGTGTCGTAACGCCACCCCACATTCCCATGCTCATAAGGCATTAGTGGCAGTTCAACAAAGTATGCCTCAAACGCGATGCGAATAGCTAACTTTGCAATCTAACCCAAGTAATCTGAGCTACTCCAAAGACGGCCGGCTGACGGGTATGTCATGCCTGACTTGCATGAGTGCCAGATCCAAAAGGGGGAAGTCGCTATGAGTTCACCAGTTGTTTTAATCACCGGCGCACTGACNNNNGCGCCATGACGACGAAGTCAAAGGTCTCGTCGACAACACCATCGCTCGTTTCGGTCGTCTCGACATTGCCGTCAATAATGCTGGTACTGTTGGCGATCCCGGTCCTGCTGCCGATGTAACGACCAAAGCCTATCAAGACATCTTCGACACCAATGTGCTCGGTGTTCTTCTGAGCATGAAGTACGAGATTCGGGCGATGCTTCGGCAAGGCAAAGGCAGCATTGTGAACATCTCGTCTGCGTACGGCAAAGTCGGTGGGCCGACCGCGTCTGTGTATGTCGGCAGCAAGCACGCCGTGGAAGGCATTACGAAGTCTGCGGCGCTCGAACTCGCCGGCACAGGTGTTCGTGTCAATATCGTTGGCCCTGGTCCGGTAGAAACGAGAATGTTCAACCACTTTGCGCAAACGGAGGAGAACAAGGCAAATTTCCTCGGCTCACAAGTTCCTAACAAGCGCATCGGCACTCCCGAAGAAATTGCCAATGCCATCATGTTCATTGGCTCTGACAAGGCTTCCTACATCATCGGGGCATCCCTGGCAGTCGATGGAGGGATGATCGCGGACTGATTCGGAGTGGGTTCGAGCAACTCGCTACAACTGGACGGCAACGGAGAGACAACAATGACCAAGAAGCTCGAAGGCAAGACCGCAGTCATCACCGGAGGCACCGAAGGGATTGGGTTGGCTACGGCAAAGCTGTTCGCCAAAGAGGGTGCGTATGTCTTCATCACGGGTCGTCGTCAGAAGGAACTCGATGAGGCCGTAAAGGGAATCGGAAGCAACGTGTCTGGCATTCAGGGAGATGTTGCCAAACTGAATGACCTTGATCGTCTCTATGAGACCGTCTCCAAGGTGAAGGGGCGGATCGATATCGTTTTTGCCAACGCCGGCGTTGGCGA
Source organism: Acidobacteriaceae bacterium (assembly GCA_003156615.1). The sequence goes on along the minus strand of PMHI01000250.1, from coordinate 890 downwards.
ATTTGCTCCCTTCGGGGCGGTCACCGAAGCGCATTTCGACAAGCTGTTCAATATCAATGTAAGGGGAACGCTGTTTACGGTGCAAAAGGCATTGCCGCTCCTGAAGGATGGTGGCTCTATCATTCTCAATGGGTCGGTTGCGAGTGTTAAGGGCACTGCAGCGTTCGGCGTCTACGCCGCGAGTAAGGCTGCAATCCGCTCTTTCGTGCGAACCTGGACAACAGATCTGAAGGACCGTCGAATCCGTTCAAATGTTGTTAGCCCTGGTCCGATCAATACGCCTCTGGTGAGTCGGCAATCTCCCGACGTTATTGCGCGAATTGTGTCCACGATCCCGATGGGACGGATGGGGGAGCCCGACGAAGTTGCGAAGGCGGCTCTGTTTTTGGCTTCGGATGAGTCCAGTTTCGTGACGGGTATTGAACTTTTCGTTGACGGCGGAAGAGCGCAGATCTAACCGCTCAGCTCGATCGAACGCAGAGTCATGAAAGTGTTGGGGATTAAGAAAACGAACCTGACATTTTTGAATGAGGAGAATCAATGAGCCAAACTAAACAGCAAAAGAACAAGGCGCTTCTGCTCGATGGCTTCGATGTTCTCTTTAACAAGCGCGATTTCCCCGGTGCGGAGAAGTACTGGTCGCCGAACTAGCTTTGCCCTTGGTGTCGTCGACACTATGCGTATCAAGGACGGTCTGTTCGGGGAGCATTGGGACGTGATCGAGCCCGAAGCGACCAAGGAGGAATCCAAGAGCAAGCTTCCTATGGTTGGTGATGTCTTCCCGAAGTGATCGTTTCGAGAGGTAGTGGTTCGAGGGTCATTAAGTGGGCCGCATCTTTAGGTTTCATAGATGTTTTCGGTCATAAAAGTGTCAGCGCCGGTGATAAAGG
>PMHI01000539.1 GCA_003156615.1 Acidobacteriaceae bacterium | reverse complement strand
CATCAACATCATCATCATCATCATTATCATCATCATCATCATTATCGTTATCATCATCATCATCATCATCATCATCATCATCATGATGAGAGCTTTGTTCCCGATCATCCTGATACTCGTTGCCGTAAGCGCGACCGCTGACGCCGGCCACATAGCTTCTCAAGCAGCAGAAAAGCCTTCCGCGCGTCCGGCCAACAGTCACCTCGATCTTCTGACGGTTCCCCAGCCTGATGTCACAAGCGTCGACAAGACAGTTCAGGAACAAATCCACGCCGCGCAAAACACACTGAATGCCGTGCTGGCCAGGCCGGACGCTTCCCCTGTGGAGAAGGCCAAAACTTTCGGAAGCCTGGGGCAGATCTACCAGGCCTACAGCTTCGATGACGCCGCCCTGGCATGTTACGAGAACGCGGCTAGGCTCGAGCCGCAATCCTTTCGCTGGAATTATTACTCCGGCTATCTTCACCAAACCAGCGGGAATACTGATTCCGCAGTGCACGATTACCAGCGAGCTTTGACAATCAAGCGGAACGATCGCTCGACGATGTTGCGACTTGGCAACCTGGAGCTTACTGCGAATCAGCTGGAGTTGGCCAAGTCGTGGTTTTCGAAGGCAGCCGATCCGCAAGCGCCGTCCGCAGCAGCGCTGCTGGGATTGGGCAAGGTTGCGCTGATCGAGCACCAGTACCCTGCGGCGAGAAAGTATTTCAGTGAGGCGTTGGCGCGGGAACCACAAGCATCCAGTATTCATTACCAGCTTGCCATGGCGTACCGCGGTCTGGGTGATGTCGAGCGAATGCAGGAACAACTGAAACTCCGCGGTGATGTAGAACCCACGATACCGGATCCGCTTTTAGACGAAATTGCTTTACTGAAGTTGGGCAAAGTCGGACTGCTCGAACGCGGCAGCACGGCCATTCGCGAAAACCGCTTTGCCGATGCGGTCGCTTGCTATCGTGAACTGGTCAGCCTCGATCCATCGGACGCGATTGCCTATAAATACCTTGGCGTGGCCCTGGCCAAGTCCGGAAATCGCGATGAAGCGCTCAAACAGTACAACCATGCTTTGCAGTTAAACCCAAACAATCCCACCGTGCACTACAACCTGGGCATATTGCTTTTCGAGAGTGGAAAGGAAGAGGCCGCGATCAGTCATTTCCGGGAAGCTGTCCGCTTGGACCCGGGATCAGTCGCCGCTCACTTCCAGCTCGCGAATCTTCTCATGCGTCGCGGCAAAGACGACGCTGGACGGGAATACCAAACCGTGGTTTCTCTGGACCCGCAGAATGCTTTCGCACGGCTCATGCAGGCCATGGCAGCGGTTCACGGCGGCAATTATGCGCAAGCTCGTTCTTTGTTAGAGGACGCCGCTGCCGCATTTCCAAGGGATGCTGACATTGCGAATGCCTTGGCGCGAGTGCTGGCTGCTGCCCCCGATCCCGCAGTGCGGGACGAGTCTCGCGGCCTTAATATCATCGAAGGTCTCGTGCAGAACCAGCAAGGAGACAGCTTTGAGGAAGGCATCACTTTGGCCATGGCCCTGGCCGCCACAGGGCGGTTTAAACAGGCCGTTACCTATCAAGAGGCGATCATCGAACAGCTGGAACAGTCGGGAAGATCCGATCTCGCCCGGCCGCTGCACCAGATTTTGGATTCATATCAGCATGAGAAGCCCTGGCGCCAGCCGTGGCCCAAGGATGATCCCGTGTTCACTCCGGTTCCGGGCACGCTCGAGCTTTCGACGGAGCAGGGACCTATGACGGCGCGTCCCTAGCAGGAACCGCGCACAACCTTTCTCAAAGACTTTACGACGGCCTAGTCTCCTTCAAAGACGAGCGCTTCTGGTTCACCGAGCTGAGCGCAGAGTCATCGAATTTGGTTCCAGCGAGCCGGATCTCCTGAAACAGATGCAGGTTGGATGACATCACAACACTCGGACTGAGGTACACATTGGGGGGAAATGGCGCTTGGTTGGTCAGGTAGTCCGCCATCAGCCTTACGGCGAGCTGCCCTTGAATATGGGGCTGCTGGTGGATGGAAGCAGTGATGGTACCGTTTTCGAAATAGCGAGACATTTCAGCGAAAAGGTCGGTGGTGATTAATTTGGTTTTGCCGTCCAGCCCGCGCGCGGCCAGCGCGCGGCATACCGGAAGGCAATTGACGGTGTTGACGTACAGTCCGGCAAGGGCGGGCATGCGCCCTAGAAGATCCAGCGTTTTTTGGAAGCTTTCGTCTTCATCCTCGTGACCTTCAATTACGGTTGCGATATGTCCGCCGGGACAGTGCCGCGGAAACGCTTCAGAAAAGCCAACTGTTTTCTGCCGATGGTCCTCGGCGCTCAGTATGCCGGCTACGACGGCGACCCTGGACCCGGGCGGCACGAATTTGCCCATCAATTCGCCCGCCAGGTGGCCGTTCAGCCAAGGTTCCACGCAAACGATGCTGGAACGGCGAGAGGCCGGAGCATCGGTTGAAACACAGACCACGCGAATCCCTTTTTCTTCCGCCGCATTGATCAATGGTTTGAGGGCCAGCGGATTTCCTGCGGTCACAATGATGCCGTCGACACTGGCTTTCACCAACTCCTGAAACGCTTGCGTGTCGCCCTCGCCCAAAGCGTGAACCGGCCGATAGATGAACTGGATGCCGAGAGGGGCCACACTGCGCGCTTCATCCAGTACCCCGCCCCAGAGTTGATCGTAGAAAAAACGAATCTCGCGAGGAATGCAGACTCCAATGCGAGCGGTAGCTCTCGAAACCGAGAGCGCGCGGGCCGCCAGGTTGGGCGTGTAAGCGATTTGCTCGGCGATCTCCAGAATCCGTTGTCGAGTCGCCTCATTGATGCCGGGCCGTCCATGCAACGCACGATCCACGGTTCCGATAGAAACGTCGGCGATTTCCGCAATCAGTTGTATGCCACGCCTTTGTTTCTTCATGTCCGGCCGCATCTGAGAAATCGCATTTAGTTTTTCCCCACGAACGCGATGGGATCGACGGGATCTTTCCCATCGGTGCGATCTTGTTTCCCCGACGACTCAAAAAACTGCCGATCCAAAAACCTCGAAACTCCGTTTTCGTGTGTGTTAACGATGCTATACTGCGTCGCGCCTGCAGCTCGTTAACTTTCCGAGAAAATGCCGAGGAGAATCCGCATGACGTCCGAATTCCGCTGGCCGGCAGTGGCGTTGCTCGTGGCTGCACTTGTTCTACCAGCAGTCAGCTCCATCGCGCAAACGGCGGACCGTACAACTCTTCCGCCTTACCTGGATCCTTCGAGACCAGTGGGCCTACGGGTGGATGATCTGATCGGGCGAATGACCCTGGAGGAAAAAGCCTCGCAGCTGGTCAATCAAGCGCGCGCCATCCCACGCCTCCAGGTCCCAGCCTACGACTGGTGGAGCGAGGCTCTGCACGGAGTCGCCAGAAACGGCACCGCCACAGTGTTTCCGGAGCCGATTGGCCTCGCCGCCACCTTCGACGCTCCCTTGATTCACGACATGGCGGTGGTGATCGGCACGGAAGCCCGCGCCAAACACAATCAAGCGATTCGCGCCGGTCACAGCGCCATCATGGAAGGCCTCGACTTCTGGTCGCCCAACATCAATATCTTCCGCGATCCCCGATGGGGACGCGGCCAGGAAACCTACGGCGAAGATCCCTTTCTCACTGGACGGATGGGAGTGGCATTCGTCACCGGCTTGCAAGGCGACGATCCGAAATATTTTCGGGTGATCGCCACGCCGAAACATTTCGCCGTACATAGCGGACCTGAGCCGAGTCGTCACACGATCGATGTGCAGGTATCGAAGCACGACATGGAAGATACCTACCTGCCCGCATTTCGCGCGGCCATCACCGAAGGCAAGGCAGAATCGACTATGTGCGCTTACAACCGGGTCAACGGCCAGCCCGCCTGCGCTAACACATTTCTGCTTAAGGATCAGCTCCGCGGCGCCTGGAACTTTCAAGGCTATGTCGTTTCCGATTGCGACGCCGTCGTAGACATTTTCCACGGGCATCAGTTCGCCCAAAGCATGGCCGAGGCCGCAGCGGACGCGATGAAAACTGGCATGGACAACGAATGTGCCGACTTCTTTACCGTGGCTACCGGCAACTCAGATTATCTTCCTTATCTCGATGCTGTGAAGCAAGGGTTGCTGAGTGAGAAACAGATCGACACCTCCCTGAAGCGCTTGTTCACCGCGCGTTTTCGTCTGGGAATGTTCGATCCGCCCGAGATGGTCCCCTATGCTCAAACCCCCGATTCTGAGATTGACAGCGATGCCCATCGCGCACTGGCGCTCAAAGCGGCGCGGGAATCGATGACGCTGCTAAAAAATGACGGTACGCTTCCGCTCGGTCCCGGCATCCACAAGATCGCGGTGTTCGGTCCCCTGGCTGAATCTGTCACTGTGCTGCACGGCAACTACGCCGGAACTGCTTCTCACGCTGTGACCGCTCTCGACGGCATTCGGGCCCAATTTGGGTCCGCTGAAGTCAGCTTTCATCCGGGAATGAATTTCCTCCGCGAACAAACCGCGGTTCCCACTTCCGCGCTCTCCTCCGAGGATGGCCAAGCTGGTCTCAAGGCGGAATATTTTGCGGGCGCTGATTGTTCTGGCTCGCCGCAGACCGTGCGTGCGGACAGCGCGATCAATCTGCAACTCTCTCATCCCGATACCTCCGCGATCGCACCTCCGGAAGGGATGAAGGAGTTTTCCGTGCGCTGGACGGGATTCCTTACGCCCTCCGAATCCGGGAGCTATCAGTTCGGCCTCATCGGATCGATGAATCGCTTGTGGCTCGACGGCCAGCTCATTGTCGACGATGCCGTGTTGCACGACGCCATCCCAACCATAAAAACACTGCAACTCGAAAAAGGCCACCGCTACGCCTTAAAAGTCGAGTTCCTGCGCGGAGGTTTTGGCACAAAGCTGGTATGGCTGCACATTATTTCGGATCCGATTGCGGAAGCGGTTGCTGCCGCACAGCAGGCCGATGTCTCGATCGCGGTAGTCGGCATCACCTCGCAACTCGAGGGTGAAGAAATGAAAGTCGACGTGCCGGGTTTTAAGGGAGGGGACCGTACCAGTCTCGATCTCCCCAGCGAAGAAGAAAACCTTCTCGAAGCGTTGAAGACGACAGGCAAGCCGCTAGTGGTTGTTCTGATGAACGGCAGTGCATTGGCAGTGAATTGGGCGAACCAGCACGCGAATGCGATTCTCGATGCATGGTATTCCGGCGAAGAAGCAGGCTCCGCCATAGCGCAAACGCTGGCCGGCAACAACAACCCGGCAGGCCGACTGCCCGTCACCTTTTACAAAAGCGTCGATCAGTTGCCGTCATTTGAAGACTACGCGATGAACCAACGCACCTACCGATATTTCTCAGGTGAGCCTCTATATCGGTTTGGCTATGGATTGAGCTATTCGACTTTCGAATACGGCAACTTGAAACTTTCGTCTACAAAGCTGAAGGCCGGCGATCCTCTAACCGTAGAAACGGATGTGAAAAACACCAGCCAGCGCGAGGGGCAGGAAGTGGTCGAGTTGTATCTGAGCTTTCCCAAGTCTTCGGTTGCTCCAGTGCGCGCGCTTCGGGCTTTCACGCGAATGCAGTTGGCCGCCGGCGAAACCAAGCACGTTCAGTTCACGCTCGGCGCCCGTGACTTGAGTCAGGTGACGGATAAGGGAGACCATGTTATCGCCGCGGGGAGCTACCAAATTTATTTGGGCGGAGGGCAACCTGGAACCGCCAGGCCCGGAACTGAGGCGGCATTCCGCATCCAGGGTCAGCGGAAGTTGCCAGAGTAAATGGGCGCCGCGATCCCGCAATTCGCTGAGAGTTTCGGCGCCCGCGAATGCTTTTTCCCGACACCCATGTGATCTCGGAAACAATGCAGTCGCTGCCCTCGGCTGGTGTGCAGGAGTGGTGGGGGGCAGCAGCAAAGCGGCGAACTCTTTACTACCACCGTAACCGTGCCGAAGATCCGGTATGGAATCGAACTTCGCTATCGCCCGCTCCCGCCGCGCTATCTTAGCTCGCGCAACACCGCCGACTTCGAAGGCTGTGGCATGCGCCTCCGAAACCCCTGGCTAGAAGGTAGGGTGTAGCCAACGAGGCGGTCGTGCCTGGAGGCACTACCCACGAGGCTAGAAGCTGGGAGCTTTTGCCTGCTACACTCATCCGTTTGCCAAGGAGGTATCTCATGCGCCCTTTCTTTGTCGCTTTTTTTGCTCTCATGGCTTTCACCCACCCGGTATTCGCGCAGGCCAAGCATCCCTTTACCTTTGAAGACATGATGAAGCTCAAGCGCGTGGGTGAGCCGGTGATTTCGCCCGACGGCAAGTGGGTGATCTTCAGTGTGGTCGATGTGAGTCTCGAGGCCAACACGAAAACGCCTCACATCTGGATCGTGCCCACAGCCGGAGGCGAGGAGCGCGAGATCATCGCCGATCAGGACGCCGACCGGCCGCGCTGGGCGCCGGATGGGAAGCGGTTCGCATTTTTATCGACTAAGAACGATGGCTCGCAGATATGGGTTGCCGGGTTCGACGGGTCCAGTGGGACCGTAACCGGCGTATGGCAACTGACTGCGCTCCCAACCGAGGCTGACGGGGAACTCTGGTCGCCTGACGGCAAGAACATTGTTTTTACCTCGAGCGTTTATCCGGAGTGCGACGGTCCACCGAAAGAAGAGGCGGCCTGCAACCAAAAGAAGATGCTTGAGGCTCGCGACTCAAAAGTCAAGGCTCAGATCTTTACCCACCTGCTCTATCGCCACTGGAACGCCTACAAGGAGGGCAAACGCAGCCACATACTTGTAGTTCCGATTCCCGCCGGTATCGTCCCGCCCGCCAAAGCCGTTCCGATCGAGCCGACAATTCCTCGCGACCTCACGCCCGGCGACTACGACGCGCCCGTGTTCTCGCTCGGAGGNNCCAAGAACATCACCGCCGACAATCCCGCCAGCGACTCGACGCCGCTCTATTCGCCCGATGGCCGCTACATCGCCTACCGCGCCCAGCGGCGTCCGGGATATGAGAGCGACCTCTTCCGCCTGATGCTGTACGACCGCAAGACGGGAGAGAAGAAAAATCTGACCAGGAATTTTGATGGGTGGGCGGGGACATTCACCTGGACCACCGACTCACAAGCGATTCATTTCACGTCAGAGACAGAGGGACGAAATCCAATCCATGTGGTCCGAATCCTTCCAACCAACGAGGACCCGGGACCGGTTGCGTACCAACGCTTTTTTGACGACGATTTAGTCCCGACGCCAGATGGTAAATGGCTGCTCCTCACTCGGATGTCGCTGCAGGCTCCTTCCGAGATCTACAAAATAAGCATCCCGCCGAGCCGCGAGCCTTCGCCCATCCAACTTACGCACTTCAACGATGCCGTCCTATCCCAAATTGCCATGTCCCCGCTCGAATCCTTCTGGCTCCCCGGTGCGAACGGCGACAAGGTCGAAGGCTTCCTGGTCCGGCCGCCGAACTTCGATGCCAGCAAGAAATATCCGGTGAAGTTCCTCATCCACGGCGGGCCGGAGGGCGCCTGGGGAGACGACTGGAGCTACCGCTGGAATCCCGAACTCTTCGCCGCCAACGGATACGTGGTCATCATGATCAACTTCCACGGCTCGACCGGCTACGGGCAGAAGTTCATTGACGCCATCAACGGCGACTGGGGCGGCGCTCCTTTTGAAGACCTGATGAAGGGCCTCGACTACGCGGAGAAGACCTACCCGTTCATTGATAGAGACCGCGAGTGCGCACTGGGCGCCAGCTACGGAGGATACATGGCCAACTGGGTGCTCGGCCACACCGGCCGCTTCAAGTGCATCGTGTCGCACGACGGGATGTTCAACGCCGAGTCGGCCTGGGGAACCACCGAAGAACTCTGGTTCAACGGCTGGGAGTTCAAAGGCACTCCCTACTCGAACCGCGCGATGTACCAGAAGTGGTCGCCGCACCAGTACGCAACGAGCTTCAAGACGCCAACGCTNNATGCTGTATTTCCCCGACGAAGGCCACTGGGTTCTCAAGCCGCAGAATTCCCAACTCTGGTACCAAACCGTGAACGGCTGGGTAGATCAGTGGACGAAGAAGTGAGCGGGTTCCCGCTGCTGCCGAGATCCGACCCCTAGGTTTGCGACGTGTTATGCGCTCCTGCCTTGAGAAAAATGGAGCTACGAAGAGCGGTGAGAAAGCGACGAGCAGACGCCAACACCCGGCCATGCGATCACCTGGGAACGAATGTCTGCTCGGAGGTATTTAGGAAACCGAGACCATCTTTGCTGGCGGCCAGGGACGAAGCGGTGACCGATGTTACGACGAGCCCTGTGAATTCAAGAGTCGTTTCCCACTCCCGAACCCACTCGCCAGATCTGATTGCGGGCGACGATTGGCGAGGTCAGCGCCCACGCCGCAAATGCTCTTCGGCGCTGAGGTGGGCGCCAGCCAGCAGCAGGAGTCCCGTGAGGAACGCCCAGAACATCATGCTCACCGACAGCGCGAAAGGGCCATAGACTTCGGCGAAATTAAGCCAGGGCAGGGCGAAGATGTAACCATACTTCAGCGCCTCCGAGAGCAGTCCCATGATGATGGCGGCGGGCAGCACGGCGCGCGCCGGAACCTTGCCATTGGGCAGCAGCCAGTAAATGAGAAAGAAGATGGCGATGCTGGCGGCGATCGCGAAGGCCTTCATCACGCCAAATCCCATCCAATGCATAAATCCGGAGCTGTGGCCGCGCCGCAGGAACCCCATCAGCGCCACGTTTTCTGCGGTCAAGGCGACGGAGAGTAGTGCCAGCACGCCGCAACCGAAGGCCAGGCCAAGCGAGATCAACTGGTTGCCGAGGTAGGAGCGGTTGTTGGGGAAGCGCCAGATGCGGTTGAGCGCGACCTCGAGCGGCATAAATACGCCGGACGAGGTCACCAGCAGGATCACCAGCGAGACCACCTGCGCCCGCTGGCGCGTGTTCACCATGGCGTTCAGGTTGCGGATGACGAACTCCTGGCCGGCGGGAAGGTTGTCGCGCAGTAATTCAACCACGACGTCGTACATCACGCGCGAGTGGAAGACGCGCCGGATGAGCGTCATCAACAGCACCACGAAGGGGAAAAACGAGAGGATCGAGTTGGCCGCGAACGAGAAGGCAAAGGTGTGCACGTCGGTGCGCACAAGGTATTTGACCGTAGAGACCAGCACGCCGGAACGCGCGTGATGCGGGCGCTGCGCCAGGGTGGGCGCGGCTTCCGTGGGTGGCAGAACGGTGGCTATGGTTGGATCAGGCACAGGCGTGTTCTCTAATCCTATCAAAGGGTTGCGGGCGGCTTCGAAGTTCCGGGGGAACGAAGGTCTAGGGTCGAAAGACTGTTTCTTAAACCTTGTTAAAGCTTTGATTGTGACCCTGGGTTATTTTTGGGTCCCGGCCACTAATTTTTGTTGCGAAAAGACTTGCTACTCCTTATTATCGGTTGGCTCATAAACCGGCCAATGGCGGGGCATGAGTTCGTAAGGCAGGTTGATGTCTTGAGCAGGGCAGTAGAAATCAGCGCCGATCGTCAGGCTCCGGAAGTTCGCGCCGCACTTTCTTCGTGCGTCGGTGAACCGAGGAGTCTTTTGCTTTGGGGCAATTTCTTCAGCACAGACAGAGAGACGCGACCGAGTTCACCCGGCTTTTCTCGAGGGGGCGCTCCGTTCGCCTTGGAGCACAAAGCGGGAAATCTAGGGAACTAATTCTGAACGATCAGAGGAAAGGAGTTTTTTTCTGTGAGAGAAAAGGGAACAGTGAAGTGGTTTAACGGGGCGAAGGGATATGGATTTATCCAGCGCTCCACGGGAGAGGACGTTTTCGTGCATTTTTCCGCGATTCAAGAGAACGGTTACCGCTCGCTCAACGAGGGTGAAACCGTGGAGTTCGATCTGCTCAAAGGTCCCAAAGGCTTTCAGGCGGGCAACGTCGTCCGCGCCTAACCTCGATCACCGTGGATCGCGAACCCTCCTGCTCCCAGCGGGAGGGTTTTTCGTTGCAGGCTTCATGTTCCGACGGGAATACGGCGCTCGGTGATCTTGCCCGAGCAATGGCGTTGGGGCAGTGATCGTTTCTATCTTTCTTTTGGACGAGGCCGGGCTGGTGCGGGTGAATGAAGTCTGGTGGAAGATTTCGTTTCGGGATTGCGCGGCCTGATCAACCGGTTGGGCAGGCATTCCCGGCACCGACTGTGTCGCTGATGTCAGCGAGATCAAAAAACCTGGGCCACCCCGCCCGGCAATCTGAACGTTAGCGTACTTCCACCGACACCAGATCGCCATCCGACAGGCCGCCGGGTTTGTAGTTCACCGAGACGGAGCGGTTATTCCAGTCGCAGGAGAACGACTCAGCTCCGATGAGCGGCAGCGACTTGTAGTTGGCGGTGCGCAGCTTCAGAACCACTCCGTCGGAAGTTACGGTAAGGACGGCGGCCGGGGACTGGGAGCAGTCCACGCCCACCAGTCGTCCCTGGAAAAACTTCGCGGGGCGCTTGTCCGCGGTGCTTGTGGGTTGCGTGGTCTGCGCAACGGCGCGCTTGGCGGCATCCTGCTCCAGCACGTCGAATGGCGAAGGTTGGGCCGCGAGTTTCTTGTCCGCAGCCGCTGCGGCGGCCGAGATGCCATATTTCTGCTCGT
>PMHI01000482.1 GCA_003156615.1 Acidobacteriaceae bacterium | reverse complement strand
GATCTGGGACTTATGTTGTCCACGGAGGACGGGTTAGAGCACGCTAAATTGGGTGCTGCGCGACGGTGGTAGAGTGGTCGACTCTCATTCAGGCGAGGAGTAGACGGTCTTTCCATCCACGATGGTCATCTCGCACTTCAGCTTCTTCAAGTCTGCTGAAGGAATGCTGTAGGGGTTGTGGTCCCATACGGCGATGTCGGCACGCTTGCCTGCTTCGAGGGTCCCGATCTGCTTTTCTAGGAAGAGCTGCGGAGCGGCCGAGGCGGTGTAAGAGCGCAGCGCGACGTGGATGTCGACATCTTGCGAAGCGCTGAAGGGGTGCGTTCCGTCGAGAGCCTCGCGCTCGACCGCGGCCCAGAGGCCGTAGCGCGGGGCGAGCGGCGCGACACCGTAGTCGCTTCCGGAACTCCATCGAATTCCCCGGTCTGAATAGGTCTTGAGCGGAAAGATAAGGGCAAGTCTCTCCGCTCCGAGGGTGGGCAGCCAGCTCTGGCCAAACCACCACAGAAAGACAGGCTGCACCTCCGGATAGCCGGCGTCGTATTGCTTTTCGAGCGCGGCCATCACGTCCAGGGCGTGCGTCGTGGGGAAATTGGCATGGATGATGGAGTGACGCAGCCCGGGGATGGGCTTTTCTTTTTCCACGATCGCATAGGTATCGACGACCCAGTCGATGGCGCGGTCGCCGATGGCGTGGGTTCCGACCGAGATGCCGGCCTGATGGAAGAGCCGGACCATCTGCCGGTATACCTCCGGGTCCATGTTGGGATAACCGGTATTCCTGGGGTCGATGACGCCGTTCTTGAACCAGGGCTGATAGCTCCACGCTGTGCCGGCGATGGCGGCGCCGTCCATAAAGATCTTTGCCCCGCAGACCGCGAGGCGTCCATGTTGATATTCGCGAGGCGTGGGGAATGCGGCTTGGATCGCAGCGAGCGTCTGCCGGGCGGAGTCGACCGAATCCCCGGCGCGCCACAGCATGCAGACCCGTTCGTCGAGCAGGCCCGCATCGTTCAATGCATGAAGGGCACTCCACTGGGCCGGTGTGGCGGTGTCTTTGAAGGCTGTGACGCCTTCGCGATGGAGGTCGTCGATCTCTTTCAGGATTCCCTGCTTGATCTGCTCCGCCGTGAACGGCGGAATGAGAGCGCGAATTGGAGCCAGCGCACCTTCCTTTAAGACGCCGGTGATATGCCCGGCGGCGTCGCGATCTATGGTGCCGTTCGCCGGATTCCTGGTTGCGTCGTCGATCCCCGCCAGCTTGAGTACATAGCTGTTCACCGTCGCGTAGTGGCCGCTGGTGTTGGTAAGAAGAACAGGATTATTGGGTGAGACGGCATCGAGGTCAGCGGCGTAGATATAGCGGCGCTCGGAGAGTTTGCCCTCGTCCCATCCGCGCCCACGCACCCACTCTCCGGGCTTGGCCACGGCGACGCGCTCCTTTACCCGGGCTACGATGTCAGCAACGCTGGTAGCGTCGTTGAGCTTGATAAAGTACAGGTCCTCGGCGCCAGCTTCCGTGTAATGGCTGTGAGTGTCGATCATCCCGGGGGTCGCGGTGCGTCCGTGCAGGTCGACGATGCGGGTTGTCTTTCCTGCCAGCTTCATGATCTGAGCGTCGGTCCCGACGGCAACGATCCCGCCCCTGCGGATAGCGAGCGCCTGAGCGACAGTGTCCTTCGCATCGACAGTCAGGACGGTGCCGTGGATGAGCACCATGTCGGCCTGCTGGGCGCGCAGCGACGCGCAGTTGCCAAGAGCTGCGGCGAGCAGGGCAAACGTTCGGATATAAGACATTTTGGCGAGTATATAAGGTAATCGAGACCCGGAAATAATCCGAGAATATGTAACCATGAACGCGTTCCTCGTCAGGGATGCTTTTGGATTGACGCCAAATCGCCAAAGCACTCGTTGACCGCGACGGCCCAAGTTGCCGGAAAGTCGTCATTCCGGACAGATGACTTGGAGAGCTTTACTCCCGAGTCACCGCCAATCCGGAAGTTACTAGTTGTTTAACAACTCGGAATTGGCTGACACCGTCTGGAGAAATCACCGCCGGAAAGTCGGCTAGTGTTTACCAATGCAGTCGGTTCCACTTGGACGAATAACCGGCTTCTCGGACAGGTGCCTGGAAAGTCGGGTTATCGATAACTTCCCCAGCGGAGGGTCGGATTGGCCAAGTTACCGAAAAACCCGTTTTCGGTAAGTTCCCCCAGGAAGGGCCACGGATGAGCAAGTTACCGAAATTCCCGTTTCATAGCCGCATGAGAGGTGTTCGGCGCGCCACGCGGTATTTTTCCCACAACAGCTTTGAGTTGAGAAGGCGGAGCCAAATGGTGGGGCTTCCTCGCAGCCTCAGAGCCTCTTCTCCATACGGACGCAAGCCATCGCCAGGCCATCGCCTAGCGGGTGCGTTTTTCGCTCCAACTCTCGGAAGCCATGCCTGGCTCTGCCGACGACATGCTAGCCATCTATCTCGTCAACCCTTCGGGCAGGCTCGACGGTCCGATATGGTCGGAGAGTTTAAAAGGTGGTCTCGACGCCCACGCTGCCGCTGTTTCAACACATCAAGCATGAGGTGGAAACGACCTATCCGAAATAAAGCTCTCGCTAAGTCCGCGATGATCTCGCGGTCAAGGGAGGAGCTTGCTCTCCGCATGAAAGAACCTGTAACCGGAATACTGGTGAAGCTCCTCGAAAATGCTGTCGCTTCGTACTGTGTCAATGAGCACTTCTGAAGGAAGCCAGAGAACAGTGCCAAACCCGTGAATACGCACTGAGCGGAAACGCAGTTCCGTGGTCATTTGCTGCAGGTTGACGCTTGGGAGCGGCGACAGAAGATCGGTGCGCAGCCGGACAACGTCAAAGGTTGACTGATCGATCCACGCAATGCCCTGGAAGAAGAATGGAATTTCCTTTCCGGCCCACTTGTATTTTCCAGGTAATTTGACTTGATTTGGGATTTGTACAAAACTCACGACAAACGTTTGATGGTCGTCCATTCTCTGCTTGCCAAGATAGCGGAAACGTAACTCGGATTGATTCTCAGGCGATAAGAGCAACCACTGATAGGCGAATCCAAAGCCACGTGGGGCGACTCCGTCAACGGAAGAACCGACCTGCCGGTTCTTAAAGTCGGTCCGCAATTCCCGGATTCCTGTCGCCCCATCGGCGTGGTGATCAAACAACAGCAAGTAATTAAACTCGACGCTGCGGGATTGTCGTAGTTGCTCTTCTACGTCCAGCAGTGACGGCATTTCCTCCATTCCCAGAACAAAATTGGCCGGTCCCGCGTCCCGGGATCGCAGGAAGGAGTACACATCTTCAAGGGAAATCAAATTAGGCGCTATAGCCAACGAGTGCACGGTCGCTTCACCAACTTTGGAGAGGATCGAAGGCAGCTGATCCTGACTGTTATCCGGTTTCAACCCAGACAGTGAGGGAACCATCGCGCTCAGCTTTCGCAAAGGATAGTCAAGATAGGTTGGCGTGTCAGCGGAAGCCGGTTGAACGTCTCCGTGGCTGGGAGGGCCGGGATGGTGCCCTACCGGTTCGCGGGGCACACTGGGCTGGGGCGCGGGAATCGGCTGGATGCCGGCTACCTCACGAGTCGCGCAGCACTCGGCAGACACATTCACGTTGCGGGATAGGGCGGTTATGTGATGATCCTCTGAATCGGTCACCACCTCACGCACTCGGTAGATGCCTGGCTTCAACACGAAGGTCGAATCCATCTTCAGGCCAGCGCTCAGAACCTGTTGTAACCCTGCGTCTGGTGCCTCCAGCTTAGCCTGGCCGCGTTGCAGCTGAATGAGATTGTTCTTCTGATCGAATATTGCAGATACAAAGGTGACGTTGCTCAGGTTGTGCTGGCCGTCCTTGCGGAGGTGGAGTGTCTTTGTGTCGAGGCGGCCCGAGAGTACAAGCTCGCGGTCCTCAGTTTTCGTGGAGAAGACCTTCACGTCCACGGTGACGGGCAGTTGCTGCACATCGGTCCTGGAATAAATCGCTTCGCGGATCTGCTCTTTTGCCTGCGCATCTGGATCGACGGGTCCGCCTGGTTCGACGCTCGCTGCGGCTTCAGCCTCACTCCTGGGCGCAAAGTAGCCCCGTCGCGCCTGGACACCGAAACCTACGTGTTTCTCTACCAGCTCCACTTTCAAGTCGTGAAATTTGCCGTCGAACTTCATGTCCGTGGGAGCGAAGGCCAGGTAGTAGGCTGGAGCGCCCGTCAGCACCGCGAATCCGCTTTGCAGATCGTTGGTGTTGTGAAGGAACTCTCCGCCGGAGCCTTGAGCAACCTCCTTCAGTACGTCGCGGGCAGTTGACTCTCGATCGGAATCCAAGCGGCGTAGGGCTCCAGTGACACTCCCCGACGGCATGTAACTGTGGGATACATCGCCCTCTCGCGTGAGGTTCGCCGGACCCCTGGGATCGAGCGAACTGATGACCACCTGCGCGCGCAGTGCATGGTCGATGATGTCCTCCAAATCAACTTGTTCGCTGCGCGATAGAAAGCCAGGGGAAACGAGAACGACGGTGCGCTGACCGGGCATTCGCGCGACGTAGTCCACCACTTTTTCCAGTGCTTGCAGGTTGGCCCGCGCCTGCAGCTGCGATTGCTCCAGGACTCTTCGCGCCAGCACCGCAATATACCTTTGGGGCTCCCCGGGACCTCTGGGCACCTCGGTACATTGTTGATCATTCAGGGCTTGATCGATCGCTACCTGCCAGGCGTCGACTGTTTCGTTGTCGGACTCAATAATTTGCTGCGACTGGTAATCCGATATGTCCGGGCAATCGTGATTCCTCAGGGCTACAGGGCTGACACGGAGCTTGAGGAGAGCATCATGAATTTGCTTCGGATCGCTAGTAAAGTCGGACACGCTGTTTCCGGAGGTAAATAGGCCTACCCGGTCGCCTGGCTGGAGGTTTGCTGCGAGGTAACGATCGGCTGCGTCACGCGCCTGAACAACGGCGGCGTCGGACATATTAAGGTCGTCGAAATAAAGGGCCAAAAAGCGTTGAGGCAGGGCTGAGTCCGGCACCATTGTGACGGACCGCTTTCCAGATGTGGAAGCGGGAGCTGGTCCGGTCGTATCAGCGGGTATTTCCACCGCGAACTGCGTGATGGATTGCTGCTTGCCCCGGTCGAAAAGCTTGAAGTCCTCCTTCTTGAGGTTTTCAACGGGCTTATTCTGGGCATCGCGTACAACCACGCGTACCACGACCAGGTTGCTTGTGACTTTAAGGTGGTACGGAGTTTGATTGGCGGTTGACGACGTGGCTGCCTGATCGGGCGCCTGAGCAAATGTCGAAATGGAGATTGCGATGTATCCAGGGATTGCCAGGATGGCATGTACCAAGAGACCTTTTCGTCGGATAAGCCCTCTTGCGACAAAATGCCACATGCGAGCACCCCGTCTAAGCCCGCAGAATGCGGTCTCTCCGTGTTCTTGAATTTGACCTCGCAACACAAAAGAAGGTCAACCGGATTTTACTCGTATTTCGTGGATGGGTCCGGCAAATGCATCGAGCGAAGCCGTCTGACCGAGTCGATCTCATTTGCTGGCACAATCGGGGGTTAGTGGCATTCCGCATCAGTGGCCTGAAAAGTCTGGTTTTCGGTAACTTCCCCAGCCCGAGGGTGAGCAGGAGCAGGTTGGTTGTTTTTTCTAGGCCACGTATTCACACTCAATATACGAGAGAGTGGCCACTTTATAATTTACAAATGGGTCTTCTTCAGCGGGCGACGTCATGGTACTACGCCCGAAGTGTTCAGAACCTTGCCCCTGGTGACGTGTGTTCGATCAAGTCAGAAGATCGGTTCTCGGTTGCGAAGGTTCTTGCGAAGAGCGGCGATGTGGTTCACGTGAGGATCTATAAAGAGAAGTTCGCAATTAGGCCTCAATTACTCGAGATGCGTGCCTTGTCTCTTGGGAGCATTGACGATCCGGATGGTTTCGGGGTCGGTCATGTTCCGCTTTCGTGCGCCAGGTTTGGTTCTTGGCTTCCGGCTAGGTTCCGAAGCGACCCGGTCACGGATGACGAGTTTGTATGGGTGACCGAATGGGAAAGATCAGGCGGGGACGTCTGGAGCTGATCCAAGGCACTAAATGCCTGGAAAGTCTTGTTTTCGGTAAGTTCCCCTGTATTGGTCGGTCCCGGGGTGAAATGGCATTGATTCCGGTGCCGGGGAACGCCCCGTGGTTTGGCGAAAGCCATTTGTCCGGAATGCCGACAATTCGGCCAAGTGACGAGAAGGGCGTTTTACGGTACTAATCCACTGCTCCGAAAATCTCCGGATTGAACCTGGATTGCTGTGCTGCGTAAATCAATCAAAATGACTCGGAGGTACGTGTTAGTATCAGCCACAGTGACATTTGGCTCCTTTAGATCTTGTTGTTAGCAATGATCCACTTCATAACTTACAGCGTAAGCCTTCATTTCTGAAGTGTCAAGACTTATCATGTTAGCAATGGCCTACCCCAAACTCCTTTCGTCAGCCGACATCCTGAAAACGGCGGTTCAGATGGTGGAACATGATGGTGCCGATGGACTCTCGCTGCGAGCCGTTGCGTCGGCGCTTGGCGTCAAGGCGCCCAGTCTGTATCGCTACTTCCCGCACAAGGAAGCGCTGGAAGTCGCGGTCGCCGAGGAGATATGGAATGTCGTGCTGGGCGAGTTGCGAGCTGCGTCCGCAACCGCGGACCCGGACACCAGGTTCCGAAGAACGGCAGACGCCTATCTGCGTTTTGCGCGCGAACGGTTCTCGCTCTACACCTTCGTTGTGCAGAACGGACTTTCCAAGACCTATGGGTCAAAGGCTAGCAAGGCCGTCTGGAACCTCCTGCTGGAGGCCGCAAGCGGCGTCTCCGGACAGCCGGATGACACCGCCGCCGCTGTAGCTGTCTGGTCCTTCTTGCATGGCTACGCCACTCTTGCGCACGCTGGTGCGTTCGGGGCATCCGGGCCCAAAGGTGGCCTGGAGCGAGGCGTGGAAGCCTTCTTGAGCGACTTCCGCAGTCGCGCTCAGTCCGTTCGGAACCGGCATTCGACGCGAGCGACAGACGTTCGGCGACGGAAGAAGCCATGAACCGACGATAAGTCCCGATAGGCTGTATCTGGAAAGGAATGAGCCCTTGACTGTTTTGCAGTGAAAAGAGAAGAGTGCTCCGGTCGCCGAATCAAAGTGCGTTTGGATCGCTGCGATCCGGTCAGGATGTATGATTTCAACGACTCGCGGCATCAGCTCAGAGATAAGGGACAGATTTGATGACGCCGGCGCCTGTATCGCCTGGAATAGAGGTCTGGAAGGGACACTTAGCTGCATGAACCGAAGAGCGTTCTTACGAGGATCTGCCGCTGCCGCGCTTGTGCCGCTTGACGCGCGCGAGCTGCTTGCCAATCCGGCGACGCGCAGGGTGCGTCCCGCGGATCCAGGTTGGCCATCTAAAGCAGCATGGAAGCGCCTTAACGACGCGGTTGATGGCAACCTGATGCGGATCAGTTTTCCGCTCGCCCCATGCTTCTCTTCGGCGACGGTCGCGGACTGCAAAACTCTCTTCGCCGACCTGAAGAACCCCTACTACATCGGCGACAACCCCGGTGTCACTCAAACCCTGGGATGGATCGATGCCTGGACCACTCAACCCAGTGTTTATGCCGTGGCTGCAAGAAATGCTGACCACATCGCTGCGGCCGTGAACTTTGCCCGCGAGAACAAACTGCGGCTTGTAGTAAAAGGAGGCGGCCACAGCTATCAAGGCACCTCGAACGCACCGGATTCTCTGCTGATCT